>CAZGFN010000016.1:0-42204 GCA_964524945.1 uncultured Isosphaeraceae bacterium
CAAGGCCATTTCGTGCGCCACACCACACCGCATCGGCGGCGTCCATTGTGGGCGGTGGAACGCGACCGCGTCCTGGTGAGATCACCCTGGCCCATCAGGGCGTGCTCTTTCTTGATGAGCTGCCCGAGTTTCAACGTGGAGCCCTCGAAGCGCTCCGTGAGCCGTTGGAGCGGGACGAGGTGGTGATCGCCCGTGCCGCGGGCCGAGCGACTTTTCCCTCGCGGGTGCTCCTTGTGGCGGCCATGAACCCCACCCGGCGGGGGGGTGGGCGGCCCGGGTTAGATGGGTCGCTCGATCGACTCTCAGGGCCACTGCTCGATCGAATCGACATGCACGTCGAAGTGCCCCCGATTCCTGTAGAGGATTTGGATCACCAGAAACTGGGGCAAAGCAGTGGTGAGGTCCGTCAGCGAGTTGAACGTGCCTGGCGCGTGCAACAGCAGCGGCAGGGCGTAACGCCCAACGGACGACTCAAGACACGGCAACTCGATGCGTTGGCATCGTTGAAAGATGATGCCCGGCGGCTGCTACGCGAGGCGGTCGAACAATTTGGCTTGAGTGCCCGCGCATGGGATCGCATTCGTCGCATCGCCCGCACGCTGGCCGATCTTGATGAAGTCGCCCAGGTTGACCAATCGCACATCGCCGAGGCCGTGCAGTATCGGTGGCTCGACCGTGCTCGCTAGCAGATCAAAGGCCCGGTGCGAATCCACGTCGCATCGTGTTCTCGCAGATGGCGCGAGGCACCGTGAATTGTGAGAGATACTCGTCGCCACCAGCCTTGGCACCAACCCCGGACATACCGAACCCGCCGAAGGGTTGACGCCCAACCAATGCACCGGTGCTTCCTCGATTGAGATAGAGGTTGCCCACGCGGTAGTCCCTGCGGGCGAGTTCCAGATGCGATGGGCGTCGACTGTAGACGGCACCGGTGAGTTTGTAGTCGGTGTTGTTGGCAATCTGGATTGCTTGCTCGAATGAGTCAGCCCGTATTACTGCGAGCACGGGGCCAAAGATCTCCTCATTGGCCAGCCGGTGGTGAGGTTCGATCTCGGTAAAGACGTGCGGCGCCACAAAGGGCAGGCCGACTTCTGCTTCGAGGCCATCGGGAACTGAAATCGTCGCGGCCAGCGTGCCTTCTTCCCGACCGATATCGATGTATTGCCGAATCTTTGTGGCTGCTTCCTCGTCGATGACCGGACCGATGTCAGTGCCCGGTCGCATCGGATTGCCGATGGTCAGAGTTTCGACCGATGGGCACAGTCGATCTACAAAGGGTTGGTAGGCCGTGCCCACCACGATGACGCGGCTGCATGCCGAACACTTCTGGCCTTGGAAGTTGAAGGCGCTGTCACGCACTCCTAGGACGGCCTCGTCGAGATCGGCGGAGGTGTCGACGATGATGGCGTTCTTACCACCCATTTCGCAGACGACTCGTTTGACGAAGGGTTGTCCATCAGGGACCTCGCCACAAGCCTGCACAATGTTGAGACCAACGGCCTTGGAACCAGTGAAGGCCACCAGAGATGTCCGAGGGTCGCGGACGAGCGCGGCGCCGACGGTTTCACCCTTGCCGGCGATGAAGTGCAACACGTCCTTGGGAACACCAGCATCGTGCAGCATGTCTACGAGCAACTTGGCGATGGCGGGAGTCTGTTCCGCTGGCTTGACCAGCACGGTGTTTCCGGTGACCAAGGCGGCCACCGTCATGCCACAGCAAATCGCCAAGGGAAAATTCCATGGGGCGATGACGACCGCGACGCCCCGAGGCTCATGAAGGTGCTGATCGAGTTCGCCGATGAATTGTCCGAGCCGTCGCGGCTGGAACATCGGGACGGCCTCGCGGGCGTAGTACTCGCAGAAGTCGATGGCTTCGCATACATCGGCATCGGCTTCACGCCAAGTCTTTCCAGCCTCCCGAATCATCACCCCGGCCAGCGTATCGCGCCGTTCACGCATGAGATTCGCGCATCGCACGAGCATGCTGGCACGTTCCATAGCCGGAGTATCACGCCATCGAGGAAAGGCCTTCGCTGCTTTGCCTATGGCGGCATCGGCTTGGGTTTCGGTGGCATCGATGGAGACGACGGGCACACTCGAGGCCTCTACATCGCGGCGGAACTGCTCACGCTGCGTCGCATCGGCGAAGTCTCGCAGAGACTCAGAGAAGAATGGACGCCCATCTGCCAACCCCTCAACGGCCGTGGACAAAGCGTGCCGCTCAGGCGCGCCCGCAATGCGTTCGATGCCGGGATCTTCTTGTGTGCACTGGTCGTGCGGTGAGGCGAGTTGTGCTTCGACCGACGCTTCGCCGGTGCTGCTTCCACGCAGCCAAGATTCATTGGATGTGTTTTCAAGCAGCCGTCGAACCAGATAGGCCATTCCAGGAATCATCTCGCCAACAGGCACGTATTCTCGCAGGCGAATACCTCGTTCGATCATCACACCTTTGAGTTGGTCGGCCATGCCGTGGAGCATTTGGAGTTCCAAGGCATTGGCGGGAAGTCCACGTTGTTCCAGCAGGGCTATAGCCGTTGCGATGGAACGCAAGTTGTGTGATCCAAGGGCAAGTTTGACTCCGCCTTCGTCGGTGGTGGATGGCATGGACTCAATGAACGCGGCGGTCATCCGCTCAAAACATGCATCGGTCTCTATCTTGCGAGACCACACCGGAATGGGCCATCCGTGCATTTCAGCCTCGATGGTTTCGGCATCCCAGTACGCGCCTTTGACCAGTCGCACGGTTACTTGCTTTCCGGTTCGCTGGGCCCAGTCGATCATCCGGCGAGCGTCGTCATCACCACTGCGGAGATAGGCCTGCATGGCTAGACCTGCGGGAAAATCGACTTCCTCACAGCATCGCTGGAAGAGATCCATCGTGAGATCCTTGAAGGCGTGGTGCTCCATGTCGAAGTTGATGAGCACATTCTTCTTGGCGGCGCATTGGAGAATCGGGCGCAATGCTTCGACGAGTCCATCGAGCGTGTCGTGGTAATCGATCGGATCGGTTCGGGCATAGAGCGAACTGATCTTGATGGACACGTTGGCACGGGGAATGGCCCCGAGATAATCTGAGTCGAGTCGTTCATTGGCAGGCCACGTCGCGGTTTCGTCAGACAGGTTGTCTACGAGATCGAGGTATCGTCTTTGGTATTTGGCGGCTTCCATATCGCTGACACATGCTTCGCCAAGTAGATCGACCGAGAAGGCCAGCCCTTGTGTCCAGAGTTTTCGCAGCATCGGTGTTGCGGTGGCGGCATCGGTGCCGGCGATGAATCGCTTGGCCATTCCTTCGATTCGACCCGACACGGTCTTGGACATGGCGCCTTTGGCCAGTCCGCCTGCTTTCAAACCCATGCCAAGGCCCGATGGCAGAGTGACGCCCGGTTGTGTCAGATAGTCGACCAGATGTTCGTGCACATTTTGCTTGGTGTGCAGCGAAGGGAAACAGTCAATGAACCGAAACAGTTGGACCTTGAAGGCTTCATCCTTCATGGCCCAGTCCATAAGTTTGTCCGACCAGAAGGCGGCCGACAGCATGCCGCCAGTATGTTGATCCGCTTGGCGGATCAGTTCGCCACCAATGCGATGGATGGCCGTTTCCGTGGCCGGACCAAACGGGCTTGAGTGCGTCACAGACGCGGCAGGAGTGGCGTCGCGGTGTTTGGATTTGCGGCGGAAGAGCGACATGAGCCGGAAAGTATAGAGCCCATGGGTCGGTGCCAAGGGCGTCAGTGGGCCTGCATGGCCTCGACAACTTCCTCATAGACCGTCTCACACTTGGCTGCGGCATCGTCCCAGGTCAGCCGGCGAACATCGATGACCCCCTCGCGGCGAAGTGTCTGCTGCAGCGGTGGGTGACGCAGGACAGCCACCATGCGGTCGGCCATCGCTTCGGTGTCCCAGAAGTCGCACTTGAGCACGTGGGACAGCACTTCGCTGGCTCCCGATGTTCGGGAGATCAGCACTGGGACGTCATGGCTCATCGCTTCAAGAGGCGCGATACCAAATGGTTCGGAGATGGATGGCATGACAAAGAGGTCGGCCATGGCAAAGACCTTGTCGATGTCGGCACCTCGGAGAAAGCCTGTAAACACGAAGTGCTGTCCGATGCCAAGCGACGCGGCCAGATCGATGCACTTTTGATACAGATCGCCCGACCCCGCCACGACAAAGCGAACGTTGTCTTTGACTTCAAGTACTCGTGCCGCGGCGCGAATGAAGAACTCTGGCCCTTTTTGCCTGGTGATCCGACCAAAATACAAGATGATTTTTTCACGGCGACCAATGGGCTTGATGCCCTGTTCGATAGGATCGATGGCCACACCGTTGTAGACGACCGTCACTTTGCGAGGATCGACACCGTACCTGCGGATGACAATGTCTCGCGTCAGTCGAGATACGGTTATCACCCGCATGGCACCGTGCATGCCACGACGTTCGATGTCATAGATCTGCTGATTGACGTGCTCGCCACTTCGATCAAACTCTGTCGAGTGCACATGCACCACCAGTGGTCGACCGCTTCGGCGGGCCACGGCCAAGCCCGCTGGGTAGGTCATCCAATCGTGGGCATGAATGATGTCGAACTGCCGCGACGAGGCAGCGCGAGTGGCAAAGGAGGCAAACCTGCGAACCTCGCTCATCATGTCGCCAGCGTAGTCGGCTCCGGCATCGTCGCTGGGATGTTCTTCTTCCACAAGTTCGTCATGCAATTCGTCTTGGACCAGGTCCTCATGACATCCTGCATGGTCAGGCCGAGTGGCATCTGGGCCCTGACTTGGTGTCCAAGTTGGGCCACTCCCCCCCGGGGCTGCCGCGGTGCGTCTCTTCTGAGGTGGAGGTGAGTTGCCCACTTCACCTACTGGAACGCCAGATTGGCTCGGGTCGTATGGGTGGGCCAGTCGTGATGGAATTCGCACGAAGTCGATGCCACTACTGAATGTGTCGGTGAGGTCGTCGGCAAGACCCTGTTGATCCGTTTTGCCATCACGTGGGGTTGGGGTGGCGACCTGTGGGGGCACTGGGACAGGCGTGGTGGCGCTGGACTGTTCACTAGGACACGCGTGCGGAGGTGTGCTCTGAGCGGTTGCTGCCACGTGCTGTGGGGAGGGCATGGGGGGGATGTCCGGACTGAGCAAATCGACATGACTGGCTGCGCTGCGATCAATTGCAGTGGGCAGGACAAAGGCCACTTGAACACCGTGGGAATCCAGCGCGTGAGTCAGTCCGTGGCATGCAGTGCCCAGCCCACCGGTGATGAAGGGGGGGAACTCCCACCCGAGCATGAGCACACGCATCGATCCAACTCCTTGGCGGACAGGTTCCGCGGGCGGCATGGTAGCCTGCAGTTCCCATGGCACACGGCCCAACAGTTCAGCCTGACGTGTGGACGACACGCTCGTTATTGAGCTGGATCGAGACGCATCTTGCAGCCAAGGGCATCGATGAGCCGCTGGTGACGGCCCGCTGGCTGGTCGCCCATGTGCTGGGCACCGATCCAATTCATTTGTACACCGATCTGGAACGCCCAGCCTCGGCTGATGAGCGTGAGGCCTTGCGGGCATTGGTCTTGCGGGCTGCTGCGAGCGAACCGGTGCAGTACATGATTGGCGAGGCGGGGTTTCTCGGGCGGCTCTATGACGTGACCCCCGACGTACTCATTCCTCGAACGGCCACCGAATCGCTCGTGCAAATATTCGATACGTGGTATCGCGGCATCGACCCATCCGATCGCGACACCTCACTGTGGGTGGCCGACATCGGAACGGGAAGTGGGTGCGTGGCCATCAGCGTGGCCTTGCAGCATGCCACTGTGCAGGTCGTCGCGACGGATTGTTCATCGCAGGCTTTGAAAGTGGCCGCGGGCAATATCGAACGCCACGGCGTTACCGATCGCGTGTCATGTGTGCTAGGCGATTGCTGTCAACCCCTTGGTGAGTTCGGGAGAGTCGGCCGCTACCACGCCATAGTGTCTAACCCTCCCTATATCGACGATGCACACTGGGGTGAACTGGCTGACAACGTCCGCCGGTTTGAGCCCGAGGGGGCGCTCCGAGGTGGCGGCGATGGGTTGACCGTTGTGCGCCGCATCATTGAATCGGCCCCAGGACACCTGCTTCCCGGTGGGCTGCTGGCAATTGAAGTGGATGATCATCATGCCGCGGCGGGGTGCAAACTCTTGACACAAGCAGGGCTGCATGATGCTCGCGTCATTCGCGATGAGCAAGGGGATGATCGTTTTGTTGTTGCGTGTCAGGGCGACTGAGCGGAGTCATGCAGCAGGGCGTTGCGAATGGCTTGGACGAAGTGCTCGGTGCGGAAGGGCTTGAGCAGAATGCCCTGTACACCATCGGCGCTGGCGCGAATGATGGTGTGGTTTGGGTCGTAGCCGAACCCGGTCATCAACACGACGGGCACGTTGGGGAGAATTTCTCGTGCCTTGGTGAAGACTTCATATCCGCTGGCATCAGGGAGTTTGATGTCCGAGAGCACCAGATCGAACGCATGCCCCGAGCCGGCCTCTTCGATGGCGATAAACGCCTCGGTGCCAGAGGCGGCGGTCTGCACGACGCAGCCCAGTTGCTCGAGCACTTGCGTCGTCTCGCCTCGGATCCGTTCTTCGTCGTCCACAACCAGCACGAGGCAACCCTCGAGGTTTGGATCGACCTGAAGAGAGTGCAGCTCATGTTCGGCGTCGATGATCGACCGTGGCCCACTGGCACAGGCATCAACTCGGTTTCGAATCTCGCCGCCGATCTTGGCCAAGCGTTCAGCTTCATCGGTCAGTTTTTGATCTCGCAGTTCAGCGGCGAGTTGGTGGAGACTGTCCAAAGGCGATTCGAGTTCTGACTCGATGTTTCGGACGGATTGCTCGCGGGTGGTGGTGCGTTCTACGACCAGCAGATCAAGCATATGCAACACGCTTGCGATGTACTCGCCGTAGCGTTCGGCGGCGATGCAGTCATCCGTGTCAAAGACGCCCACGGTGTCGGACTCGATGTTGAACACACCAATGACCTTGCCGTGGAGCATCAGCGGAACGGTCAGACTGCTTCGCGCGTCATCGAGACCTTCGCGGTAGAGGGGGTCCTTTTGCACATCACCGCAGACATAACTCTTTCCGGTAGCTGCAACCCACCCAGAAATACCATTGCCGGTTTCAGATGCATGAATGAATTCACCGATTCGAAGCGGGGATAGATTCTGTGAGATGACCAGTTCAAGCCGATCGGTGCCAGGGCTTCGAAGACGGATTTCAAAGTGATCAAACTTCAATTCTCGGCGGACACTCTCGATGATCCGCTGTTCGAGCAAGCGAAGGCGATCTGCCACGGTCATGTGGCGAATTTCATCTCGGTTGAAGTGGAGCAACATGAGCCCCGCGGCCTCGACGGCTTCGATGCGGAGTTGTTTGGTGCGGTTGCCGGTTGTTTCGAGCAGGATGCAGCACGCCAGTTCGTTGGCATCTCGCTTGAGAATGACTTCCCAGTACCGCCCGGCGGCTTCGAGATGGGTTCGGTCGGCCTGTGCATCGACTGTGGCGCACCATTGTCGGCATCGATCCTGCGCGACCATTGGGAGCTTGCTGAACCGGTCATCGGCCCAGAGAATGCTCGAGTCTGCAGAGATGACCACGATGGCATCACCCACGTTTTGAAGGGCTGAGACGATTGTGGAGCGGTCACCGGTGCTGTGTTCGCCCGAGTCAGATGTCTGAAAAACCTGGTCCATGGCGGACCCTCGACTGCTTGTCCGGAGAGAAGCCTACTCCATCCTTGGACCTTGGCAAGCGGTTCGCCTTGACAGCGGGGGCTTCTGTGGGAACCATCGCAGGCTTTGACCGACCAATTGGAGCTACTTCGTGATTCGAGCTGACCATCTAACCAAGCGATTCGGCAATCTCGTCGCGGTCGATGATGTGTCGTTGCAGATCCCACGCGGCCATATCGCCGGTTTTCTCGGTCCCAACGGTGCGGGCAAGACCACCTGCATGCGAATGCTCTGCGGCGTGTTGCCTCCAACGAGTGGCCATGCGATGATCGATGGACACGTCATGAATTCTTCCAATCGAGCCGGCCGACGGCTGCTTGGTTGGCTTCCTGAGGGAGCACCTGCCCGCGAGGAACTTCGAGTCATCGAATACTTGCAGTATCGGGCGGGTTTGGTTGGGGGGGTGACCGGGCGTCGAGTCGATGCGGTGCTCGACCAATGTGGCATTGGAGATGTGCGTCGCCGCGTGATTGGACAACTGTCACGAGGCTATCGACAGCGGGTCGCTCTGGCTGCGGCCATTGTGCATGATCCGCCGGCCTTGGTACTCGATGAACCAGGCACTGGTCTGGATCCGGTGCAGCAGCAGGCATTTCGCGCCCTGCTGCGGGACCTTGCCGGAGACCGCGCGATTCTGCTTTCTACTCACCAACTGGCTGAGGCATCGGCGGTGTGTGATGACCTACTGATCATTGCTGGTGGACGGCTTCGCGCCAGTCGCGCCGTTGATACGTTGCGCGGTGGGCACTGCACGGTGGAGGTTGAAGCGCGGGGCATCGATCTTGCAACGTGTATGTCGGGCATACCAGTCATTGACACGGTCACGCTTACGAACAGCGAGCCACCCTGGCAGCGTGTGATCTGTGCAGTATCAGATGTTGCGACAGCTAAGACCGCCATTTCAGAAGCCATTGCGGCGGCCGGTGGGGTAGTCCGAACGCTGAGTCAAGTGCAGAATTCACTTGAAACATGGGTGCACTCTGTTCTGGAGGGTCATCACGCATGAGACGCGTCTTGGTCATCGCATGGTCTGAATGGCGTGCCTTCTATCTCGCGCCGGCCGGTTGGATTGTGCCAGCCATCTTTTTGGCGGGGTCAGGTCTGGTCTTTATGCAGTCTGTCTTCCACAGTGGGCGCCCCGCGGAACTTGCTGCGGTGCTGGGTTTTGATGCGCTCTTCCTGATGGTATGCGCACCGGCGGTCACGATGGCTTCGATTTGTCAGGAACGCCGACGCGGCACGTTGGAACTCTTGCAGGCATCGCCGGCGGGTCCCACTTGCATCGTGCTTGGCAAGTGGCTCGGGTGCATGGCGGTGCTGGCAGTGCTGTTGGTGCCCACGCTGGTGCAAGTGGCATTACTTGAGGCGTATGGCCGCCCGGACCTTGGAGCGATTGCCACGGGCTATCTGGGCCTACTGCTGCTGTGTAGTGGATTGGTTGCAACGGGGCTGGCGGTGTCGGCGGTCGTCGCAAGCCAAGCGGTGGCTTTTCTCGTGACCTGTTTGGCATGGATTGCAGTGGCGGTATTGGCCGAGGTAGCACTTCCAACGGTTCTGGGGCCGAGTTGGCATGCTCTGCTGGTGGAAGTCGATCCGCTGCAACGCTTGCAAGACTTCACACTGGGCTTGCTGGACTCCGCCAATGTTGTGTACTTCCTCTCGATCATCGTGGCTTTTCTAGTAGCAGCCTCGCTCCTGTTGCAAACCGACGGACGCCTCAGGACGGCTGCAACTGGGTGGATTGCGCTGGTTGTTGGATTGCTAGCGCTCAACGTGCTGCTGTTATCACCAGAACTGCGAGTGCGATTGGACGCCACCAAATCGCGGGCCTATTCATTGAGCCCACGCACACAGGCCTTGCTTGCCGACCTCCCAGGGGAATGGCGGCTCACCGTGGCGGTCGCAGATGATCGAACCGAGTTAGCCATGCGTCGACAGATCGACGAAGTGCTTGGCCGATTTGAAGCGGCAGCGCCTTCCCTTCAAGCCAGCCGCATCGATCCGACGCAACCAGACCAATTGATGGCGTGGGAGGCATTGCTGCTGGATCTAGATCGAGGAAGCGAGGATGACATCACTGCATGGGTGCATGCGATCGACCAAGGGCGAACGGCCTTTGTCTCGCTGATCGAGTTGGCCACTGCCGCCGCGGGCCCTTGGCGTGCAGTCGAGCAGGAGGGAGATCACCCCTTGCGCACCATTGCCGCAGCCATGGCGGTGCTTGCTTCGCAAGGCGACCAAGTGCTTGCAGCCATCGACGACTCCATGGCCACGGGACCGCACCAGCCCTTGCCCGACCTCGATGCGGCTCGAACAATCGCGCATCAGGCGTTGGCGTCGTGGTCGGTGGAATTGGATGCCGCCAGTCGTCTCGTATCGCCCTTTGACGACGTGTTGCCCCTGCGTATCAGCAGTGAGGCCTGCGAGTCACTGGCCGGCCGTCTTGCTGTCGATGCTGATCGTCTCAGTCGGCTCGAACCGTTGCCCCGCGCTTCGTTTGGGCGGCGATTGGCCCAAGGCGAGGTGGCGGTTGTGTCTGGTCCCATGGGAACGCACGTCATCCCTGCTTCGCAAATCGTTCCTCGGAGTTTCGCAGCCTCTGAGGATGGTCGAATCACATTTGATCAGCGATTCCGCGGTGAGCAAATCATCAGCGCGGCGATTCGAAGTCTGTTGGACCAACAGCAACCCCGCGTGGTCTTTGTGCATGATGGCGATACCTCTGTGCTTGGTGGTGGCAACAAGCAGTTCGATGTCGCCGGGGCCGCAGCGATGTTGCAGGCTTCTCGGGTGGTCGTTGACCAGTGGACTCCACACCGCCAGCAGGTTCCTCCCTCGTGGGATGGTGGCCCCACGGCGTGGGTCGTGCTGCCCCCGATGCACCGCAGCGGTGCGGAGTCGGCAGCGTCCGAGGCGGCGGTGCGTCGCGCGACCGAACGATTGATCGCCCAGGGCGAAGGTGTGCTCATCAGCCTGTTCCCGAGCCCGGCGCCGAGCATGGGGCAGCTCGATCCGTGGGCGACGCTTCTTGCCAAACTTGGCATCGAAGCTCAAACAGGAGTCGTCCTTCTGCGGGATGTTCCCGGAGGCAAGGCGCCAGAGGCGGCGGTCGAACTCACCGATTTTCCCGCGCCCCACCCACTTGCATCGGCCATGCATGGGCAGTCCTTATTGCTCCCGCTTCCAGTACCAGTGCAAGCCGCAGCAGGCTCAGCGGCGGTAGATCTGGCCAGCGTGGCGCCATCGGTCGATCGGTGGATCGAAGATCAATGGCGACCACTGGTCAGTGTCGATCCGCGACTGCGACGACGGCCGCCGACCTTCGACCCGAACACGGTTCCGCAGAACCCAGTCAACCTCGTGACTGCAGTTGAAACCCCAGCAGGTGGTCGCGTACTCGTGGTGGGCAGTGGGGGCTGGCTGCGGACTTCGGTAGCCGATGCGACCTTGTCCGCCGGAGGCGATCGCGTGTCACTGGCGCATCCGGGGAATCACGAACTCATGATGGCCGCGACGAGTTGGCTTTCGGGTCTTGATGATCGCATTGCACGAGGTGCGCTTAGCCAAGAAGTGGGGCGGCTCAGTGGAATTTCGGCCAGTGCCCGACAACGGTGGGGCTGGATTCTGCTTGGCGGCATTCCCGCTTTTGCTGTGCTTGTGGGAGTTGGAGTCTGGCTGAGGAGGCGCAGCTGATGCGGTGGACAACACTTGTTGGTTTGTGGTGTATGGCTGCCACGCTGGTGGTAGCGGCGGTGCTGTGGGGGCCATCACTGGGCATTCAACAGAAGCACACGGAGACACGCCGTCTCATCGAGTTGGAGGGGTTCGATCTAGACACGATTGATGACATGCGGTTGGCACGCGGCGATGACCGATGGCGGTTTCGACGTGAGGCTGACGGGTGGTGGCAGGTTGAGCCGTTTCGCCATCGTATGCATGCCGATTTGCTACTGGCCCTTCCCGCTGCGGCGATGGGCACGACGGTCGTTGATGCTGGGCAACCCGAACAGGAAATAGATCGAACCGCGCTCGGGCTCGACCCGCCCATGGCGTCGTTGATGCTGAGCGGTGAGGCTGGTGAGGTTGGCATTGTGCTGGGCCGCCGGGGCATGGCAGGTCGAGCATGGGCCGCGCGGGACGGAGTGGATGGCTTGCTTGTGGTCGATCCATCGCTGCACGATGTCATCCTTGGTGAACATCCTTCCACGTGGCGCGATCTTCGTTTCTTCCCAGAGCTGTCCGTGGACGCGAACCGTTTGGAGCGAACCGTTCGCGAGGAAACAATGGTGCTCCAACGGCAGGGCCGCCACTGGCGAATTACCTCGCCCATCGAAACACGTGCCGACGATGCCGCTACCGCCCAGCACATTGTCGAACTGGCAGGCGTTGTTGGTGAGGCGGTCCTTCTGGACCATCCCGAGGATGCGTCGGCCTTTGGGTTGGATCCTCCCGTCGCGAGGGTGACCGTCTCTGGACCTGACTTGGATCGGACGGTACTGGTGGGCGACGCGATTGCCGGCTCGGGACAAGCTCGCTATGCCATGGTGGAGGGTGTGCCGTCGGTTGTCCGAATGAAACCACCGGATGTCAGGCGTTTGCTTGGCGATCCAATGTCATTGGTAGATAAGTCTGGAACAGATGTAGCGGCCATGGATGTGCACCGCATTGATGTCCAGGTCGGTGCGGACCGTGTATTGCTGGAACGATCACTTGACCACTGGGTGGCGCCAGCACATGGGGGATCAGTTGCGGCCGCTGGCGTCGTCGAAGGCCTGATGAATGTGTTGACCACGCCTGTTGCGACCGAATTGATGTTCGTTGATCGGTATCCATCTGACTTAGAAGTAGCTGTCATGACGCTACGGGGTCGGCAGGGGGCGCCCCTTGACTCGGTTCGCATTCTTCGCGAGCCGCTTCCACCTGATGGCCGCGGTCGCTGGGCGATGGAAAATGGCGATCGCGTGCTTCGGATCCTGCCTGAGGGAACTCACCTACCGTTGTCGGCGGAAGCGTTCGGACTTCCAATCGCCTCAATCCAGTAGCGAAGCAGGACATCATCACCTCGGCGATGGGTGGCATGCAGTTCGATGTGTCGCGCTTGAATCATTCGTAGCGGCGACAGACCATCCAAGGGCGGAAGCGCCTGCCCGTCACCGAGCAGCATCGGAGCAATGAACACGGCCAGTTCCCGCACGAGGTCTTCTTTGAGCAGGCTATACATGAGCCCCGGGCCCGACTCGACCAGAACATGAGAGAGGTCATGCTGTTTGGCAAGATCGCCAAGAACGTTCCGAAGCACCAATCTCCCCGACTGGCCAGGGTATGAGACGACTTCCACGCCCGCGGCTTCCAGTTCGGCATGGCGGCTGTCGCCGCTGGCATCTAGGCACACGAGAGTCAGCGGGGCTTGGCCAATGGTGGCAATCAAATTGCTGTCGAGAGGCAGTCGCAGGCTTGGATCAATCACGATGCGGCGTGCGACGGTTCGTAGTCGCACGTTTCGGGCGGTGAGTTGCGGGTCATCCGCCATGGCGGTGCCGATGCCCGTGAGAATGGCATCGACTCGACCACGGTGCCGATGTACCACTGCGCGGCTCGCTGGGGACGAGATCCACTGACTGTCGCCGGTGCGAGTTGCGATGGCACCATCAACGGTTTGAGCCCACTTGGCGATGAGCCACGGCAGCCCCGTCTCCAACCGATATCGGAAGGGGGCTGAGACATCGGCTGACGGCTGGTGGTCAATCACTTCTACCTCGACTCCCGCGGCTCGAAGGGCCCCGATGCCGTCTCCGGACTCGGCGTTTGGATCGTTGGTACCAATGACAACACGACTGATCCCAGCGGCCACAATGGCCTGTGTGCATGGCGGTGTGCGTCCGGTGTGGTTGCACGGCTCAAGTGTGACGTACATCGTTCCACCTGCTGCGCAATTGCCAGCATCGTGGATTGCTTCGACTTCAGCATGGTCGTCGCCGCAGCGTCGATGCAGGCCAGACCCTGCCATGGCACCATCGGCATCGAGCACGATGCATCCGACAAGGGGATTGGGCGCGACACGGCCAAAGCCCCGCACCGCCATGGCCGCCGCTCGATCAAGCCACTGGCGATCAAGATCCGGCACGCATGACGCTGGGGTTAGTGAACTCACGAGTGTTGCAGAACCTCATCGCTGAGATTGCTGGGCATGACACGGTACTCGGCCGGTTCCATTGAAGAACTGGCACGACCTTGGGTCATGCCACGCAGTACGGTTGTGTAGCCGAACATCTCTGAGAGGGGCACCTCACACGTAATGATGCGAGCATTGCCTCGAAGTTCAGAGTCGACTACATGGCCGCGGCGGCTCGAGATGTCGCCGGTCACCGAACCGAAGAAATCTTCGGGGGTAGTGATGGTGACGGACATGATCGGCTCGAGCAGGGCAAGGCCTGCCTGTGTACACGCTTGGCGGTAGGCCAGACTGCCAGCTTGTTCGAAGGCAACTTGACTGGAGTCGACGTCGTGGTAGGAACCGTCGACCAGTTCGACGAGCACGTTGACCATCGGGTATCCACCAAGAATGCCCGACAAGGCGGCGCTGCGGGCGCCAGCTTCGACCGATGGGATGTACTCGCGGGGGATGGATCCTTGCGAGATCGAGTCCTTGAAGGCGATGCCGTTCTTGTACTTGAGATCCATTTCGGTTGCTTCGGCTTCGGTGCAGGGGCGTACGTTGACGGTGGCGTCGCCGTACTGACCGCGGCCGCCTGTCTGCTTGACGAACTTCCCGCGGACGTTCTCGGCGGGGCCCACGATGGTTTCTCGGTAGGACACGCGAGGCGTGCCGACATTAACGCCGATGTTCATATCACGAACAAGCTTGTTCTTGACGATCTCAAGATGCAATTCGCCCATGCCCGAAATGATCGTCTCGCCGGTCTCCTCGTTGTAGCGAGCCTGGAAAGAGGGATCTTCGCGGGTAATGGTGCCAAGCGCCTCGGACAGTTTTTTCTTGTCTTCGGTGGTTTGGGGCTCGATGGACATCGAGATGACCGGATCGGGAAATTCCATTCGCTCAAGCACGATGGGCTCGTTGGTATCGCACAGCGTGTCACCGGTCATGCTGTTTTTCAGTCCGATCAAGGCGACGATCATGCCGGCTTCGGCTTGGTCGAGCGCTTCTCGATCCTTGGCATGCATCTCGTAGATTCGCGAGACGTTTTCCTTTTTGCCGTTGCCTGGATTAAGTACCCGGGTGCCCTTGGGAAGGACGCCAGAGTAAATACGGGCATAGGTGAGATCGCCATGGGTATCGGCTACGACCTTGAACACCAAGGCCGAGAAGGGGGCGTCTGTGCTGCTTGGACGGCTCAATTTTGTATCTGAATCGCGAGGGTCGGTGCCCTCGACCGGGGGGACTTCGGTGGGGTTGGGCAGGTAGTCGATGACGGCATTGAGGAGTCGCTGAATGCCGATATTTCGAAGGGCCGCACCACAGAGGGTCGGGACACAGGTGTGCTCAATGGTCCCCTTGCGAATGGCGGCCTGAATTTCGGCGGGCGTAATGGAGTGCTCATCTTCGATGTACTTCTCGGTGAGCGTGTCATCGAGTTCGGCGGCCTTCTCAACCAGATCATGTCGCCACAGTTCGGCCATCTCTTTCATATCGCTAGGGATTTCACGCTGCTCCACCACGGCACCGAGTTCGCCGCTGTCAAAGTAGTAGGCCTTCATCTCGATGAGATCGACAAGTCCTTCAAAGGTGTCGCCATCACCAATGGGAATCTGTAAGGCGATCGGGTTGGCGCCGAGTCGTTCACGGATGGTGTTGAACGAGAACTCAAAGTTGGCACCGATTTTGTCCATCTTGTTGATGAAGCACATTCGTGGGACGTTGTATCGTTCGGCTTGTCGCCAGACGGTTTCGCTCTGGGCTTCTACGCCTTCCTTGGCATCAAATACTGCCACGGCGCCGTCGAGTACACGCATCGACCGCTCGACTTCGATGGTGAAGTCAACGTGCCCCGGAGTATCAATGAGGTTGACCGTGTAAGTCTTGCCGTGGTGATCCCAGGGGCATGTCGTCGCGGCCGACTGAATGGTGATGCCACGCTGCTGTTCTTCCTCGAGGAAGTCCATGGTGGCCGTACCTTCATGCACTTCACCAAGTTTGTAGTTCTTGCCGGTGTAGTACAGGACGCGTTCGGTGACGGTGGTCTTGCCGGCGTCGATGTGGGCGCAAATGCCGATGTTTCGTACGAGGGTGAGATCAGTAGCCATTGGTTTCGCTCACTGGGTGGCCCGCGATGAAAGCGGGACGGCTGCGAGGGGCATGCCCTCTGGAAAGTGTGATCGATCCGATGCATTGGCATCGGTAACGTCATCAAATTGTTCAGGGTGCTGCCTGAAGGCAGCGGGGGTGCTGATGCCCGACATCACGCCGGACAGGTGTCTCAGCGCGGCCGGGCGTCGTCGTCCTCTTCATTTGGCATGGTGGGATCCTCCCAACGCGTTCCGGACCTGATTGACCGCCCAGTCACCGATGACCGGGCGAAGCGAGCATGGTATCTACAAACAAGGTCCGATCCAAGTGGAGAATGTGCAAATTCAGCAGGATCGGACCAGTTGTCCTAGCGGGATTCCGGTGGTCTTGATGACTGGCTCGATGTCCTTGAGAAATCGCCGCCCATCTTGGACATAACCCGCCGTTGGCGAGAGATCAGGCAGGTGGGCCGTGAAAAAGCGATTCAGCCGGAGCATGAGCAGTTCTCTCACGTATTTGGCCGTCATGGAGGCCAAGGCCACGGGCAGGTGCCGCTCATCGGCACGGGCATCAAAGCGAATTTCCAGCGGCCCGCGACCATCCATGTGCAGAACATACCTGCTGTGTTCTGGAGTCTCATCCATTACGCGTCGTGTGGCGGTGGGCCAAGTCGTCCCAAGGTCATCGAGGTAGCGTGTGCGACCACCCTGACGGTCGATGGCCAGACGCAGTGGCCTGCCCGCGGCCCGCTTCCAGCAGGTCTCAATGAGCGTGACGATTTGTTCCCAGTTGACGATGGCCTTGGACCCGGTGGTTTCCACCTGGCGGTTGAATTCACCAGCGTCGATTGCTGCAGCGCCGACCCAGGCGCATCGGACCTTTGAACGCTCCATGACACGGCTGAGTCGGCCGCGATCGATGCGGAGTTGGGGCGTCGTGCGTCCCACCGGAAGTTGGGTAGTGGAGTCGTACCACTTGGTGGATGGGGTCGCGACGCCGAGGTGGTCGAGCAGGGCCACATCGTCGAGGGTTTGAAGCCACTGACTGTCGTTTTTTGCTGCGGCCGTGAAGGCCAGCACGCCTCGCTCAAGACTGGTCAGTGGATGCGAGGCCGATTTCCCACCTTTGAGTTTCTTCGAATCGTTGATCGCGATGCGATCCTTTGAATCGCGTCTCCCCCGCACGACGGCGCTATCAAGAAGGTTCCATAAGCAGGGCAAGTCGTCAAGGCCGTCATCGGGTACTTCAAAGACCGATACACCAGCGCACAGTGGGCCAAACATCGGCCCGTACCCAGCTTCGTCAATGCCGCCGTACAACATGGCTGCGATGGTAGCGGGGGGAGGGAGACTTACCTCGCCACAGCTTGCCCATCTCGGCGGCCATCGCTGGCCCCGCACCAGCAGCCGTCCAGACGCATGACGGCCTGAGCGCCGCCGAAGGACACATCTCGCTGTGGAGCGATGGTGACGTCATGCCCACAATCTCGCAGGAATTGCACGGTGTGCGTGGGCATGTCAGGTTCGACACTCACCTGGCGACCACCATCGACACGCCATCGGGGGGCATCGATGGCGGCCTGTGGGTCCCAGTGGTGCGCGACGACGCGGCACAACACTTGCAGGTGTCCCTGGGGCTGCATCGGTCCGCCCATCACGCCAAAGGCCATGTGTGGCGAACCGTCACGGGTGGTGAAGCCAGGAATGATCGTGTGGTACGCACGCTTGCCCCCGGCGATGTCATTGGGATGTCCGGGTTGGTCGATGAAGCCAGCCCCCCGATTTTGCATGGCGATGCCCGTTCCTGGAATGACTACGCCGCTCCCAAAGCCCTCGTAGTTGGATTGGATGAAGGACACGGCGCGTCCATCGGCATCGCCACAGCACAGGTATACCGTACTACTCCACTTTGGTACGTCGCCACTGCGATCAGTTGCGGCGACCGGGTCGACTGTTGCGGCCAAGGCGTCGAGTCGATCTGTTGCGATGCACTGCTGCAGCGATGCATCGACATGATCTGGATCTGCAACATGGGTTGCCGCATCGGCGAACCCGATTTTCATGGCCTCGATCTGGAGATGCAGCAGCGTGGGGTCATCGGCATCGTAATTCGCCGGATGGAGCCGATCCAGTACACCTGCGGCGACCAGTGCCGCTAATCCCTGTCCGTTGGGCGGCAACTCGTGTAGCAGCACATCTCCAAAGGGCACCGACCAGGGCGCTACGTCGATGGCCTCGTGCGCAGCGAGGTCTTCGAGCCCAAGTGCGGCGTGATGAACCCGAGCGTCGGCTTCCATGGCTTCCGCTAATTCGCCTTGATAGAAGGCTTTTCCTTCGGACTCAGCGATCAGGTGGAGCGTTCGGGCATGATCGGGAAGTGTCCAGCACTGACCAATCTCAGGGGTGCGACCATTGTGTGTGAACGTGTCTTGCCAAGCCTCAAAGTCGCGGTAGCGTGTGGCGGCACGTTTCCATCCGTGAGCGCATTGAGGCGATACCGGAAAGCCGCTGCGGGCCAATTCGATCGCTGGGGCCAGAAGCGAGGCAAATGGAAGGGTGCCCTGTGTATTCCACAAGGCGACCCATGCGGACACACAGCCAGGGACTGTGACGGCATTCCACCCAAGTCTGGGAATGCCCTCATTTCGCAGTCGCGCTACATCCAGTCGGGCCGGTGATCGTCCCGATGCATTGAGCCCGTGGAGTTGGTGCCCATCCCAACTGATGGCAAAGGCATCGCTGCCCAAACCGTTGGCGGTTGGTTCGACCACCGTTAGCGCTGCGGCAGTCGCGATGGCGGCGTCGGCGGCAGTGCCGCCAAGATTGAGAATGTCCAGGCCGACCTGCGCGGCCAGAGGCTGCCCGGTTGCCACGACGCTTGGGCCCATGACTGGCATGCGAGCACCGGGTCGGGCCGATTCAGGAAGGCTGTGGGTCCAGTCAATCATTGTCGTCGCTCCACTGTGTCGATCCATCCACCGCAGATCACCACGTCACCCTCGTAGCAGACGACGGCCTGCCCAGGCGCGGCGGCTTCTTGGGGCGTACTGAATTCCACTTCGATGTGGTCACCGACGCCACGAACCCGAGCGGGCAATGGGTCGCCGTGTGCACGGATTTGGGCTCGGCAGGGGAGCCAATCATCGTCGGCATGGATGTGCCAACTGACCTGCGAGGCCGTGCACGAGGCGGCGGCGAGATGCTCCTTGGTCCCAACGGTGACCGTGTTGTGTGCGGGGTCCTTGTCGATGACGTACAACGGATGCCCCACTGCGATGCCAAGGCGGCGGCGCTGGCCGATCGTGAAGTGTTGGTGTCCTTGGTGAGACGAAAGTTCATTGCCATTGACATCAATCATCCGACCCGATTGAAAGTGGGATGCATTGCGTCGTTCGAGCAAACCAGCGTAGTCGTCGTCGTGGACGAAGCAGATTTCCTGTGAGTCTGGTTTTGCGTGCACGCCTAGACCAAGTGCTTTGGCTCGGCTTCGGACCTCGCGCTTGGTTAGTTCGCCGATGGGAAGCATCATCTGGTCAAGCCGTCGTTCTCGGGTGCCTGGAATACCAGCGGCACCAAAGAGTACATAGGACTGATCTTTGGCCATGTCGACCCCTCTTTGGAGCCTGGTGTTGTCACCGTCGCGGTTGATCCGTGCGTAGTGACCACTGGCGACCCACGATGCATCGATGCTCTGGGCGTACGCATGCAGTCTTCCGAATTTCAACCAGTCATTGCAACGCACGCATGGGTTTGGGGTGCGACCGGCGTGATACTCGTCTTCGAAGTAGGTGATGATCTGCTCGAAGGCATCACTGAAATTGAGTGCATAAAAGGGAATGCCCAGCGACTCGGCCACGCGGCGAGCGTCGTGAGCGTCATTGATTGAGCAGCATCCCTTGTGGCCAAGTGTGGCGCCACCGACCTCTTGGCCGGGAGATCCCAGCCGCATGAAGCATCCGACGACGTCGAATCCTTGTTCTTGAAGCATGGCCGCGGCGACGCTGGAATCGACGCCGCCGGACATGGCCACTAGCACACGATCTCCCGTTGCAGGCTGCATGGCGGCGATCATAGGTGCCTCACGCAGGTCTGGTAGAATGCCCCTTAGGAGACACCAACGATGATGACGACCGCTACATCGACAATCACTGAACTGCTCGGGGCTGAGGCTGATGATCTGCTTGGCCACCAATGTGTTCTGCCCGCGGACATGTTGCACCTTCCCGGAGGTGACTTTGTGGATCGTATTTTCACCGATACAGATCGGTCGCCTCAGGTGCTGCGATCATTGCAGGCCTTGTATGGCCACGGGCGACTTGGTGGTACCGGCTACCTGTCCATACTTCCGGTGGACCAAGGCATCGAACATTCAGCATCGGCCTCCTTCACGCCAAATCCGATGTACTTCGATCCAGAGAACATCGTCAAACTCGCCATCGAAGGTGGCTGCAATGCCGTGGCGAGCACGTACGGGGTACTTGGCGCCGTCGCCCGAAAGTACGCCCACCAGATTCCCTTCATCGTCAAGATCAATCACAACGAGTTGCTTACAAGCCCCAATCAGTTCGACCAAGTCAGCTTTGGCAACATCGACGAAGCTTGGAATATGGGCGCCGTGGCAGTTGGCGCCACGATCTACTTCGGCAGCGAGGAGTCGCGTCGCCAGATCGTTGAAGTGGCCGAGGCTTTTGCCTACGCCCACGAGCGAGGTATGGCTACCGTGCTCTGGTGTTATCTCCGCAACAACGACTTCAAGGTCGACGGAACGGATTACCACGCTTCGGCCGATCTAACCGGTCAGGCCAACCACATTGGCGTGACGATTCAAGCTGACATCATCAAGCAAAAACAGCCCATCAATAATTATGGCTATGTCGCGATGAACAAGCATGGTTCCTATGGCAAGTACGACAAGTCCATGTACGAGACACTCTGTACCGATCATCCGATCGATCTGTGCCGTTGGCAGGTCGCCAACTGTTACATGGGTCGCAGCGGGTTGATTAACTCAGGTGGTGCCAGTGGCGAGAATGACTTTGCACAAGCCGTTCGTACGGCGGTCATCAACAAGCGAGCCGGCGGCAGCGGGTTGATCTCAGGGCGCAAGGCCTTTCAGCGTCCGATGGGAGAGGGCGTGCAGTTGCTCAATGCGATTCAGGACGTGTTCCTGGATGACACCATCACGATCGCCTGATCAGCCGCTTGGTGCGGCGATGCGGGCGCGGCGAGCTTCGCTGGCGGTTGACCGTTGTTGCTGGGCACGCTGACGGATGGCGCGGCTCTGTTCGGCCTCGCTGTACTCCTCGCCAAATCGAACCAATCGCAGACTGTTGGCGATAACGACCACATAGCCCAATGCGTAATAGAACGGTGCCATCCAGAGTGTGAGGATGGTGCCCGTAGCCGCAAGCGCCAGGCCGATGATGGCCAGCATCAGCGACATGCCGATGTTCTGGCTGATGACATTTCGGGTGCGGCGAGCCAACGAGAGCAGGAAGGGAATATGTCGCAGATCGTCATTCATGAGCGCCACGCCAGCGGAGTTGGTGGCGATGTCCGAACCACTGAGTCCCATCGCAACGCCGACGTCGGCCGTTGCAAGTATTGGTCCATCGTTGATGCCGTCGCCTACCACCATCGTGCGGTGGCCGCGGGCCATGAGGTGTTTGAGTTCGTCGTGTTTCTCTTCGGGCAGACACTCCGCCTCAAGGCTGTCAACGCCAATGGTCTCCGCCACGCGAGTGGCGACTGCCAAGCGGTCGCCGGTGAATATCGCAATACGGCGGCAGCCGAGTTCTCGTAGTTCGGCGATGGCTTCCTCGGCATTGCTTCGAAGCGCATCTTCCAGACCCACGGCACCGAGGTACTGTCCACCTCGCATGACGTGGACGCTGGACATGCCGTCGATCTTGGTTTCCACGAGTTGAACTTGCTCGGCGATTTCAGGATCGAGTTCAAGAAGCCATGCAGCGCGTCCGGCGCGAAGTTCGCCTGAGTCTGCTTGGCCTATTACGCCGCGCCCATGCAATTCCTCGTAGCGAGCAATTTCAGCGGGTACGAGTCGAGCTCGCTCGGCGGTGTCGAGAATGGCACGCGCTAAGGGGTGGTTGGAGTGTTGTTCGGCGTCGGCGGCGGCTTGAAGCAGGTCCACGCCTTCGACGCCATCGGCCGGGGCAAGTCTTGAGACGGCGAAGTTGCCAGTGGTGAGCGTGCCAGTCTTGTCCATGATGACCGTGTCAATGTCTCCAGCCGCTTCGAGGGTTCGCGTTTGTTTGATCATGATGCCCAGTCGGGCCGCTGCTGCAAATGCTGCCACCATGGCCGTTGGATGCGAGATGAGCAGGCCACCTGGGCAAGTGACCACGAGCACGGTGATGGCCCGAATCGATGCCTGAGCGCGGACGATTTCGTCTCCGCTTCGGGTGGCGAAGAACCACACCAAAGCCGCCACCATGATGACGACCCAGAAGTAGTAACCCGCCAGTTGTTCAATGACTTCTTGCCGCCGGGTCTTGCTCGACTCGGCTTCCCGGATCAACTCTTCAACCTTGCCGATGGTCGTCTCGCCGGCAATGGCGGTGACTTCGATGTCAATTTGGCCTGTCAGGTTGGTGGTACCCGCGTATACGAGTGTCCCAGACGATGCTTCCACCGGGACTGCTTCGCCTGTCAGGGATGCTTGGTTGATGTCCGACTCACCGGTAATGATGCGACCATCGACCGGGAGGTTCTCACCCGGGCGCACTCGAACGGTGTCGCCCAGTTGTAACTGGGCCAGGCCAACCATTGATTCGGTCCCGTCGTTGGTGAGTTGCCTGGCCGTATCGGGTGTCAGATGCACGAGGTCGCGAATGGCGCGCTGCGCACCCCAAGCGGTTCGGCTTAGGACGAGGTTGGCCGTCCAGAGGAATAAGGCCAAGAACCCCGCAGCGAGATACATTTCAGAAGACATGGCCGCCAGCACGGCCAAACTCGCCAGCGCATCACCACTGGGGCGACCCATGCCGATTTCTCGCCAGGCGCCACCGAGCAGGGGAATGACCAAGGCCAATGCGCCTAAGAAAGCGGGGATTTGAGCAATGCGAGGATCGACACCCAGGAGGTCTCCGATCCAAGCGGTGGCCAAGAGCACGCCACCACCAAGGGCGATGAGCAGTCGTCGTTCAAGACCAGCGGCGCTGCGGAGGTCGTCAGATTCCACGGACGGCAGTGCGGCCCTACTAGCAGGGGCAATGGCCTCAATCTCGCTCATCTCAAACTCCGTTGGAGGGGGATAGGTGCAACCAGGCTCAATAAGAGAACAACCGGGCGGGGAGTATAAAGGCACAAAGCCCTGAAACTGCCAATGGCCCGCCGCCATAGAGTGACATTTGTCACTACGCCGCTTGGGGAGGGCGGGTTCGGCCCTATTGGCGGTGTCCGGGTACCCTCCAAAGCCCTCGCGATGCACGCGGGCGGAACAGGAGGCCTGTTGACGTGTCGGAACGTGTGGTCATCATCGGTGACGGGCAAATGGGTTTGGTTTTGGCCGATGCGTTGGCGTGGGGCAATGTCCCCACAACGATCTGGGGGCCATTTTCCGACATCGTCACCCATCTGGCATCCCAGCGAGAGAATCCTGGGCGTTTCCCTGGGTATCGGTTGCCCGAGCAGGTACATGTCGAGGTTCAGGCCGATCGGGCACTTTCTGGAGCGACACTGGCGATCAACGCCATTCCAAGTCAATTTGTCCGACCGGTCTGGGAACGACTTGCTGGGGATGTTCCAGTTGGGTGTCCAATCATCAGCGTGGCCAAGGGCGTTGAGAATGACACCCTCTTGCGACCAACGGAAGTCCTTCACGAGGTTGTACCGCAGGCCGGGCCCACTGGAGTGTTGTCAGGGCCATCCATTGCGACAGAACTGGCCGATCATCTCCCGGCTGTCTTGATTGCGGCGTCGAAGGATGCGGCGCTGGCGACACGCGTGCAGGCCCTCTTTGATGTGCCGTGGCTCCGGATTTACACCGGCTCGGATGTGCTTGGCGTGGAACTCGCTGGTGCGTGTAAGAACGTCATCGCGCTGGCGGCGGGCATCTGTGATGGCTTGGAAATCGGCGACAACGCGAAGTCAGCAGTGCTGGCTCGAGGATTGGCAGAGATCACACGACTGGGGCTGGCAATGGGTGCCGCTGCTTCAACCTTCTACGGCGTGGCCGGTGTGGGGGACCTCGCCACAACGTGCTTCAGCCCACATGGTCGAAACCGTTCATGTGGCGAGGCGCTGGGCAAGGGAGAATCACTTGAGGCGTATGAGGCTCGCATTCACTCCGTTGTGGAAGGGGTGGCGACGACACGGAGCGTGATCGCCCTGTCGGCACAATGGGATGTGGACATGCCCATTGCGACGGTGGTGTACGAAATCCTCTTCGAGGGTCTTTCGCCTGCCAAGGGTGTCGAATTGTTGATGTCTCGCACGACCCGAGACGAGTAGCGAGCAGCCTACTCTTCGTGGAAGCCTGTATTGACCAGTGCCGCGATTGCTTCGACCGCATTGGACGCATCGGGGCCATTGGCTTTGACTTCAAGTTCGGTGCCCATGGTCGCAGCAAGCATCATCAACTGCATGATTGACTTGGCATCCACGGCATCGGGCTGATCGATCCGTCGAATTGACACATCAGCGTTGTACTGCTGCGCCGTTTCTGCAAGCAGCATCGCCGGTCGGGCATGCATGCCAAGCCGATTCGAAATGACCACCTTGGCGGCTGCGGTCGTACTCACATGGGGTTCCGTTTGGAGGGGGGAGTCATGAGGAAGGTGCGGGAGTCGATCAGGAGGCCAGTTGGCTCGAGTCGGCATCCTTCAAGAGCGTGAGTACTTCGGCCACAGTGGATGCCTGACGCAGAAATCTGCGGAACGTCTCTTGGCTGAGATTGCCAAAGATGGCCTCCATCGCCTCAAGGTGCGCCTCTGGTTGATTCTCGGGGCTCAAAAGCAGCACGATTGAGTGGACGAGTTGTCCGTCCAGCGCGTTGAAGTCGACCCCTTCAGGGACATTGGCAATGGCAGCCACTGGTTGGGTGACGGTGGCGTGTTTGACGTGTGGGACCGCAACGCCATGACCGAAGCCTGTTGAGCCGCGTTGTTCACGGCTGATGATCGCCTTGAGGTAGGCCTTGCGATCTTCGGCCTTCCCGCACTCGGCTTCCATGAGCATGTCGAGCATGGCCGCGATGGTCTGATCGCGTGAGGTGGTCTCGAGTACCGGGTTGATGGCATCGGGGTGGATGATGTCAGCGATCTTCATCATTCTGCTCCTGGATTGGTCGGATGATGTTTGTCATCTCGCAGTTTACTCTTGTGATCGGTCAACTGTCGGACCGCTCGGTCGGTGCACTGATCGATGGCGGCGTACAGATCATTGCCGGTGGCATGCGAGATGAGATCGTCGGAGTGTTCCACGCACAAAATGCACTCGACCCGGTGCTCGTTCTTTTGTTGATCAAGAATGATTTGAATGGCTGAAATTTGGTCGAAATATCGCGGCAACCTCGCGACTTTCTTTTCGATGTAGGTATCGATGGCTGGCGTGCCTGTGCCGTGTCGGTGTGTGATTGAGATGTTCATTGCTCACTTCCTTTCGCTTGCATTGCTCTCGTTTCCTTCGCTTCCATTTTCAAGGAGCGTGGTGCCTTGAATCTCTGCCGGTGGGCGAAGCACACCGCCGCTGATGGTAAATCCGATGGCCTCTTCGACCGTCAGCGGGAGGTCAATCGTATCTTTCTTCGGCACTGTAATGGTGTACCCGGTAAACGGTGTGGGTGAACTGGGAATGAAGATGGTGATGGCATCCGTGGTCGATACTTCACGCATGCTGTTCATGACCGTTCCGGTCTGAAAGCCAACCGACCATATTCCCTTTCGGGGGTATTGCACCGCCACCACGCGACTGAAGTCCAGTGGTCTCTCCTGCTGGCTAAATAGGAAGTCCACGACCTGTTTGATCCAACTGTAGATTTTCTTGACCACCGGAACGGAGAAAATTAATCGCTCGATCCATCGATACGCGGCGCGACCGACCCAGCCACCGACGAGGCGACCGGCGAGATAGACGGCCAGAATCGCCACGAGGAGACCGATCATGCGCACCGGCCAGTAGAGGTCCCACCAACTTTGGACCACACCATCGCGATAGTCGCTGATGATCTGGACGTCGTGGGATGTGTCGTCTGCCTTCAGGTCTAAGGCTGTTCGAGCTTCTTGCAACTCTTGGGCATCGGGCATGATGCCAAGACCATCTGGGATGGACGGCCATGCGGCGAAGATGTGTTCGATGGAGTACTGGATACCTGAGTTGATCGGTGATGCGATGGACTCATTGATCCACAGATAGGCCTGCACCAATATCCACAACGTCAGCGTCGCTGGAAGTACGACGGCCAAGCCCCGCAAGAATGAACGGCGGAAGTTTCCTCGGGATGACGGGCGGTTGGCCATCGAGCGATTATGTGAATGGTACCGGTGTCTTGACTGGCGGGGGATGCCACCCTGAAGGGGGCTGGTCAATCAGTTGCCCGCGAATCGGCAATCGCCTGCACAGCTTCGGGCAGTGCTATGCACTCCTGAGCAAACACTCTGGCGGCCAATGCCGACACATCATCATCGGGGCAGACTTTGCATCGCCGCTGCAGAATGGTCTCGCCATGGTCGTACTGGGCATCGACGAAATGCACCGTACAACCCGACTCTGTGGCCCCCGATTCCAGTACCGCGGCGTGGACGTGCTGTCCATACATGCCAGGCCCACCAAAGTTAGGAAGGAGTGCTGGGTGGATGTTGATGACACGTCCTTGTAGCCATGGCGGCATCGGGAGGAGCCGAAGGTATCCACACAGGCACACGAGGTCGGGCTGCGACTGCTCCAGACAACTGAGCACCCACGTATCCAGGTCCTCATCGATTGGGCGCGTGAATGTTTTGAGTCCGCGTGACTGGCACCGGTGGACCGCTGCGGCTGAGGTGCTGGATACGAGTACTTCTTGAATGGCGGCATTGATCTGACCATCTTCGATGGAATCGAGCAGATTGAGAATGGTCCGACCACCTCCGCTGGCTAGGCAACTCAGGCGAAGTGGGGGGCTCACGCGACAGGGTCCGGCCGGTCGATCGATGGTGGAGATGTGAATGGAATGGGATTGGACTGTGAGTCGACGCTGACCATCGTAAGGTTGGCTACGGTGACCGACACCACTTCATTGCTTTCATATCGCTCGGCGTGTACGTGGACATTGATGGTGATGCTCGTGCGCCCCTTCCGAGTGGTCTTGGAATACAGACTGACGACATCGCCGCTGAAGACGGGCTGGCGAAACTCAACGCCATCCATTGCCACGGTGACCCAGCGGTGCAAACCGTGCAGTCGTGCTTCATAGAAGCCTGCTTGATCGATGAGTGAGAGAATCGCACCACCAAACACGCTGCCTTGCACATTGACATCGCTGGGCATCATGTGAACCCGTAAGGCCAGATTGGCATCCGACGGGGGCTCGGGGGAGTGATGATCGGTATTGGGCGAGTCGTTCATTGGTGCATCTTGCCCGGTTCTGCCCCAGAGGGCAACGTGGTGCCCTAGGAAAGCTACGTCCCCCCGCGGGCCATTGCAGCGATATTCCACATGAGATTGCGGGCGGTTTGTGTGTCAAGGCCTCGAATGCCCCACTGCGGGCGGTTTAGAAGGGCGTGGATCACATCGCTTGGTGCGATGACCAGTGTTCCCCCCTGTGGGGTGTGGCCGATGAGTAGGTCAAGTTCTCCTCCGCCACCATCCTGCCGGGTGCCTGCTCGCCAGCCGCGTGTGTTGAGTACTCGTCCCTGCATGAGGGCGTGCCCGGTCATCAGCGGCGTGCCCCGCGCGGTGCCCAGTGCGACGCCGATTGCAGCAGCATTCTTCGTGAGCTCTTCGAGTTGCGATTGCGACGCCCCGCTGCACGCGATTAACACGACATGACCTGTGTCTAGGAGACTGCGGGCATCATGCCACCCTTGTTCGCTGTGCGGGGCGGTCCATGGCAAGACGACTGCCGCGTCGCTGGGCACGGCATTTATGTCATCAATACGTACGGTGTGGAGTGGAACCTGTTCTGCACGGCACCACTGGTCAAGGGCATCAGGGGCACCAGGTTCAGGATCCGTTGCATCGATGCGCCAAGCCAAGGTGGCCAGAGGCTCGATGGGGTCGGGGTTGGGCGTTGGTGGCTCGGAGATTCGCGGAGGAAAGGGTGACCGCTCTGTGGCAATCGCCCACAAATTGGCAAGCATCGACTCGCCATTGCCGTGAATCATCACGATGAGGTCGCGAGTCGCTGTTGACAAAGCTTCCATACGAGGCCGTGGACCCCGCGGAGTGTCAAGTAGATGATGCACTGGATGCGTGCGGTCAAGTGGTCGCCATGTGGCGTGCGGTGCTGCTTGGGTACCAAGTGTCCGGACAGCGTGGGCCATGTCGCCACCCTTGGACATCACGACAAGCAAGCCTCCGCGGCGGAGGTACTCCTGCATGGGGGATGTGAGTGGTGCTGGTGAGCCGCGTGGTGCGCGAAGTTCCGCTGGCACCCGGCGGCCACTCATGATGAGCATGGGCGATTCAAGCCAGGCATCGATCTCGTCGCTCATCGTAATACGCTGCCATGTGCAAGTCTGTTCATGTTCGCGGCGAAGGTCGCCCACAAGTCGCGCGGACATGGTTGGGCGGGGGCTGCCATCAAGACACAACTCACCTGCCGCCAACGGGAGTCGGGCGCGGTGAAGCAGCATGAGCGCAAAGCATCGCTGGCGAAGTTGTCCGTGCCCCTTGCCGCTGCGGATCTTCCAGTTCCCCTTTGAGTCGTGTGTGCAGAGTCGATTGATGGCCGCGGCGGAGGCATCTCGCAGCCAATCACGCGCCGCGAGCGTTCGACAGCCTGTTGCTAGGGCCACTCGCTCAAGCGAGTACAACCAGTACATCGGGAACTTTGCGCTACGGCCACCTCCCGGACAGGGAATGGGGTAGAAGCGTTCGTCCAGCCAGGCAAGACCTCGATCGATGGCTTCTTGCCGCGCCCGGAGCCGACGAGTGGTTTGCCGGGTGTTCTTCAAGAGATCATCAATGAGTACCAACGTAAAGACCCCCGCGGATGTCATCGAGCCCGTGGACGGATCATCCATGTGATAGCCCCATCCACCATCCTCAAGTTGTGCGTGCAGCGTGGCTGCTTCGACGCTGTGCAAGATGGAGTGGGGAAACGCGACACCTCGTTCAGCGGCGGCATGAAGGGCCAAAATAGCCACGTGCCGCGTTGAGGGCGATACGCGAGGAATGTGGTCCACGGGCTGACAGAGGTAATCCCAGCCGCCCTGCGCATGGTGGAAGGACTCGGTTAACTGCGCGACATCCGCCTGGAGGTTGGGTAGATAGCGATCGGGGAGCAGTGCCCAGACCTGCGCGCGGAAGCTCACGGCATAGGTGCCGATCATGTCTATGTCGGCCAGATACATCAATGCTCCCCGAAGTGGCACCGACTGCGGATCCGCACCTGAGGTCAGGAGCGCTAGGCAAGCTAGGGCGGTGTACCCGCCGCGGTGCTGCCGCACGGATTCACCGGGTGGCATTTGCACGGGATCCCAATATCTCTTGGCGTGGTGCTGTGTGATGATGGCCGATTGCAGCGTGCGGCACGCGGCGGAGACGTCGTCTTGTCCGAGTGTGTCGGGATCAAGTGAGGCGAGGAGCGAAACAACAAGTGCGGGAACCAACATGGACCGACCGTACAGTGGTCATGTGGTCACTTAGCGAACTGCGGCCAAAGGGCTACGCAAAAAGGTCGCGTCGATGACTCGCACACCTAGACAGGCTGGGCGATGGGGGTGCCGGTGATGGCCACTGGCATATCCCGCGGTATTGCGGCGGCTCGAATGGCACTGATAATGCCTGTGACATCGATTCCAGCTTGGGCCAACTGTTCGCCGCGAGATCCTTGGTGGATCCAGTGGTCAGGGAGGCCAAGCCGGCTGATGTGTGAGGTATCCAAGCCCCGATCGGCTGCGGCTTCGATGACTGCTGCGCCAAACCCACCAATCAGACCGTGGTCTTCAACGGTCACAATAGGAATGCCTGCTGTGATGAGCCGTTCTACCAAGTCGATGTCAACGGGTTTGGCAAATCGCGCGTCCCAGACTTCAACGGTCATTGAGTCTGCGAGCGTATCGGCGGCATCCAGAGCCGTCATGCCCGTGACGCCATAGGCCAACACCGCGACATCCGCTGAACCGCTGCTTCGCAGACAGCGGGCACGCCCTAGTTCAAAGGGTGGGCAGCCGGAGTCGTCAAGGCGTGTGTCGACATCATCACGGGGGTATCGAATGCACGAGAGTCGGTCATCGCAGGTTCGCATGAACTCAAGCGACGCGAGCAGGCTTGCTTCGTCGATGGCCGCCATGAGTACGGCATTGGGCAGTGTTCGCAGGATCGACACATCGCAGAATCCATGGTGCACGGCGCCGTCGCCGCCGACCACGCCGGCACGGTCCAAGCACAGACGCAAGGGCAACCCTTGGAGCGATACTTCTTGGAAGCACTGGTCAAAGGCCCGCTGCAGGAAGGTCGAGTAGACGGTAAAGAAGGGACGCAGGCCCGTCTTGGCCATGCCAGCCATCATGTCGCACGCGTGCGATTCGCAGATGCCCGTGTCCCAAGTACGTTCGGGGAATCGCTCGAGGGCTTTTACGACGCCGGTGCCATCGGGCATCGCGGCGGTACAGGCTGTGACGGTCTCATCGCGTTCCATCAGCGAACACAGGGCGTCGCCAAAGGCAGCCGTGAAACTCCGACCGCTGGATTTTACTTCGACGCGACACCCGTTGACAGTAAATGGTTTGGGGGAGTGGAAGGCCGTGGCATCGCACTCGGTGTATTCAAAGCCCTTGCCTTTGGTGGTATGGGCGTGCAGGATCAGTGGCCGATCAACATCCTTGACCATGGTCAGAATCTCGATGAGCGACGTCAGATCATGCCCATCGGTCGGTCCAACTTGGAGCAGGCCAAACTTCTCAAACCACGTGTCTTCGGTTACGGCGTCTTTGGCGATTTCACCAAGCCGATGTCCAAGACCACGCAGTGTGCCGCCCCCTGGCAGGTGTTGACAAAAGTCCTTGGCAGACTGTTTGACCGACCGGTAGGTATCACTGACTCGCAGGCGATCGAAATATCCTGCTACAGCGCCTTGTGGTCGCGCAATGCTCATGCCATTGTCATTGAGGATGATTAGGAATTGCCGATCAAGCGTGCCGGCGTGGTTGAGGCCTTCCATCGCCACACCATTGACGATGCTGGCATCACCAATGAACGCGACAGTACGTCTGCCTGTTGGATTCTCCGGCGACCAACCCTCGCCGCGAATCGTGTCGCCACGGGCTACCCCTGTGGCGGTTGAAATGGAGGTGCCCGCGTGACCGACCATGAACAGGTCGTAGTCGCTTTCGCGTGGATCCGGAAACCCACCCATGCCTTCTGCTTGTCGGAGTTTGTTGAGCATGGGCAGACGGCCGGTGAGCAACTTGTGCGGATAGCACTGGTGCCCGACATCAAACAACAGTCGATCGTGCGAGAAGTCAAACACGCGATGCATCGCGATGAAGAGTTCCACCACTCCGAGATTTGGCGCCAAGTGTCCGCCAGATTTCTGAACTTGCTCGCAGATGACGTGCCGGATCTCAGCGGCCAATGTCGGCAACTGGTCCAGTTCCAGTGTCTTGATATCGGCCGGCGATTTGATGCCGGGAAGCAGTTCGAGGGCCATGAAAATCTCCTGAAGTCCTGTGGACAGTAGGGCAGAGTGTATCAGCGAGGCCGGGAAAGTCCTCACGCAATCCGAAATCAACGGGTGCGAACCGCCATAAATTGGGCCAGCGACGCCAACGGGTCTCCCGCTTGACCCAGCGGCGTGATGGCTTGGAGCGATTCCGTCAGCAGGCGGTCGATCTCTTGGCGGCAGGCCTCCTCGCCTAGAACGAGCGGATAGGTGAGCTTTCCGCTCTCTTGGTCTTTGCCGGTGGCTTTGCCAACATGGTCGGCTGTCTGTGTCACATCCAGCAGGTCGTCGACGATTTGGAACATCAGCCCCATGGCCTGCCCGTACATCGTGAGGGCCTCAAGGTGTTCGTCCGTGGCGTTCCCACAGATGGCGCCCATTCGACAGGCGCACCGAATGAGTGCGCCGGTCTTGTTGCGATGGACCAACTGCACTTGTTCTAGTGATGAGAGTGTTTCAGGGAGCCCCCCGAGCGTGTCGTAGACCTGTCCGACCACCATATCCGAGGTGCCCTTGGCCAACTCCTGCACAAGCATCGTGCGTTCGTGGTCCGGGAGTTCTGCCCGAGCCAGTTCAGCAAAGGCCATGGTGAGTTTCAGGTCACCAGCGAGAATGGCCATCGCTTCGCCAGCGTGGACATGCAAGGTGGGGCGATTGCGGCGGAGGAGGTCGTTGTCCAGTGCCGGCAGGTCGTCGTGCACGAGGCTGAAGCAGTGGGCCAACTCCAAGGCCCCGGCCGCTGGCAGGGCAAGGTGCTGGTCGCCACCGACGCTTCGGCACGACAACAGCACGAGGGCCGGACGCAGCCTCTTGCCCCCACCAAGAACACCATATTGTGTGGCTTCTGAGAGATGTTCGGGAAGGCCCGACCAGTCGATTCCATCCCGAAGCCAAGCCTCGATGGTCTCGCCGAGCGACCTGAGTACGGCCTCGCCCTTCATCTGGGTCAATTCACTATTCATTGCTTTCATCTCTCTTGCCGTGTGCTGCTGGCTGAAACGTCTACTATAGCCCGCCATGATTGCAGTGACCGCAGACGTCGTAGCTCAGGGGGCTGGTGGAGGCATCGGCTGGACCGATTCCGTCGGAATGCTGTTGACCCGTGGCGGCTACGTCATGATCCCGCTGATGCTGCTCAGCGTGGTGAGTATCGCACTGATCGTCGAGCGGCTCATCTTCTGGATCGCCGTGAACGGCAAGACGTCGCTGCGGAGGCTTGCTCGGCTTAACCAAGCATTGCGAACCGGCGACTCTGCGCTTGTGCGTGGCCTGATGACCGATGACGGCACACCCTATGGCTGCGTGGCGAGGAGACTCGTGGAGGAGGGGGCCAATGATGCCGTGGCGTTGGAGGTCGTGGAAGATCAGCGAGGCCGACTGGATCGATACTTGGTGACGATGTCAACGATCATCACCGCCGCGCCTCTGCTAGGCATTCTGGGAACAGTGCTTGGCATCATTCAAAGTTTCGAACTCCTCGGAGGTCAATCAACGCTCACGGACCCAACCGAAGTGGCCGGGGGCATTGCTGCGGCGCTTTTGACGACCGCATTTGGACTGATCGTGGCCTTGGTGACGCTCTTCCCATACATGTCCTTCCGAGGTCAGTCCAATCGCGCGATGGGGCGGCTTGAAGCACTCGTGGCTGCTGCCCAAGAAGGTCAGCGTCGCCAGGCAGGCGACACATCATGATGCTTGCTGCCACTGCACTGACGCTTTGCATGTTCGCTACGCCAGACGACGGTTGGATTCGATCCCAGTGGACCGATGATCAAGGGCGGCTGGAAGTGGCGGCCCGTCGGTACGAGTCTTCCCAAGACCCAGCCTTGCCGTCGATCTGGCTCATCGGTGTGACGCATGTGGGCGACGCTCATTTCTACGACCAGTTAGTCGAGTTGATGGATGGCACGGATGTCGTGATCTACGAGTCCGTACTTCCCCCGGGCGGAACTCCACCATCACTTGAGGCGATTGACCAACGAGCAGCGGCCACCGCTCAGACGGCTTCACTCTTGGCTTCTTTGCACGCAGGCCTTCCACGGGAGCAACTGGTCAGTTGGAATGCAGCGAATAAGGCCTTGACGTCGCGAGACAGGCGCATGGCCAACTTGGCCAGGGACCTTTCTCGAGATGGATGGGGCGTTCCGTGGCGTTTTCACTCGACCGACGATGGCTCGGCCGCCATTGGCTCATTTGGGGCCGATGGACGCATTGGGGGAACTGGTGATGATGCGGATCTGGTCGAACTGATTCCCACCGAGGATCAGAGCAGTGATCACGCGGCATTGCAACGAAAGATGGCCGACATGATGGGTCTGGCATTTCAACTCGATGCGCTGGACTATGGCGATCGACGATGGCGTCCGGGTGACATGCGAATCGATCAGGTTCAGGAAGCGTTTGAACAACGCGGTGCTTCGGTTGAGGGGCTGACCGGATTGATGGCCGGTACTGGCTTGATGGGGGGACTCGTCCACGGTGTGCTCGATGCCATTCCAGTGCTCGATGGTCTCTTTGGTGGCCGTGTGGTGGACACCATGCAGGTCATCATCATCGAAATGCTCGGACAAGAAGAACTGATCGACGGCGCGCTGGACATGCAAGGGGACGTCTTTCGAGAAGTCATCATCAACATGCGAAACGATGCCGCGCTGGCCGCGGTGGATCGGGCAGCTGCAGATATGACGCCAGGGTCGAGCATCGCCGTGCTCTACGGGGGGGGACATATGCCCCAGATGGCCGAGACGATGGAAGGTCCTCGCGGATATCAGGCTGTGGAGACACGGTGGCATCCCGCCATCACCTTCAATATATCTGAGTCACCATTGAGCCCGGCCGAAGTGGCCATGCTTCGCGGGTGGCTCGACTCGATGGGCAGCAGTTTCTTCGGTCGCTGAGGCGCCGTGTTCATTCTGCTTCGTGGGTGAAATCTCTCGCGGGGATGTCGTCGACATTACGGGCACCATCGATCCATCGACTTTGGTCTGCTAGTTCCTCAATGCCAAGCGACTCGGTGTGCCCATCGCCGTGATAAGCCGGGGCGCGAACGCCACCTCGCCCCGTGGGCGCCGAAGCACCCAACGCAACAGCTTCGATCTGATTGGGAACAGGTGCTCGCCACTGCTCGACGTCGGCGAGGTATCGCGGCGTGACTTCAAACCAAGGGCTCACATCCTGTGTGTCCATCGTGATGCTGCCGAGATCATCGAAGCGGTGCCCGGGAGTGAAGATGATGATGTTTCCGGGCCGCTGAAAGCGGGCGTGGGCATCAACAACCAAGTTCTCTCGCTTTCGATCGCCGATGCGTGCTTTGTTGAAGGCTACGGTCGGGTTCGAACGCCCCGATTCAATTCGAAGATGGCCTCCGACGTACCACCCGTTGTATGAGAATGCTGGTTTCCACGCGACTTCTGCGCCGATTTCTTCGTACTGATCGAAGGGCACATCGCTTCGCGTCGACGTACTTCGCAGCAGGGTCAAGTCGCTGTTGAGATAGGGAACAAGCCGCCAGGTCCACGGGCCAGCGGTATTGGGGGTGGTGGGCGAAAACGATGGCGCTGGTGAAATCGGTTGCAGGTCGGGGTAGGCCAAATAGGATTTCTCATACGCCTGCGCGTCCCGTGACATCAATCCTGGCACCAGTCGGTCTAGATGATCGACGCTGTACTGCTCCCAAGCCAGCCCGAGTTGCCGGACATTGCTTGCTGCTTCGGCCTGCATTGCGGATCGGCGCACCAGCACAAAGCCGGTACTAGCCATGGCCAGCAAGAGTCCAATGATGCCCAGAACGACGAGCAACTCGACCAGAGAGAATCCACTGCGATGACGCGGGGTCATGACTTATTAACCGTGATTTGCTCAACCTGTCCCGACGTGATGATGTCCACGCCGCTGCCAAGATCCCCGATGGGATCCGGCGGAAGAATCTCGACGGATTTCTCCCCTAGGCTGGCGTGCCCCGAGCGGACGCGTTCTTGGAAGGCGGCGCACTCGGCGAGCAGGCGGTCGAGAATTTCTTCTTCGGGGACATTGGCCACTCGCTGACCTTGGACATAGATAATGCCGCGACGGTCCCCAGCGAAGATGGCAATGTCGGCACCTTCGGCTTCGCCTGGTCCATTGACTACACAGCCCATGACGGCGACCTTCATTGGCACTTCAATGTCCTTGGCCAGTCGCGTACGAACTTCTTGTACCAGCGTGAAGAGATCGACTTGAATTCGCCCGCACGTTGGGCAGGCGATGAGTTCAGCGCCTTTGCGTTCTCGAAGTCCCAGCGACCAGAGCATCTCGAGGCCGTCCTCAACTTCATAGACCGGGTCACTGGCATAACTGATGCGGATCGTGTCGCCGATGCCTTCTGCCAGCAGTGTGCCCAAGGCCACGACGCTGCGAATGCACCCGGTTTCTCGTGGACCTGCGTGTGTGACGCCCAGGTGCAGTGGGTAGTCGAATCGCTTTGATATTTCGCGATAGGTGTCGATGGCCAGACAGGCGTCCATGGATTTGGCGCTGATGCATACATCATGAAAGTCGCGGGACTCGAAGATCTCCATGTACTCCTCGAGTTTGGCGATCATCAGCGCCATCAAGTGCCCTTGTTTGTGGTCGGCAAAGAATTTGCCGAGTTCTTCCATGCGGACTTGCTTGTCCTTTCGCTCGATGATGGAGCCCTCGTTGACGCCAACGCGAATCGGAATGCCATGCTGGGCGCACGCATCGATGACGGTATTGACCTGTTGGCGGTCTGAAATATTCCCCGGGTTCAATCGGATCTTGTGGATGCCAGCTTCCACCGCTTCCAATGCTCGCTGATAATGGAAGTGCACATCGGCGACGATGGGGACTTGTGTTTGATTGAGAATTTCCGGGAGCGCTTCGGTATCGGCTCGTTTGGGAACCGCGACCCGCACGATATCGGCGCCTGCTGCAGCGAGCCGATTGATCTCTGCGACACAGGAGTCAATCTCATAGGTATAGCCCGAGGTCATCGTTTGAACGGACGGCGCTGCGTCGCCGCCAATGCGAACAATGCCCGTTCGGGCATTACCAAGGCTGATTTGTCTCGTTGGGCGGCGTTGCATCCCCCACAGTGTAGGAGACGCTGTGGGCTGGGAAGACGTTATTCCGTCCAAGCTTCCAAGGTGTCGTCTTCGTTGGGCAGCAGAAGATCATTGATGGCCGTGCCCTCTGGAATCGGGTCGGCATCCATTCTCTTGATTACGGGCACCGGGTTGGCTTTCTCGTGTTCTTCCAGTGCCTTCTCCAGTTGCGCCTTCGTGTCGTCGTCGAGTTCGGACCACTTGCCCCGACCGCGGCACTTCGGGAAGGTGCTGCAGCCAAGCCATGGGCCCCGCTTGCCATTGCGGAGATTGAGCGGCTTGTCGCATTTATTGCACTGAAGTTCGGTGGTCAGCGGTGGTACCGATGGGAACTTCAACAATCCCTTCTTGTCGATGTTGAGCACCATCTTGATGTCGGGGTAATTGACCGAGGCAAGGAAGGGGCCAAACCGCCCTTGTCGCAGAACCATCTGTGAGTCGTCCTCGGGGCACGCCACGTCGACCTGCTGCACCATTTGTGGTTTGCCATCGCGGTCGGCGCCAGTGGCAAAGGTGCAATCGGGGTATTCGCTGCACGACAGGAAACGTCGACCGCTTCGGGCCAGTCTGTAGGCGCAACGGGCGCCACACTCGGGGCACTTGTAGTCCGCCGGTGTCATTTCGGCCCGGGCATGGGTCATGTCTTCGTAGGCTTTGGCCAACGATTTCGTGAACGGGTCATAGAACGAGTGCAAGGTCTCTACCCAATTAGCCTCATTGGAGGCCACCAAGTCGAGTTTGGACTCCATCGATCGTGTGTAGCCAACATCCATCAGTCGTGGGAATGCATCGACGAGTTTTTCGGTGACGACTTCACCAACGGCCGTGGGGTGGAAGGACCGGTCGATCTTCTCGACGTACTTCTGCTGAATTTTCTCGATGATGGACGCGTAGGTGGATGGTCGTCCAAGCCCCTCGCGTTCAAGATGTTTGATGAGGGCCGCTTCGGTGTATCGAGAAGGGGGGGCTGTGAATCGTTGTCGTGGTTCCACAGCAAAGGCCGCCAGTTCGTCACCTTCCTTGAGGTCCGGCAAGTTCTGCTCGGTATCCGAAGAGGGGACGCCTGCGATGAGATACCAGCCGTCAAACGCCAGGGTTCTTCCGGTGACTTTGAATTCGGCGCCCGTGTCGTTGTCGCTTCGACGCAGTCGCAAGTCCGTGCGGTTCCACTTTGCGGGCACCATCTGGCCCGACACGAAGCGTCGCCAGATCAGGCTGTACAAACGGCGCTGATCTTCGTTCAACGAAGCGGGCAGTTGGTCTGGGTGTCGAGTGATGTCAGTTGGGCGAATCGCTTCGTGCGCTTCCTGCGCTTGTCGGTTGCTTGAGTGGTAGGGGACGGGCTTATCGGGCAGATAATCCTTGCCGCAGGTGTCCCCGATGTAGTCACGTACTGCGGCGATGGCCTCGGGCGCTACGTGCGTCGAATCGGTTCGCATGTACGTGATCAAGCCGACCTGCCCCTCACCGGGGATCTGCATGCCCTGGTACAGGGCTTGGGCGGCGCCCATCGTGCGTCTGGCGGTGAATCCGAGCGAGGATGCTGCGGCGGCCTGCAGACTGCTGGTAATAAACGGCGCGTGCGGTCTGGACTTGGACAGTTTGTGTTGAATGCTCGAGACGGTCCACCTCGCGTCCGGGTCGAGGTCGCCTTGGACCACCAACTTCCGAATAGCGGGCCCCTTGCCATCTGGATCTGCTGTTTCCATGAGCGTGGGATTGGTAAACCCAATCGCCTCTGCCATCGCGAGAATGCGTCCCCGGTGGGCCTTCTCGTCCTTTCCATCGGGGGACCAATCTTCGTTGCCCAACTTGAGGCCAGCATCGCATGCTGGCAGTTCGACCAAATGGGCCGTGAGCGTATCGTGCTCGGTCATCCAAATGGCCTGCGCCTTCTTGGTCGGCGGCGTATCGCCAGCATGCAGTTCGGCCCACTGGGTAGCAAGCGAGGACGACTGCGAAGGTGTTCTGGTCAGACGCAAGTCGACCTGCCAGTACTCATCGGGGATGAAGGCTCGAATTTCCAGTTCACGCTCCACAATGAGCCGGACGGCCGGCGATTGCACGCGGCCAGCGCTGAGTCCACCAGCGACCCGCTGCCAAAGCAGGGGCGATACTTGGTAGCCCACGATGCGATCGATGATTCGGCGAGCTTGTTGTGCGTTGACCCGGTCGAGATTGATTGGAGCCGGGTTGGCAAAAGCCGCTTCGATTTCTTTCTTGGTGATGGCGTTGAAGGTGACTCGCTGCGCCGTCGTGGGGTCGACCTTGAGGCATTCTGCGAGATGCCACGCAATTGCTTCGCCTTCTCGATCAAGGTCAGTCGCAAACCAGATATCGTCGGCGGCCTTGGCCAGTTTGCGGAGTTTGGTGACGACTTTCTTCGAGTCGGCCGACACTTCATAGGTCGGGGTGAAGTCGTTTTCCAGATCCACGCCAGGCACCGGGTTCTTGACGCCCTTTGGGTTCCGCTTGGGCAAGTCACGGATATGCCCTACGGAGGCCTCTACGGTCCAGTCGTCACCGAGGTATCGCTGGATGGTCTTGGCTTTGGCAGGGCTTTCAACAATGACAAGGTGTGTGGTCATGCGGTTCCAGAAAGGTGTTGATCGAGCTCAGGGCGAGGATCCCGTGGGGCGTTATTGCTATCGGGCGGGCAGTTGTCAAGCCTTCTTTCGGACAACTGGCCCAGAAATATTCGATCAATCCAGAGAAAATCCGCATGCTTGAATATGTGCAACTGACTGTTCAACAAGCATTTCGGTGTTGTTTTGGACCGGGTCTAGCCATGAAATTTGTGGGAGAGCTTGAAATCTTCGAAGCCACGTCCGCTGCTGCTTGCCAAGCCGCCGCGAGCGAATCTTGATCTGCTCGATGGCGGCATCAAGGTTGCATTGCCCTTCAAGATGTTCGATGAGTTGCCGATAGCCCACTGCAGCGGCGGCCTGTTCTCCAAGCAGGCCTGCCTCGTGGAGTGTCCGCACCTCGTCGAGCAGGCCATCGTCCATCATGTGCTTGACTCGGGCATTGATCCGTTGATTGATTTCCTCGGTGGGCCAGGACAGGCCGATTACCACCGCATCGGGCCGGCACGTGCCTGACCAGTGTCCCTGTTGGTTGGTCAACGGGGTACCGGTTGCCTGAGCCACCTCGATGGCGCGAATGGTGCGGCGGCGATCATTGGGGTGGATACGTGCGGCGGCCTCTGGATCGACTGTGGCCAGCCGTTTATGGAGGTCCGTACTGGTCCATTGCGCCAGTTGGGCTCGCAATTCAAGTTGGGGTGGTGGTCCATCGACCAAACCAAAGAGCAGTGCCTGCACATACAGGTTCGTGCCACCGACCACGATGGGCCACTGGCCGCGGGTGCGGATGTTGGCGATGGCAGATTCGGCGGCATGAAGCCAGTCATCCACCGAATAGGGCGTGCCGGGGTCCACCATGCTGAGCATGTGATGCTCCACTCCGCAGCGTTCGTCTAGGGTCGGGGTCGCCGTTCCAATGTCCATGCCCTCATAGATCTGCATCGAATCGGCCGAGAGGCATACAGCATCTCCCAGTGCGAGCGCCAATTGCACCGAGAGCGATGTCTTGCCGCCGGCCGTAGGGCCCACGATGACAATCAGCGGTCGGTGGGTCGTGTTTTCGCTGGTAGGTACGATGTCGCTACCGTACGCGATTCAGATGACCCTGCAGGAGTTGCCATGAGTCGACCGACTGTCACAGATCTAGATTGCAAGGGAAAGCGTGTGCTTGTGCGTGTGGACTTCAACGTGCCACTGGACGCGGACGGTCTGGTGATGGACGATCGCCGCATTCGTATGGCCATGCCAACCATCAAACACATTCTCGCCCACGGCGGAAAACCAATTCTCATGAGCCACCTTGGTCGCCCTGCTGGCACCGGGCCGGAAGCAGGGGCCAGTTTGGCACCAGTGGCGGCGCGACTGGGCGAGTTGCTCGGCGTGCGGCATCCGGTTCGCTTTGTGCAAGGCGCCTGCCGCGGCGAGGCGGCGATCAGCGCCGTGTCACAGGCCGGCCGTGGCGATGTCGTGCTGTTAGATAATCTCAGGTTTGAAGCCGGAGAGAAAACCAACGATCCATCGCTGTCGGCCGACATCGCGGCACTTGGCGACGCATACGTCAACGATGCATTTGGCACGGCGCATCGTGCCCATGCGTCAATGGTCGGCGTGCCCGAGGCGATGCAGGACAAGCCATGTGTTGCGGGCTTGTTGCTTGCCAAAGAACTTCGATTTCTGTCTGAAGCCTTGGACGACCCGAAGCGTCCCTTCGCCGCCATTCTCGGTGGAGCCAAAGTGTCAGACAAACTGGGCGCGATCAAACACCTGCTGGACCGCGTGGATCTCATTCTCGTTGGTGGGGCGATGGCGTACACCTTTCTCAAGGCCAAGGGGGAAGCCATCGGCGAGAGTTTGTGCGAGACGGACATGCTTGATGTGGCTTCAGAACTCATGGATCAGGCCGCCACGCAGGGCGTCGACCTGCTTCTTCCAACTGATCACGTGTGCGCCACGGAAGTCGCCGAGGGAGTTTCTGTACGCACCTGCGAAATTGGTATCCCCCCAGGATTGATGGGTTTGGATATTGGACCGGAAACGGCTGCGTATTGGCACGATCGACTTCAGACTGCTAAGACCATCGTGTGGAATGGGCCGATGGGTGTTTTTGAACAACCCCCGTTTGATGCAGGCACCACGGCCATCGCCAAGGCGTTGGCGGAGGCATCGGGCAAACACAAAGCCATCACCATTGTGGGTGGTGGCGAAACTGCTGCAGCGATCGAACGGGCTGGAGTAGCCAATCAAATCACCCACGTGTCTACAGGTGGGGGTGCAAGCCTTCGTATGCTCGAGGGTGCTTCCTTGCCTGGCGTTGACGCGCTGGACTGAGCGGCAGCACACCGAACAGGGCAGGGGGGCCACACGTGATGGCTCTATCGAGTTTTCCGCGTGGGACCGACGCCCTTTGGGCTTCGGATGGGGGGCACAACCGCCTATACTGATTCGATATCAGGCCGTGTAGGCCGCACTGGATACTGCCGATGAGCAGTGATGGAGACCCGTCCATGTCGATGCGAAACACCTTGCAGTTCTCTCGGATCATCACCTTTGGTTTGGTACTGATGATCACCGCCTTGGCTGGTTCAGCTCTTCTGAAGAAAGACAAACTCGTCGTCGGCAGCGAGGCACCAGCCTTGGATGTCGATCAGTGGATTACTACACCATTTGGTGAAGC
>CAZGFN010000017.1:0-41076 GCA_964524945.1 uncultured Isosphaeraceae bacterium
CGGACGATATGAAAGGCGCCATCGTGATCGGCGGCGCTCGTATGTCCGTAGAGTCGATCGAGAAGGGTCGCAATGTCGGCGCTGCAGCCATCATTTCTGGTGGCATCGACGACGAGGATCTCAAAAACCTGCTCGGGTATGACCTCGGCGTCGCTATCACTGGTCGCGAGAATTTGGGAATTACCGTGATCGTCACCGAAGGGTTCGGAAAGATCGCTATGGCCGAGCGGACCTTTGCCATGCTCAAAGATCATGTGGGACAGGAAGCCTCGGTCAATGGCGCCACGCAAATTCGCGCCGGTGTCATGCGGCCCGAGGTTATTATTCCGCTCGCTCAGGTTCCGGATAACGTACATGGCCGTGACTCGGAGAGCGGCGAACTTGCAGTTGGTCGAACCCTCAGAGTGATTCGTGACCCATGGTTCGGCATGATTGGTGAAGTGTCCGCACTTCCCGCCGAGCCGCAAGTACTTGGCTCTGGATCAAAAGCTCGCGTGCTGGAGGTGAAGTTCCCCTCTGGCGAAACGGCCATCGTGCCGCGAGCGAATGTGGAACTGATATGGGAATGATGGCCATGATGAGAGTCGTAGTCCTCCTGCTTGCGGCGTTGGCTGCATCGGTATCGTCGCATGCGGCGGTTGTCGATCTTGCCCCGCCCACCGATGTGGCAGCAGAAGATGTGCCCGATGACGTCGGAACGCAGATGGAGGTGACGTGGGAACTCTCTCCCGATGATGTCACCCCTGCCAAGGGCAAGACACGACGCGTGCTTGGCTACGCGGTCTTCCGGAAAGTCGCGCCCAACGCCGGGCGGCTCGAGAGCATTGGCCAGGCAGCTGCCGATGCCAGTGAAATCGGCTTTCCGGCGAACTTCGATTTCCAGGATACGCAGCCGGTTGGTTCGGTTGCCTACGGCAATACGAAGTTTGTCGATGAGAATGTCGAAAGCGGGTTCGCCTATCTCTACGCGGTAGTAGCCGTTGGCCCGGGCGGCTCGGTCTCGCCGCTGGCCCAAGCGTCCATCCCAACGACGGCCCAGATGCAATACTTCAACGAGGGCAAATTCTGGTTCCTCATGATCACGCTGATCATTAGTCTGGTGATCGTCGCTTTCGTGTGGATCGCCAAGCGCGGTGGCACGATCAAAGTGCGTCCCATCGCCGGTCTCGAAGCTGTGACCGAAGCGGTCGGGCGAGCCACCGAGATGGGCAAGCCCGTACTCTTTGTCCCCGGCATTCTGGATATCAACGATATTCAAACCGTCGCGGGCATTACGGTGCTTTCGAATGTGGCCAAGACAGCGGCGGAGTACGACGCGATGCTCAAGGTGCCCACTGCCCGCTCGCTGGTCATGACGACTGCCCGCGAGACGGTGGAGGCGGCCTACCTCGGTGCGGGGCGACCTGATGCCTACAACGAGGACAATATCTATTACCTCACTGACGAGCAGTTCGGCTACACCGCTGGTGTACAGGGCATGATGGTGCGTGAGAAACCGGCAGCTTGTTTCTACATGGGTGCCTTCTACGCCGAATCGCTGATTCTCGCCGAGACGGCCAACTCGATCGGGGCCATTCAAATCGCCGGTACGGCCATGCCCTCACAGCTGCCCTTCTTTGTTGCGGCGTGTGACTACACGCTCATCGGTGAGGAGTTCTTTGCCGCGTCGGCCTACCTCTCGAATGATCCTGAGCAACTCGGGTCGCTCAAGGGACAGGACATCGGTAAGGTCATCGCCGCGGGACTGTTGATCGTTGGGTGCATCTCGGCCACGCTGGCGGTGGTTGTGCCAAGCAAAGCGTTCAAGATCACCACGCTCTACATCACGGACAACATCCTAGGTGTAGATGGTTTCGAGCCCGAGGAGGATAAAGTTGCCGAGATCGATGCGGAGTTAGAACGACTTCTGGATGATCCAAATCCCCGAGGAGGTGATTCGTGATTGCCAAACGAACCATTCCACTGCTCATTGCGGCAGTCATCGGGTTGCTCCTCATCGCCACCTACTTCATTCCGTCGACGGAACAGTGGGGGGCCGACGCGATGGAGATGTTCATCATCCTCGCCGCTGCAGCCATGGCGCTCGGAGCTGGCAACCTCATTCTGCTTAACCTGTCCAAGGTGTCCGGCATGCGACCGGGCTGGGCATACTCGATCATTACGCTGCTTGCTTTCTTTGTGTTGTTCTTCGTGGGCATGTTCAAGATCGGTGCACTGCCCACAGCGGGCACGCCCGACAACACCTGGACCGCTCCGGTCATTCAGGACGGTGCCCCTTTCTGGTGGATGTATCAGTACGGCCTTGTGCCGCTGACGGCCACCATGTTCGGCATGCTTGCGTTCTACATCGCCTCGGCGGCCTTCCGTGCCTTCAGAGCCAAGAACCTCGAGGCCACACTGCTGCTGGGCACGGCCTTTATCGTGCTGCTCGGCCAGGTGTACGCGGGCGTCTGGCTGACGAGTTTCCTTCCGGATCTCGATAGTTACGTTCTGTCGCTTCCGGAAGCAAGCCGTGATCTGGCCACGGCTGTGGGTATGCAGTTGCAGTCGTCGTCGACGATGTCGCTGAAGGACTTCAACTTCGACGGAGTCGCGTATGCGGCGATGTCGCCTGATCAGCAGGCCATTGCGGCAGGCGCCTTTGAACATCTCAGCGGATGGTTCTATCAACTGCTCAACGGATTGAGGCTCGAGAATCTCACGCAGATGATTCTTGATGTACCCCAGAAAGCGGGTAACCGCGCCATCATGATCGGCATCGCGCTTGGAATCGTCTCGACTTCGCTCAAGGTGATTCTCGGTGTTGATCGCTCCTACCTCGGATCGGGAGACTGAGCCATGATGAATCTACTCCGTAGCATCGACCGTCGCCTTATCTTCCTACTGATGGGGCTGGCCGTGAATCTACTCCGTAGCATCGACCGTCGCCTTATCTTCCTACTGATGGGGCTGGCCGTGGCCATTCCCATCTTGCTCCGGTTCGCGCCACCGACGGATGTGGCACCGATGGACCGGAACGTATTCAATGCCATCGAGAGTCTTCCCGACGGTTCTCGCATCCTGCTGAGTTTCGACTTTGACCCTGGAAGTCAGGGCGAGTTGCTGCCAATGGCGATGGCCTTCACCCGCCACATGGCCGAGAAGAAGCACAAGATCTACTTCATGTGTCTCTGGCCTCTTGGCGAGCCATTCGTAGAAGATGCGATGACCATTTTGACGGAAGAGTATCCCGACATGAAGTACGGGACGAACTACCTCTCGTTTGGCTACAAGCCGGGTAACGAGGCGGTCATCAAGAACATCATTGTCGACTGGAAGCAACTCTTCGTGACCGATTCGAGGCGTACGGATCTCAGCAAGATCCCCATGACGGCCAATATTAAGTCGGCCAAGTCGATGAACCTCATCGTTAATGTCAGCGCAGGTGACCCGGGAACCAAGCAGTGGGTTCAGTATGCGGCAACGCCTGCGGGCCTGCCAATCGTCGCCGGCTGCACTGGCGTGCAGGCGCCGTTGTTGTATCCATATGTTCCCAAACCATTGGGTGGCTTGCTCGCGGCCATCAAGGGCGCGGCGGGCTATGAGCAACTGGTCATCGAGGCCTACCCTCGGCTCGCTGAAGAAGAATTCGTCAAGGCTCGGTATTCGACGACCTCCGCACTCCAATACATGGGGCCACAGTTGGTAGCACACCTGCTCATGGTTGTACTGGTCATCGTTGGAAATATCATCTTCTTCGCTGATCGCAAAAGAGGTGTCGCATGAGCGCAGAGACAACACCAATTCCAAGCGGTGGCGGTGGACTGATTGGATGGGTCATCAGCTTGGCGATCATCGTTGCCGGCATGGTGGTGGCGGGCTTCATGCTCGACGCCGGCCAGGTCTACATCGTGCCCACCGAGAAGACCTATGTTGAGTACACGCAGACCAACGTAGTTGATACGTGGTTGCCAGTGGACTCACCAAACGCCAAGGAACTCCAGTGGTATGGCGCCGACGTGACCGAGACCAAAGAGCAGCTCATGACCAAGAGTGATGCTGATGCGATGGGAATGTCTCAGGCGCGTTGGATGGAGGCTGAGAATGCCAATCGCACCGTGTGGGTGGGGCATCTGACTGGGTCTGAGATTCGTACTGAGTGGCTACCCAAAGACATCCCTGCTAATGAAGGCTGGACTGCGACCGGAACTGTCGTGTCATGGGAGACCAGCAAGTCCTTGCCGGCCACCATGGCTGCCGCTGATCGGCCGGAGAATGCCATTGTGTCGACCAGTCGCACACTTGGTGTCTGGCTTGCGGCCATCCTGACGCTGTGCATCATGTCCTTCCTGATCGGCGACAACCCCTTCTACAAGACCGCTGAAGCGCTCGTCGTGGGCGCGTCGGCGGGGTACTACGTGGCGCTGAACTTCTACACCGGTATCGTCGACAAGTTGCTCATCAATGTCTTCCCCGGCCTTGTTCGGTCTTGGACTACGCCCGGGTTGTCATTCGAGCAGGAGTTCCATTGGATTTACATCGTGCCGGCGGTGCTGTCGATCATGCTGTTGTGTCGTTTGCTGCCAAGCGGTGGGTGGATTGCACGCTGGCCACTGGCCTTCATCATTGGTGCCACGGCAGGATTCCGGCTGACGTCATACATCGAGTCTGACTTCCTTGAACAGATCAAGGGCACGATTACTTCGCTGTGGGTCGTCGATACTGGGAATCAGTTCATGTTCTGGCCATCACTAGGCGCGATAGTCATTCTCATCAGCGTGCTGTGCTGTTTGGTGTACTTCTTCTTCTCGATGGAGCACAAGGGATTTGTGGGCAAGACGGCTCGCCTTGGCATCTTTGTTCTGATGGTGACCTTCGGCGCGGCCTTCGGTTTGACGGTGATGGGGCGAATTACGCTGCTCTCAGACCGTTTCATGTTCCTCTTCAAGGATTGGTTGCATCTCATGTGAGGGCCTATGGGCATCTGAGGCTTGGTGGCTTCCCCTCATTCGCTTCCCAAACGCGGGTCAATCCCAATATTATTGACAAAAATCCCCCTCTGAGATACCCTGCGTGGCTTGCTGAGCCCTCGTTCGGCACCTTTTCAGGAGTTCCCGATCATGGCGGTACCAGCCTTTCGGACATCCCCGGCTCGCAAACGCAAACGACGCAGCCACCACGCACTGGACAAGAGCAATCTTGTGGAGTGCCCATCGTGCGGAGCTACCAAGCATCCGCACGGCGCCTGCCGTGATTGTGGCTTTGTTCGTCCGGGATTGACCCTGAAGACTTCCGGCACTGTCTGATTCCGATGCGTATTGGTGTCGATGTCATGGGCGGCGATTTGGCGCCGGCCCCGATTTTGTCGGGTGCATTGGCTGCGGCGGAGTCGTTCCAGCCGGGTGATCAAATGGTGCTATTTGGTGATCCCAAGATCATCCAAGCGGGTGTGGCGCGGTCATCCCTGCCTGAGGGCATGATCGAAATCATCGCGACGACGGATGAGATTTCCATGGAGGAGTCACCGGTCGAAGCGGTACGTGCCAAGACCAAATCCTCGTTGGTGCAACTGGCCAAGATGGCTGGTCCCAAAGCAGAACACCGACTCGACATGGCCGTGTCGGCAGGTAATACCGGCGCCTTTGTCGCCGCTGCTCAGATGCACATGCGTCGCCTGCCTGGTGTAGCTCGCCCCGGAATCGCAGCGGTCATCCCGACCTTTGCTGGCCCGGTGACCTTCATCGATGTTGGCGCCAACATAGACCCCAAGCCACACCACCTGCACCAGTACGGAATCATGGGCACCATCTATTCCCGCCGCGTGCTGGGTATTGAAAATCCGCGAGTGGGACTGATGAACGTCGGTGGCGAAGAGCAGAAGGGTACCGATGACATGAAGAAGGCCCGCGAACTGCTGCGGGAAGATCCTTTCGTTGACTTTGTCGGCTATGTCGAAGGCCGAGCCGTCTTTGACGGGGCCTGTGAGGTCGTCGTATCAGATGGGGTGACGGGCAATGTCACCATCAAACTGGCCGAGGGTCTCAGTCGAGGTATTTTTAAACGATTGCACCGAGAACTCGAAGATCATGACGAGGGGTTCGTCGAGAGCTTTGCGCCCATTGTCAAGAAACTCTATTCCGAGTACGACTACCACGAGTATGGCGGCGCACCCCTGTTGGGCGTCAACGGCGGGTGCCTCATCTGTCATGGGTCGAGCAAGGAACGCACCATCATCAACGCAGTGGCGGCGGCTCGACGATTCGTGGACCTTGGTGTCAACAAAATGATCATGCGGACTGTCAAGACCGAAGAGGTGAGCGTCTGATGGCCATGCCCTGTGGGGTTCGAATGGCGGGTGTTGGATCAGCTGTGCCTGAAGGCAAGTTGACCAATGCCGACCTTGAAAAGATGATGGACACCTCCGACGAGTGGATCGTTCAACGGACGGGTATTTCTGAGCGGCGAGTGCTCGATCACGACAAGGGCGAGAGCCAACTGCAGTTGGCGATCGATGCTATGCGTGGCGCGCTCGATGATGCGGACATGGTCGGCGGAGATCTGGATCTCATCATCCAGGCCTCGGTCAGTTCGGCAATGACCTGCCCTTCCAATGCAAGCAGAATCGCGGCAGCGGTTGGCGCGCAGCCAGCGGGGGCATTTGATCTGGTTGCAGCATGTAGTGGCTTTGTCTATGCGATGAATATCGCGGATTCACTTATTCGGTCCGGACGGCACAAGGCGATCGGTGTCATTGGATGCGATGCGATGAGTACGCTTGTGGATTACGAAGAACGCGGCGTGTCGATCCTCTTTGGTGATGCGGCTGGCGCAGCGGTCTTGGTAGCCGATGACGATCCAAATCGTGGCTGCATTCACCAAGTTATTGAAGGCGATGGACGAAATTGGCTTTCGCTCTATATTCCAAGATTTGAGCGGGATATCCCACCGGATGCCACCGCGGCAGCTACCAAACTCGGCTGCCTGCGGATGGATGGTCGTGATGTTTACAAGTTCGCGGTGGGCAAGTTCCGCGAGGTGATTAAAAACGCAATGGAATCGACTGGCAAGACAGTCGACGACATTTCACAGTTCATCTGCCACCAATCCAATATCCGAATCATCGATTCGGCCAAGGAGAAGCTCGGGCTGCCAGATGACAAGGTGTATATCAATATCGATCACTATGGCAATAGTTCAGCCGGGTCGGTTGGTTTGTGTCTCCATCAGTTGTGGGAGGCTGGCAAGGTCAAGCCCGGCGATACCATCATCATGGTGGCATTCGGCGGAGGAATGACTTGGGCGTCCTCTGTGTGGAACGTCTGAGTTCTCGCCACACCGGCAGGGACCCACAGAGAGCCTGTACCATGCCCGGGATGCGTACCGTTGAGACCACAGTCTTGTGTCCAGGTCAGGGCGCCCAAGCCGTTGGCATGGGTCGGTCGTGGCACGATGCCAGCGAAGCGGCCCGGGCAATCTTTGCGCAGGCCGATGAAGTGCTGGGCGACTCACTTGGGGCACCATTGAGCACGCTGTGCTTTGAGGGCCCCTCGGACGAACTCAATAAGACCAACATCAGCCAGCCAGCAATCTACACCTGTTCGGTCGCGTGCTGGCGTGCCATGTATGGCGACGCCCGTCCGGCAGTGGCGGCTGGACTGTCACTTGGCGAGTGGACGGCCCTCCATCTTGGCGGCGCATTCACGTTTGCCGATGGGCTGCAATTGGTGGCTACGCGAGGCCGGCTGATGCAGCAAGCTGCGGTCGCCAGCGATGGTGGCATGATTGCGGTCATGGGTATGGATGAATCACAAGCAGATGCATTCTGCGAAGAAGTACTCGCCCAGTGCGGTGGGGGCGTACTCGTTCCGGCCAACCTCAACGCCCCGGGTCAGATTGTGCTCAGCGGTGATGCGGTGGCCTGTGAGCGTGCCGCGACGGCCTGTGCAGACCGGGGCTGGCGTGCCACGCCACTGACCGTTGCCGGTGCCTTTCACTCGGCGCACATGAAACCAGCGGCTGAGGCCATGTCGGCTGTGCTTGCCGACACGAGCATTAACGTGCCAACGAGTGAAGTGTGGTCCAACGTGACTGCGGCGGCCTATCCTACAGGGGATGTTGGGGCCATTGGCAGCACGCTGGTATCACAGATCACCAGCCCGGTGCGGTGGTCTTCACAGATGCAAGCAATGATTGACGCTGGATACACGAAGTGGGCGGAACTGGCACCTGGCAAGGTGCTTCGAGGACTGATGCGGCGAATCGATCGAGCAACCAAGGTGGAAAACCATGATCAACCCGATGCAACAATTTCGGCCTGACCTTCGATGGCTCGCAGCGGCCTTGCTGCTTGGTGTCGGCGTACCCTCCGGTTGTGGTGAAGACCCACCTCCGCCACCGGCCAAGAAGCGGGCTCGTGCGGTACCCAAGGCGCCACCTCCGCCGGCAATGACGTCCATCGAAGAACTGATGGCCACGCACAACATCGATCCACGTGTGCTCCTGTCAGAGGATGATGCCCCATCGACCGATCCACAACGCATTGCGATTCTTGGGTTCTTTGATGGCTTTGCCACAGGGTCACCCGACCGCATTGCGCCGCTGCTCAAATCCACCGAACGCGAAGAACTCGAGTTGATGGTGGCTTCAGGTGATCTCGCTGCAATCTCCAGTCAGATTGAAGAGATCGAAGTGATTTCAGGCACTACGCCTGAGGGCGTTCGAGCGTACTTGGCCATCTACTGGCTGCCTAATCGTGCTGATGCGCAGATGTGGCTGGCCGACGAGACATCTGGCACCTTGCGGTTTGAAGCCGCCCCTGCGGTTCCTGGTATCGCCGAGTACCTTGGCCAATCCCCATTCGAGGACTGGTTTGCAGTTGTCAATGGCGAAATGCTTCAACTGAGCGAGCCTGATCTCGGCTTACTCGCCATCAAGGCGCGTCGCGACGAAGAACACGATGCCCAGCCTCCAGATCGTCCGTCGCCACCAAGTGGCGGCGGCGGTCCGCGCAGCCCAGGACTCTAGAACACGGCAGTTGGTTTCTTTAGACGCGATGCGTCGCAGGAGTACGACATGAGTGATGATCGACGGGTTGCCTTAGTGACGGGCGCCAGCCGAGGCATTGGTAAAGCGATCGCAACGCAACTGGCCGCGGACGGTCATTTCGTCATAGCGGTGGCTCGCAATGCAGATGCGTTGGAGGAAGTCGTGTCGCAGGCCATCGCCGACGGTGGTGCGATGGAGGCACGTCCGTGTGACCTGACTGATGACGCTGCCGTCGACGCTCTAGTCGAGGGCGTGGTATCTGATCATGGTCGGCTGGACATTCTGGTCAACAACGCCGGTGTGACTCGTGATGGGCTCGTGCTGCGAATGAGCGATGAGGATTTCGATCTGGTGATTACGACCAATCTTCGAGCCGCCTTTCGGCTCTGCCGCGGCGTGGCTCGTCCAATGATGAGGCAGCGGTGGGGGCGAATGATCAACATCGGATCGGTTGTAGGCCTGATGGGAAATGCTGGGCAGGTCAATTATGCCGCTGCCAAAGCCGGGCTCATTGGAATGACTCGGTCCATTGCCAAAGAACTTGGTGGCAAAGGGGTGACGGCCAATGTCGTGACGCCTGGGTTCATTGAGACCGATATGACCTCTGTGCTGCCCGAGGCGATGCTCAAGGAGGCCACGGCACGGCTGCCACTGCGACGGCTTGGCCAAGCCTCGGAAATCGCAGATGGTGTCTCATTTCTTGCCTCGGACAGGGCTGGATACATTACTGGCCACGTGCTCGCCATCGATGGTGGCATGGTCGGCTAACTCGTTTGCAGCGAGGCTTGTCCTCACAGTACAATTCTACGCATTACCGCAGGGAGTCCCCCTGCCAGCAGGAGATATTCTCGTGACGGAAGCAGAGGTCCAAGCCAAGGTTATTCAGATCGTGGCCGATCAAATGGGTGTTGAAAAGGCTGAGGTATCGCGAGACACAAGTTTCGCCAATGACCTCAACGCCGATAGCCTCGACACAGTCGAGTTGGTGATGGAATTCGAAGACGAATTTGAGACGTCTATTCCTGACGACAAGGCTGAGGCAATTCAAACCGTCGGGCAAGCCATCGACTACATCCTTGAGGCATCCAAGTCCTGAGCCGCTGTTCAAGCGGGTCCGGCTGGATTTCTTGTCGCCATGTCCACTGACGAACGTCGTGTCGTCATTACCGGTGTTGGTGCGGTCACTGACCTTGGGGTTGGCGCTGCACAGTTGTGGCGTGGGTTGTCCGAAGGAAAGTCCGGCATCAGCACGATCACTGCCTTTGAGCAGGATGATCAATGGACCACGACCATCGCTGGCGAGGCCAGTGACTTTGATCCACTGAACCACCTTGAAATCAAGGAAGCGCGCAAAGTCGACCGCGTCTGCCAACTGGGCATAGCTGCAGCTGTCGAAGCCGCGGTCGATTCGGGCATCGACTTCACGCAGGGCGACCCCTATCGACGAGGCGTTGCCATCGGATCGGGCATCGGAGGCATCCTTACGATTGAGGAGTACTACGTTCGACTCCTTGAGAAAGGCCCGAAACGACTGAGCCCCTTCGTGGTGCCCCGACTGATGGTCAACGCAACTGCTGGGCAGGTCTCCATCAAATTCAATCTCCGCGGCAGCAATATGTCTCCGGCCACGGCGTGTGCCACAGGCGGACACGCGTTGGCCGACGGTATGTCGATGATTCAGCGAGGCGCCACCGATGTCATGCTGGCCGGTGGTGCTGAGGCCGCAGTGTCCAAACTTTGCATCGCTGCATTCAGCGCGATGCGGGCCTTATCGGTTCGCAACGACAGCCCAACGGCAGCATCTCGGCCATTCGACCGCGACCGCGACGGATTCGTCCTCTCGGAAGGCGCTGCAGTACTCGTACTCGAGGAACTCGAACACGCCAAGGCAAGAGATGCTCGTATTTACGCCGAACTCATCGGCTTTGGAATCACCGGTGACGCGTACCACATTGCGGCGCCCGATCCAGCGGGAACCGGCGCCGGTGAAGCTATGAAAGTTTCGCTGAAAGATGCCGGCGTGACGGTTAGCGATGTCGGGTACATCAATGCCCATGGCACATCGACACCACTGGGAGATTCTGCCGAAGTAGCCGCAGTCAAGCGAGTGTTTGGCGACCACGCCAAGTCGCTTGCGATTTCATCCACCAAGTCGATGACTGGTCATGCCCTTGGTGCTGCCGGTGGCATTGAATCGGTGGCGACCGTGCTGGCACTGCACCATGGCGTACTGCCTCCGACGATTAATCTTGACAATCCAGATGATGGAATGGACTTGGACTTCGTGCCCAACGAGGCTCGACCGTCACAAGTCGATGTGGCAGTCAACAATACGTTTGGATTTGGCGGACACAATGTGTCGCTGGTCTTCCAGCGTTGGAATGGTTGAACAGCGGGGGGCCGCTTCTTGAGAAATATCAGAAGGGCAGACTGAGTCCGGTGTACACCATGATGTTGTTGCGACCCGGGTTATTGGCGTACAGCGAAGCATTGGAAATGTGGAACCAGCGAACGCCGATGAGCCAACGTCGATTCTGGCCAATGTCCATCGTTGCGCCCAAGCCAGCTTGCGGCGTGAAGTTGAATTGTGAACCATCGAACGGCACCGGCTCGGTCGTGCCGAGCATGCCGCAGCCGAAGTCAACGTAGAGCGACCACGTATCCCGACTGAGGAAGTGCCACTCAAACATCAGATCGATTCCACCGCCGTATGAGTCTTGGCCTTCCTGAGAGAATCCCCATAACGTCAGTGATGGGGCAAAGGCGAAGTCATCTACCAAAAACCACTGCATGCCTAGAGAGCCGCCATACGCATTGTTTGCCGTGTCGTGGTAATCGATGGCCCATCGACCGGTGACATTCCATCGCTGCGAGCCAGCAGCACCAAAGGCGGCCACGGTAGTCGTGTTTGCCGCTTCATCTTGGAGGGAGAGTGTTCGATCCAGACCCGTCAGCGACGGGAGGTCGCCCCACGGAACTTCATTGGCTTGGGGTGTTGGCGTTGCCTCAGTCAGCCCGGTCATGTCCACAAGGGCCGACCGTACCGATGGAATGGGCTTGGGTGCTGGCAGTGGGGAGTGGGCCGCGGTCGATGACAGGGCGAGAACGGCAATGGTGGCGATTGGCATGAGAAAGGAACTCCTAGACTATTTGGTTCGGCCAACAGCCTACACACTTTCTCCGCAGGTGATCAATTCAGCGTGCTGTTGGGCCAAATCAGACACCGCCCGCATGGCCCGCTTGGTGCGACGCGCAAATTGCAGGATATGGACTAGGTCTATCGGGCTTCGAATGAGGTCCGCCGCCGCCCGAACTGGGCGGATGCCACCTTGGGGGTTAAACCACTGGTCACACCCCGGGGGGAGGCTGTGCTCGATGCCATCACTGATACCTCTGACGATGGCCCACCGTCGGCCGGCGGATTGAGCAGCGGATGCAAAGGCGCTCGATTCCATGTCCACGATGTCAGCCCCGGTTTGGTTGGCCAAGGCTGACTTGTCTCTGGGCGTAGCCACAATGTCTTCCGCTTGCGTCACTCGAATGCCCTCACTTAGGAGAGGGCTGGTCAGAATTCCCTGGTTCGTGACGACTTCTCTGACAGTCCACGCCGTTCCTGAAGCATAGGGTGCACCACGCAAGGCACCAGCGACGCCGGCCAGCACTACGACGCCATCACCAGGCGCGGCGGCAAGGGCACGTCGGACCGCGTCGCCACCAATGCCAGTCACGACGAGCGACCACCCGAGCCGCCTCGCCAGGGGGCGCATGCCAGCGGCTTCAATGCGGAGTGGACAGAAGATGATTGGGGGTGTGTCGATGACTGGTCTCCGTGTAGGCAAGGTGCAGTTCGACTATGATCCCGAGATCCGACCCCATCGTCTAGTCAGGTCAGGACGTCAGGTTTTCATCCTGGAGACAGGGGTTCGAATCCCCTTGGGGTCGCTTTGCATCAGGTCCGGGCGGACATGGGTCCGCCCGGAGCCTGCTATGCGAGTCACGTGACGCGGCGACATGGACATGAAACCCATCATCATGCTGCTGATTGCGTTGCCCATCGCCATGACACTGGCCATCGCGGCCGCTGCTGACGAAATTGACATCCAAGGCCGGGTTGAGCAGATCGATCAGAGCACTGATGCTGATCTGTATGTTTGGATTCGACCGACGGATGCTTCCCCCATCCGAGTCACGATGCCCACAGACCTAGGCATTCCGAGCATCGGTGACGAGATCCTTCTCAAGGCGGTTTCTACCGACCCCATCGCCGATCGTGCGAGAGATGGGGGTGTCTACACCTGGCCAACTGCCAGGGCCTCCTCCTGGGAACGAGTCGTGTCGCCCCAGCAAGGGGCTGGCGGCGTTCTGGCCATCCTGGTGGCCGTGCTTGCGGTGATCTTTGTGGCCGTGCTGCTGGCTGGCCGAGCCTGGATGCGCCCCACACCATCGCTTCGGCGAACAGTGCTAGGGGCCGATTGGGAGATGGAATCGACCGATTTGCCTGAGGATGCCCCAGCGGCCTTGGCTGAATTGGCCCGGCGTGCCGATGAAGTGGACACGTGACGACCAGAATGACCGTTTCTGCAGCATCGGGCCCCTATGACGTGGTCATCGGTACCGGTCTACTGTCATCGGCTGCGGAGTTGTGCAGCCAGGCCGTTTCAGGCCGTCACGCCCTAATCGTGGCCGATGAGCAGGTCGCTCTCACACACGCCCGAGTGGTTTTGCAGTCGCTTGAACAGGCCCGGTGGTCTGTGGAGATGACAACGATGGTCGCCTGTGAGTCCCACAAGCGTATGTCCACCGTCGAAACCATCTGGCAAGCAGCCTTGGCCCACCGGATGGACCGCCACAGCGTCATGATCGCCGTTGGCGGTGGCATCACCGGCGATGTTGCTGGCTTTGCAGGGGCATCGTTCCTCCGCGGACTTGATGTCATTCAGATTCCTACCACGCTTCTGGCCATGGCCGACGCATCCGTCGGAGGCAAAACCGGTGTCAACGTACCGCTGCCCGGTGGCGATCGCGTTGGCAAGAACCTCGCCGGTGCCTTCTGGCCGCCGAAATTGGTCTTGGCCGACCCGGCCACACTGGCCACATTGCCACCACGTGACTTGGTGTGCGGGCTTGCCGAGTGCATCAAGCACGGCGTGCTCTCAGACCCGGAACTGCTCGAACTGATCCAGAACGATGCCCAAGCCCTGATTCGGGCGGAGGCTCAGGCCATCGATCGGGTGTTGGCCCACGCAGTAGCCGTCAAAATCGGGATTGTTGCCAGCGATGAACGTGAAGATGGAACGCGAATGCTCCTGAATCTTGGGCATACCTTCGCGCATGTCATTGAACCGTTGGCTTCACTTGATCTGCGACATGGTGAAGCGGTCGCCATTGGGCTCATGGCAGCCTTCCATTGCAGCGTACAACTCGGCTTGGTTCAGGACTCGTACGCCACGCGGGTCCAATCGCTGCTCGAATCGGTCTCCCTGCCGGTGCGCCTCTCCAAGGCCGTATCAGTCGATCAACTCATGAATTCAATGCAGTTCGACAAGAAGGTGGCCAATGGTGTTGTGCGATTGGTGCTTCCCACAACGTCGGGCGCTCTTATTCGAGATGATGTACCCGACGAGGTTGTGCGATCGGCGTGGGCGAGCGTTCTTCCTCGAATCTGCTGACATCGACTCTGAGTTCAAGCCATGCACCGGTCGAGGCCGATAAGGATGGCACCGGAACCATCCTGAACGAGGATTCGAGAGACTCAAGTGCGCATCATCGCAATCGTGAATCAAAAAGGCGGCTGTGGCAAGACCACGACCGCCATCAATTTGGCAGCGCTGGCAGCTCGACGAGGTCGCCGCACCTTGCTGGTGGATATGGATCCGCAGTCGCACTGCGCTGCCGGCCTGGGCATCCCCGAAGACGCCATCGAGGGTGGTACGACCGCTGTCATGCGGGGCGAATGTGAGGGGGTTGATCCCGAAGAAGTCTGCTGGGAAGTTGGACACCGCTTTCAAGTGTTGCCAAGCACCATCATGCTCTCGGCCGTGGAGGCATCGGCCCACGATGCCTCAACCGATATGCAGTGCCGCCTAGAGCAATTTTTGGGCCGAGCCCGCGATTCATTCGATTGCTGCTACATCGACTGCCCCCCAGCTCTGGGCATTCTGACATTTAGTTCCCTACGCGCTGCAACCGAGGCGTTGATACCCGTGGAAACGGGCTACTTTTCGCTTCGAGGGGCCCAGCGGCAGTGGGACACCATCGAAGCGTTGGTGCGACGACTGGGCCGTACTTTGCCACGATGGATCGTGCCGACGATTCACGATCCTGCGTCTCGTCTGGCAGCGCGAATTTTGGAAAACCTGACCCAGCAATTCGATCCGTGGTTGGCGCCGGTGGTCATTCGGTCGCACGACTCACTACGTGAGGCCGCCAGTTTGGGCCAGCCCATCAGCGAGTACGAACCTGGTGGCGCGGCCGAACAAGACTTCTCGGCCCTGTTGGAGTGGCTCGACTCCTTGCCAACCTCAGCACCACCAGCGGAAGCACCAAGCCACGAGCCGCCCTCCTCTCGCGCCAGTGAGATCCTCCGCCGCATTCAGCCTGAACACACTGGCGTGCCAGCACCAGCAACGGGTCTGGCTCCCCTGACTGGGGGTCCAAACCCGAGCCCGTGTCCGGTGCCCTCAGAGACCACCGTCGTGACCAACGCCCCCGAATGCTTCGGGGCGGTTATTACGCAGCAAGGCATTCGGTTCCGCCAGCCAGGACGCCCCGAGCAAACCATGGCCGTTTCGGGCGACTTCAATGGCTGGTCAACCTCGGCCACGCCGCTGCGTTGGAATGCCACCAGCGGTGCCTTCGAAGCGGTCGTCCCACTTCCTCCAGGCACGTATCGGTATCAAGTCGTCGTGGATGGTCGTGCTGGTCCAGACCCGCACAATCACATCGAACCAGTGGCATCCGATGACGAGGCGGTCAGTGTGGTCGAAGTGGACGGCGCCCGAGCGGAAGGATGAACCGCACGCGGCGGGACATCGAAGCGCTTGCGGACTTGTTCGTAGGCATCCCGGCCACGACGGTGCCTGCGGCCGACGACACCGTCATCCGACTCATTGAAGGCCACTTGCCAGTCCGTGCTTCGCTCTGGCGGCATCCTGCGATTCCATCTATCGTCGGTGACGAGCCCGCCACCGTGCTTGAAATCGATGATCGACAGATTCACGTCACCATGCTTGGCCATGACACGCCAGTTGCGACCGATCTGGAACACGTCATTGCCCCCCCACATGCTGGGCACACGTGGATCATCGCTGGGCCGGTGATACTCGACGCTGCGGCCAATTGGTCTGCATATGACGAAGTGGTCGTGCTGACAGGTGCTGATCAAGCCGCCACCGTCGCAGCCTATCGCCAGATCAAAGCGATCGCTGCATCCACACCACCGCCAGTCATTTCCGTCATCATGGCTGGATCTCCCGATCCGATTGCTCAAGCCACTGTCGATCGCTTGCTCACCACCGCCAGCGCACACCTCGGTGTCGCGCCAACATGCCGCGGGATCATTTCGCAAATGGATGTCGGAGAAGCCGCCAAGCGATGCAGTGTCGCAATGACACACGACGGCATCAGCGATGTCATCGCGTCAATTCGCGCCCGGGCCTCGGCCTCGCGACCGGTACCGCCAATTCCCCCAGCACCCCGAGAAACGAGCGAGTCCCACACACCGTATGCATCACCGGTTCCACTCAAGGGGCCCCCATCCGTGGTGGCGTGTTCGAGGCCAACACGCATAGAAACGGCATCATCACCGGACGCCGTGATCCCCGAAGGGCTGACTGCGGTGCACATCGCGGAACTCCCCCAAGGTGTCACCGCAGCCGTTGATTCTGCTGGGGCGCTGCACGTGATCGCACACAACGACGCCGCTGCGTTGGAAGTAGCCCGGTGCTGGGCCGTGCGTCATCGGGCACTCTTAGCTGGTTCCATCGAGCAGATGCGGTCAGAGGTCGCAGTGCAGGCCGATCTGATCGTGGGCGATGTGCATCGGGCCTCAGACCTCGCCGACGGTCCGTGGCGGGTTCACCTTCGGCTCGGTGGTCAACTGACCGAAGTATCGCCCCGTACACCCCCAAATGACCATTGACCGGGGCGAGGTTTGGTAGGCCGTTGACCAACCGGGTACCCTCACCGGAATGGCCCACTATGGATCATGTCGATTGCATTCCTCAGGCCGTTGGCTGGCCGCTGGAGTGGCCCTGCTGGCGTTGGCGATGTTGGTGATTGCTGCGGTCCTCTCGCCATCGAATGTTGGACACGGAACACACCGACAACTCGGTCTTCCTGCGTGCGGATGGCAAACCAATATGGGCCTGCCATGTCCATCCTGTGGAATGACCACCTCGTTCTCACACGCGGTCCGCGGTCAGTTTGTGACCGCCGCGATTGTGCAACCCGCGGGCATGCTGCTGAGCATTTTGGTGGCCATGACAGCAGTGGGCGGCGTGTGGGCTGCGGTGACTGGCGCGCCCATGCAGCGATTTGCATCGGTGCTGCTTCGCCCTGCGGTGATGTGGACGTGCATCGCCATTCTGGTCTTGGCTTGGGGCATAAAATTGTGGCAGGCAGGAGTGGCGTCGGCATGAAGTATTTGATTGGACTTCTTGTGTGCATTCCTCTAGCCGCCAACATCGGTTGCAGCGCTATCTTGCCCGCGGCCAGTGCCGCACTTGGCGCCAGTCAAGCACTCGTCGTGGGTGCTGCCGGCGCCAGTACGAACTTTGAATACCAAAAACTCATCGAAGTTCATTCTCGGTACGACGGTCTTGAACACCAGTCGGTGGCGATTCTTGTCGATGCGACTTTGGAACTTCAATACGAACACCCGGATGTTATTGACATGATCGCCGGAGGTGTCGCGGCGCGTATCGGTGAACATGTTGAAGGCGTCAAGATCCTTCATCCGCTTCAAGTGCGTGACTGGCAGTACCGCACCGCGCAGTGGAGTGCTATGCCTTGGGGCGAAGTAGCTGCGCAATTGCAGGTCGACCGAATTCTCCTGATCGATATCCAGGACTTCCGGCTGCACCCGAGGGGCAATCGCTGGTTGTGGGAGGGCGTTTGCCGTGCCGTGGTCGCGGTGGCTGAGCGAGATGGCTACGACGCCGATGAATTTGTGGATGTCTGGGAAGTCGAAGCACGCTTTCCAGAACTGGAAGGCTTGGATCGAGATTCGGCCGGCGAAGAAGAAATCAAGACCGGGCTCATGGCCGAGTTCACCAAGCAAACCGGATGGATCTTCTATATGCACCTCGAGCCCAAGCATCCAGATAAGTACAACTCCAGTCTCGATCCGGAACTCGGATTGTGACCACTGCTCGTACTGCCATTGTGATGCTTGCGGTTCTATTGATGTCGCTTATCCTGAGCGCCTGCAATATTGCTCAGACTCTCGACACGGTGATGCGGCCTGACGCAGAAGTTGAAGCGCGGCATGACATCCCCGATCGCACGACGGTTGTACTGGTGGATGACCCCGGATCGCACGTCAACCCAGTTCGCTTGCGACGCGACATTGCATCATCTGCCACGGACAAATTGCTGCAGCGTCGCACTGTGACTGACATGATCGACCCGAGAGATGCGTTTCAGGTGGCACGTAAGCTCGATCAACCTGGACACCCTGTCAGTCTGGATGAAATTGGCCGCGCTGTAGGCGCATCGCAACTCATCTACATCGAAGTACTGGGGTTTGGTATCAAGCAAGGACCGCAGGGACTTCAGCCGCGAGCCGATCTTCGAATCAAACTCATCGACGTCGATGGACGCCGTCGGCTGTTTCCCGCCAATGATGGGCAGGGGGGTGACCATGGTGCGCCTCTGACCGTAATTATCAAACCGCACGAATTGCAACGAATTGGCGTTGATAAGTTGCAGGAAGTGCAGGTCGAATTGGCGGACCGAACTGGAGTGGCAGTGGCGCGACTGTTCATGGATACCAAGTACGGACTCGACGGCGAACCGCTGTTGGGGCAGTGATGAGTGAGGCAATGGTGCTTCATCTGATCGAGGGCGAGCAATGGCGTGGGCGCCCCACGCTTGCCGCTATGCTCGAACAAGCAAAAGAATTGGTTGGCGGGCAAATTGTATGTCTTGGGACAGGAGCCGGACAGCATGAGTTAGTCGTGCCGCACTCCCCGAAACGAAGTGTCGCACACGCTGCTCATGCAGTCGCTGCGTTGGTTGACCGAGATAAAATCGGCTTGTGCATTGCGTGGGATGCCCAGTCAGCCGAGGTACTGACTGCGTCGGGGCGTCGGGGTATGGCAGTATTGGACGAACATGTTGCCCCACACTCCCAAGTTCCAGCCTGTGGCGGTTTGCTCTCCGGAGCCCCCGACGGATCGGGCGTCTTGCAGTGTCTTCCCCCGTGGTGCCCTGTGCCAAACGAACCGTTGCGCGAGGAGCGGTGTGTCTATGTCTTAGCCGAACCATCTACCGGTTCAGGTGTCATGTCGACCGAGTGGGTGCTCGGCCGATGGCATCTGTTGTGCGATCTTCCGCCAGTGGTTTTGGCTGGGCGTACCGATGATCAACAGCGGCTGGCCACAGTGCAGCAACGGGTGGGTGTACAAGATCTCCGTATGGCAACGATCAAGGATGCTTGGAACTGCATTGGTCCGTCGTCTGTTGTGTTGATGGCTGGTGGTGGCCAGGAACCCATCGCCCCGAGCGTGCGTGCGTGGGCGGCGGGTGCGACGGTCGTGCTTCCTGAGGCTCACCGCGCCGTCTCAGTGCTTGGTGATCGTGACGGCGTCATCATTGACGTGGATCGTATGTCTGACGCGACTGTGCGAGCCATTCGCGGAGATCGAACCGGCGACATCTCGCAGCGAAGCGACACCATGACGCAGTGGAATGATCAGTGGGTCGATGCGTTTGTCAGCGCATGCCAACAGAATTACCAAACGCAAGGGCAGCGGTCGAATACAGCGACTGAAGCACCGGTTTTGACAGCGACCGTCCAATGAGTAGAGGCGCATCGGATGGATCGAAGCGTTCGGGATCACATTGATGCAGATCAGGGTCAGCGATGGGCGACTCTCCCTGCCAATCACGTTCAAACATCGTCCGAAGCGCCCAGTACCGACTGGCGTACAGATCGAAGGCCTCTTCGGCGGACACAGATTGATCGGCGCGGCCACCATCGCCGCCGGCATGTAGGTGTTCACCTACGGCGACAATGTCGGACCCAAACAGAAGCCGTCCTTGCCAGCGTGTGAAGAATTGTTCCACCCGCTGTTGGTCGTGTGTCGAGAGGGTTCGCACCATCCACTTTGTGGCGCTGGTATCTAGGTGCAGGTGGTCGTAGCGCTCAAGCAGGGTGTCGAGTCGATCGAGGTCTTCAGGCCAGCCGCCCATGTGGGCTGCCATCCAGGGAACAGGAAACTCCTCGAGTGCTTGCTCGAATTGTTCGTATTGCTGTTCCTTGGTTCCGTAGCGATCCGTGTCGGTGTACACCGTGTCGAACCAAGTGTCCGGGTCGGCCACGTGGGTCATGATCGCCATGCCAAGCGATGCGGCGCACTCCATCTGCCGTCGACGTATCGGACCATTCAGATCCATCAGGTCTGGTTGACCCACATCAATAGCGAGATCACGCGCGCGAGGCGCTGCCCAGAACTTGACGATGCGGGATCCAATGGCTTCGAAGGCGCGGATGGAATCCAAAAACCCATCGCCCATTGTGTGGAGCCGATCAGGATGGTTCCAATCCGGCACAGCGATGAATTGCACATTGGACTCGCCCAATGTGTCGCGGATCATGTCGACTTGCTGGAGCGGTGACATCGTCCAACATTTGGTGACGCCAAATCGCTGAGCGACTTGTCCATAGAGATGCACCGATTCGGCATCGCGGAGATGGACATGGACATCAGTGATGGCTACCGGGGGCGTTCCCATCGAGTTGACTTCGAGTCGATAGTCAAGGCCAAGTCGGTTGGCCGAGGAGCGTGGTGTGTCAGTAGGGGTGGGCACGATGCAGCGATGATACTGCTGCGGGGGGCGGCGCTAGGCGTGGGCGGGGTTGCTTGCAATGGCGGTGGCAGCGTCATCGACCTCCGAATCGCACGACTCGCAAAGCCCTGAAGCGATGGCTTGCCCGATGTAGATCCGATGGGTGCCATCTGGGGCGAGGTGGCCGACCAGTTCGCAGTCAATCCAGAATCGACCACGAAGCAGGAGCGGGCATCCAGTCCGCGCTGTGAGCAGACGCATTCCCACAAAAGGATCTTCGTCACGCGCCGGTGGTGGATCGAAGCGTCGGGGAATCAAGCGATCGTCTGGGCAGAGGGCCGTCAAACCAAAGGATCGACAGTCGCGGATGACCGTTTCGATCACACTGCCCCGAGGGACGGCTACGGATACCAGTGGAGGGAGGTCACTGCACTGCTGCGCCCAGCGGGTCACCAAGCCGGTCCGTCGGTCATCGACGGCCGCAGCAATCAGGAATGGATGCTGTGGAAGCATCGTTGGGATGCGGGGGTGAATCGCGGGACCATCCATGGTGCCGGCTCCAGACAGTTGGGCCCGAGACTGCTTCTCGAACACAACAGTGTGCAACAAAAATGGAGGCATCGGCACGAAAAAGAGCAACGATTCAGAATGTATGAGCGGGGGCGCGCTTTCTAATCGGGTTTTGTGCGGGTTTAATTATGCTGGTTTGATGGCTGGAATGGTTCAAAGAGGTGAATTATGGCCATAAGTGTTGCAGTGTGGGGTAAAGTGGGGTAGTTTCCCAGTCGAAGAGCGGGAGGTGACCGGCACGAGTCGGTCCACATCGAAGGGTTGTCTTGAGGACTGATGCGTGTTGTTTACCGGCGAATTCGAGCACACGATCGATGCGAAGTCGCGGCTGGCAATTCCAGCCGAGATTCGCAATCGTCTCGACCCCGTCGAGCACGGGTCTGCTTTTTACGTGGCGCCGGGCACTGCCAACACGCTGTGGCTTTGGCCACAGAAGACCTTCGAGCAGATGGCCAAGGCCACCGAGGCTTCGCTGTTGCCCGACGAAGACCTGCTTGGTTTCGAGGAATTTCTGTATTCCCAAGCCGCCTTTGTCGAGATGGACAAGACAGGGCGTATTCGAATTCCCGAGCGTTTGATGCAACTGGCCAATCTTGGAAGCAGCATCATGCTGCTGGGCGTGAAAGATCACTTGGAACTGCGCGATCCAGAACGATGGTCGCAGCAGCGACAAGACAAACTTGCAGCACAAAGCGAAATCATGATGCGGGCGCGACGCGCAATGGGGCGCACCCGATCGCACTAAACGGAGGATCAGTGATTCTGGAATCGCCCATGTTGGGTTGACGGGCGACCTGTTGATGCATCGGCAGTTGCAGCAAGGATGCTGCACTGTCACGAGGATTGTCAAGGATGACACCCTCGACGGGGTCCGCCCGACCCGCCGACCGGAACCCGGCGGGTCGGACGAACTCCGATGTATCTGGCGAGTCAAGGACGACTCGCTTGGCTCAGGGCACGCACCACGCGGCACGGATTGCCGCGTGCCCAAGGCCTCCCACGATGGCTTGTACGTCGTGGATATAGGCCTGCTTCGGCAGGCTATCCTTCCCGGTTCGTGACGCGTCCCACCAACGCGTCACGAACTTTTTTTTCCAAACTGGGCGGCCAAGCCTCACCTCTGGCCAGTTGTGACCAAGGCGGCGTCGCTTCGTAGGGGAGTTCAATAGGAATAACACAAGCACAAGGCCAAGGGCTGCGACGCGCTTCAATCTCCTTACGGGACGTCTTGAAGTGCCTCTTGGAGCGGCCCCAGCCGAGCCCCCCAGGCTTCGTGCCGCCCAACGGCGGTTCCATAGATGGGCTTGCGGACTTGATCGCTACTGAGCGTCAACACGGTTCGACCCGATTCCCAGAATCGCAGGCATGCGGGCTCGAATGGGAGATCGCAGAAATCCAAGATGCGCCGCGTCTGTGGCTCCAAGTCAGCGACCAATGCTTCGTAGTTCACTTCCAAGACGTTCAGATCGAGCACACTCTGCCAATGACGCATCAGTTTGTCGGTTAGACGCCACATGTGCCCCAGTGAGGCCAGATCGGATGCCCAGGCATTGGTCCCCGGCGGAAACTTTTGCATCCAACACGACAGGCACAGGTCCATGGGGTGTCTGGTGCAGTGAATGATGCGGGCCTTTGGAAAGAGCAGTGCAATCAAACCGAGGTGCACGATGTTGCCGAGTTGTTTGTCAACCACTCGCTTCATTCCAGGTGCCTGGGTGTCGTAGACCTTCAGGTACGCTTGGGCAATCGACTGCAGACCTGGCTCGTTCGTCTCGCTGAGTAGGGCCGGCCACGGGAGTCGCGTGCCCAACTGTTCGGGCATGTTCATGATAAGCCGGCCGAGCGTTTCAATTTCACCCAGGCCGGTGGCCTCTGAATGCGCATCGATAATTTGCTCGGTCAACGTAGAGCCGCACCGTGGGAGGCCTACGATGAAAATCGGCCGCTCATCATTGCAATTGGCGTGGGGAAGTTGCCCAATGGCCCCGCTGGCAAACACTTCAGCGAGCATTGTGTTGTGTTGTACGGTCTGTTCCTCAGTCCATCCGCCCATAGACAGCGCGTTGGCCTGAGAAGCAGCTTCAAACGCTTCGTCGAATCGACCGGCCCGCTCACAGGCCAAGGCCAAGGCAAACCAAATGCCGCGCTGGACATCAACAGGTATCGATGTGGCGCTAGTGTGTTGGCCAGCGACGTCGATGGCCTCATCGTAGCGCTTCATGCGAATCAAGGCGCGAGTGTGGGGGACCGCTGTCAAGGGCGAGTTTGGGCAGGCCGCGGCCGTCTCCATCGCCTTCTCGGTTCGACCCATCCGAAGCCATGTTTCGGCTTTGCCTGCGTAGGCGGCTTCGTATTTGGGATGACACTTGATGGCTTGCTCGTATCGGGCGATCGCTTCCTTGTGTCGACCGGCGGTCGTGAGCAGTTCAGCCAAGAGTGCGTGATAGTCGGCTCGTTTTCGATCGCCCCGAAGTGCCCGCATGGCGAGTGCTTCACCCTGTTCGAGTTCGCGATGGATCAAAGCGATCTGTGCCAGCATGGCCAGCGCTTCGTGATCCTGTCGATGTTGGTTCGTGTGGTCGTTTAGGAGCGTTCTGGCATCGGCCATCTGCCCGGACTGCATGAGCATGCGAGCTTGATCACGCACCTGAGCGTCATGCTTGGCCGACACGTCCGTCAGCCCCTGACCAGATCGTCATTGGTTGGAAATCGGTCAAGCGCTTTGAGTAATTGTTCGATCTGACGCGGCGGCTTCATGGGAAGCAGGCGTCGTCGAAGGGCGGTGATGGTCTTGAACTCCGTTTCATTAAGAAGCAGGTCTTCTTTTCGTGTGCCCGAAGCGGCCAAGTTGATCGCCGGGAAGAGTCGCTGCTCGGAGATGGAACGATCTAAGATGAGTTCCATATTGCCAGTGCCTTTGAACTCTTCAAAGATCACCTGGTCGGCACGAGATCCAGTGTCGACCAGGCACGAGGCGATGATTGTCAGCGATCCGCCTTCTTCGACCTTGCGGGCCGAGCCAAACATTTGCTTGGGTACTTCAAGTGCTTTGGAATCGAGACCACCGGACATCGTTCGGCCACTTTTGCCGTACTTGGGATGATTGTTGAAGGCCCGTCCAACACGTGTCAGCGAGTCCAGCAGGACCACAACGTCGCGGCCTGCTTCGAGTATCCGTCGCGCTCGGTCGATGGCGATGCGGGCCAACGTAATGTGTCGATCGAGGTCTTCGTCATTGGACGAGGCGAGCACTTCGGCAGGTACGTTGCGCCGAAAGTCAGTGACTTCTTCCGGGCGTTCGTCAATGAGCAGGGCCACGACTTCAATGTCCGGGTGATTGGTCTTGATGCCCAGTGCAATGTTCTGAAGCAGAATAGTTTTTCCCGCTTTGGGGGGGGCAACGATCAGGCCACGGGATCCGTAGCCGATCGGGCAGAAGAGATCGATGAGACGACATGCCGCTGGGCAGCCGGGGTACTCCAAGGTCAATCGAGGCTGAGGGTCAATGGGCGTGAGCTGCTCGAATGGTTTGCGAGCAGCCCAAGCGTCGGGCGAGAGGCCTTCGATTTCAGTGACGTCATTGACAACGAGTCTCGCATTGCCGCGGGGTTTACCGCTTCGGCGACGGGATCGTTTGGAAATGACTTGGGCAGTAATGAGCTGCGCCGATCGCAGATCAAACTGCGATGCGACTTCGGCGGGTACCAATGGATCTCCCTGATCGACAACGAGGCCGTTGTTGAATTGTCGTAAGCGACATTCATTGGGCGAGTGCCAATCGAGAATTCCGGTACAGGTGTCGGACATGTCTGAGTGGGGCTGCACCGCACGTGACGGAGTCAGACCATAAGGTTCCAAAGTGGTCGTCCTGACGACGGTGGCTTCAATGGGCGAAGCCAGTTGAGCACCAGGAGTAGGGGAAGGAGGCCCGAGGGGCCCCATCGGACGGTGAGTATATCAGCCTTGGGCAAGGTGCCCGGCCAAGCCCGCTGCCGCCGTGGCGTTGGCCACCAACAGCGCGATATTAGCTCGGAGCGTCGCACCAGCGGTCATGGTGGCCATGGCACCGAGCAGTGCCGGTGTTCTGGCCTGACCCGTTTCGGTGACTTGATCCTCTGCCTGCTCGACCGCCTGCTCAACGGCCTTGAGCGTCATGGCTTCAGAGGCAGGTGGTGGCTGCACGATCAGCAGGCCGCCGCTTCCGGGCAGGGTCCAGTGGGCGGTCGCGATGGCGGCAATATCTTGGCCGCTGGCGACTTCCATTACCGCTGGGCAGGATGCATCCCCTGGGGCTTGGAAGCGGGGGAGTCGATTGGTTCCAAGGCCAAGCACCGGTATGCCTAGTGTTTCCAAAGCTTCGGTGGTGGCAACTGGATCGATGATGGATTTGGCTCCAGCGCATACGACGCATACTTGTTGTCGTGACAGTTCACCGAGATCGGCCGAAATGTCTGGACACTGCTGCCAGCCAAAGTGCACTCCTCCGATGCCTCCGGTGGCAAAGACGCGGGGCATGGGTAGGCCCGAAGCTCCAACCGCTGCGGCCAGTCGCAGTGTTCCCGAAACCGTTGTACCGGCAGAACTCCCCACGGCGATGGCCTGTCCGATGGTGGCTGCAGCGGCCTTGGTTGCGGTGGCGTCAGAAGCAAGTGTGTCGAGTTGAACGTCGCTCAGGCCGATGTGTGGTGTCCCGTCGATGATCGCGGTGATGGCTGGGGTCGCGCCGCCATTGCGTACCGCTTTGTCCATAGCCTGCATCGTGGCCACGTGCATCGGCAGTGAGTGGTCAATTCCCGCAGGGGGGGCTCCGAACGTCGCTGGCCAAGGTTCTTGCGGAAGTCCGTGGGTCAGCACAGCGGTCTCGAGCAGCACGACGGGACGCCCCTCGAGAAGTGCATCGCGTACATCTTGCTGCACACGCATGCGATTCAGCGTCGCCGCCCTTTGAGTCGGCCGCCCATGCGTCGGCTTGGCATTGCTTTGGGAACGATGCCGCCAGGAAACTTGCTTGCATCCTGAGCGGTCTCTTTGTCGGGTGGTGCTTCGACTGTTCGCCCAGTAGCCTTGCGGTGTGCTTCTCGTGCCTGTTCGACTTCCTGATTGCGTTCACGGACTTTCTTGGGAATCGGTCCAGGCTTGAAGTCGGGATAGGGCTGCCGTTTGATTTCGACGCCAGTGAGTCGCTCGACGCCAGTGAGCAGACCGCCTTGATCGGGATCGACAAAGACAATCGCTCGACCACTTCGCCCCGTTCGTGCGGTTCGCCCGATGCGGTGCACGTAAACTTCCGGGTCTTCTGGGATGTCAAAGTTGATGACATGTGTGATGCCATCGACGTCGATACCACGTGCAGCTACGTCTGATGCAACGACCACGTGCACGCGGCCATCACGCAACTTGTCCATCACCTGATTGCGCTTGGACTGGTGCATGTCAGCATGGAGTGATTGTGCATCGATGTTGTGATCGCGAAGGTCCTTGGCGACTTTGTCGACCGTGGCCTTGGTGCGGCAGAACACTAGGGCCAATTCAGGATCCTCTGCATCGAGCAGGTGCCGGAGCATTCTGCGTTTGTCCCATGGCTGTACGGCGACGTAGGACTGCACGACTTGGGACACAGTCAGGCTCTTGGCGTCGACCGTCGAGAGATCCACGGGATTGTGCATGTACTTGCGTGAGAGTGTGCGGATCTCATTGGAGATCGTGGCTGAGACAAAAATCGTCTGGTGCTTGTGCCGCATGGCACCAAGGATCTTGCGAATGTCTTCGCGGAACCCAATGTCAAGCATTCGATCAACTTCGTCAAGCACCGCAATGCGGACGCGGTCGTAGGGCAACATGCCCCGGCGGTTCATGTCCATGACCCGGCCGGGTGTACCAACGATGATTTCGGGTCGACGCTCCAGTCGCTTGGCCTGAATCTCGATTCGTTGTCCACCGTAGACGGCCAGTTCATGCAGGCCTGTGTCCTTGCCCAGCACGTCGAGCTCTCGGGCGACCTGAATGGCTAACTCCCGAGTGGGTACGAGGCACAAGGCGCCAAAGGCGTCACCTTGTTCGAGCAAGTGCAGGATAGGCAGACCGAAGGCGGCCGTCTTGCCTGTGCCTGTCTTCGACTGCCCCATGATGTCACGCCCGGTGATGGCTTGTGGGATGAGCTCCGCTTGCACTTTGGTGGGGTGCTCGAATCCGACATCGGTGATGCCGGAGACGACCTTGGGCCGAAGGCCCAAGTCAGCGAAGGACTGCTTGGTATCGAAAATGTCGCTCATATGGGTTGCACACGTCTCGTGTGAAGGGGATCCATGGAATCAAACCGGATCCCGCGGGGCGCTCATGGTAGGATCAGTAGCCGGTCGATACAACCCGAGGACGTTGGCACGGATGCACGACGACAGCACAATTCAGGTTGATCTCGCAGCGATCACCCACAACATGGGCATCTTTGCCGCCCTAGTCGCCCCGGGGGCTGCGATTTGTGGCGTCATCAAGGCAGATGCCTACGGTTTGGGGGCTGTCCACATCGCGCCGACGCTGTGGGAATCGTCCTGCATGTTGGCGGTATTTCGGGTCGAAGAAGCCATCGAAGTGCTCCAAGTCGTCCCTGACGCGCGGATACTGGTTCTTGGGCCCGTTCGAGGTCTGCACGCCGTCCACCCATTGGCGGGGCCTCTGGCCACTGGAAACGTGCATTTGGTGGTCCATGACCAGCGGCACGCCGAAGAACTGGATGTTTTTGCCAGAGAACAAGGCCTCGTGCTGCCAGTGCACTTGGAGGTCGACACAGGCCTGAGCCGCGGTGGGTGTCTCTTGGAGGACACCCCAGCCATGATCACCATGCTTCGCCACACGCCCTGGCTTCGATTGGCTGGGGTGATGACGCACTATTCATCGGCGGGCATCGATGGGGGCGAGACGGCATCCCAGCACCGACTCTTCCGCGCGGCGCTGACTGCTTCTGAACCACTGCCCGAGCAGTGCCAGATACATGTGGCCGCGACGGCTGGATCACTGCGTGAAGCGGGGAGCCATCACGACATGATTCGCATCGGCATGGGGTGGTGTGGGGTGGTTCCTGGCGTTTCTTCGCTGGATGCTCATCTTCCGACGCCCCTTCGGCCTGCCGTTCGCTGGCGGAGTCGAATTGTGCAACTTCGTGATGTGCGTGCTGGTCTTCGCGTTGGATATGGCGGTACCTGGACGGCAAGACGCGACTCGCGCATTGCCAACGTTCCTGCGGGCTATGCCGACGGCGTGCCGGTGAGCGCCGGGGCACATGATGGCGACACGTCATCACGCGCGATGGTGGCGATCTGTGGTCCTGATGCAGGGGCTCAAGTGGACGCGATTGGATATGCGCCCATCATCGGAGCTGTGAGCATGGACCAAATCGCTATCGATGTGACCGATGTTCCTGGCGCCGATCGCATTCGCCCTGGCCGCACGGTCGAACTCATATCGATGAATTCAGGCAGTCCGACGTCACTGAGCGAACTGGCTCGGCGGTGCGGGCTGACGCCACATCAGGTGCTCACGGGAATTAGTCCACGCATTGGTCGCCAGATTATTCAACGCCCCGAAATGAATGCGCCGCCTGCAGCACTGGCGGTGTAGTCTGTGGGGATGACGGTTCTTTCCCCAAGCCACAGTACGTCCAACACATCGGATGGAACAAGGCCCGAAACGCACCGCGTCGGGGTGGTGTCTTTTCTCAATACCCTTCCTTTGATTGCTGGTCTCGAGGGGCTCGATGGCTGGCACATGCAGTCCGCAGCTCCCAGTGCGTTGGTGGGCTTGCTTGCCGATGACACCGTGGATGTTGCGCTGTGTTCGTCAATCGATCTCTTGCGGGCTCCTTTTGAGCCAGCATGGATCGCGTCAACACCATTGGCTAGCGATGGCGCAACGCACACCGTGCGGTTGTTCTCGCGTGTGCCCATTGAACGCATCACCCGCGTTGCCGGAGATTGTGATTCGCACACGTCCGTGGCACTGCTCAAGGTCTTGCTTGCACGACTGTGGGACAGCGACGCGGAGGTTGTGGATGACTCGCAGGAGTGCGATGCCATTTTGCGCATCGGCGACAAAGTCGTGGATCCCAATTTGAGCAGCGATCAGTGGCCTGTGCAAATTGACCTTGGAGCCGCATGGCGGGAACTGACCGGATTGCCATTTGTCTTTGCGGTATGGATGGGACGTTCATCGAACGTCGACCAGATCGTTTGCGTTGGCCGGGTCATCGATCGCCAGTATCGGTTCAACCGAATGCGGCTTGAGGACATCGTGTCTCGGTATGGCGACAATCACGGATGGACATCGGTCGAAGCCATTGACTACTTGCGTGATCGCATTCGATATGAGTTCTCGCCGGCCATGCACGCTGGCCTTGAACGCTTCGCTAGCGAGTGTCGGGCACTGCACTTGGTGTCCGATCGCCCCATTCCGCCTCCGGTTGAGTTCTGAAGTGGCCCGCTGGGCCCGATTCCGCTGCAGCATCATCGAGGACCTTCATCGGCAACTGGCCTGGTCTGGTGACCAAGCGCGGCGTCGAATGCTCGCCGGGGCACTGGGATTTGTCCGGGAGGTTGATGACACGCGGTTGTACCCAATCGAGTTTGTGACATGGCGGTTGACTCACTGGCGACCCGACGAACCCACGACGCTCCAAGGACTCCCTGGCGAGGCGCTCCGTGGCGATCTTGTGACCATGGTGCAGCGAATTAGTCATCGTGTACCGGGTGATCTTGCGGGGGCCGATGTGCTTTTGCTTGATGATGTGGCTTCCCAACTGGGCGTGTCTCGTCGAAGTGTCGAGCGGTTGCGGCTTCGTGGCTTGGTCATGTCCTACTGGCGATGCCCAGATGGGCAACTGCGTCTGGGCTGTGATCGGGCTGACTTGAAGTGGTTTCAATCGCGGGTGGACTATCAGCCTCGCACTGTTAGCAAGCCCCCAATTGAGCGTATCAAGTCAATCGCTCAGGAAGGTGGCGTGGCGGCGACACGCGAATCAACGGTTCGCATGATTGTTGGCGATCAACCGACGTTGAGCGTCGCGACGATCCGCGGCGTACTGCGGCGTCTTGAGGACAGCGGCGCCATCCAACGATCGACCTCCCGACGATTGACCCAGCATGAACTGACTGTGGCGGTTCGTGGGTGGTGGCGAGGTGTGCCAGTTTCGCACATGGCCAAGCGATTTGGGGTTGGCGAGCCCGCGATGCATCGCGCCATTCTTCGGCAGCGGCGTGATCTCTTACAGGACATGGTCGCTGCATGGGAGGTCGACCCCGTACATACAGATACAGATGACGCCGGAGGGCCAGCATGGGATGCCGCGGTGTCCTTTGGGATGGCTCGCCAGCCCAACTCGCGGGGCAAGGATGTCGTCTTGCTGGATCAGGCAGCATCGAATTTTGCCGCCGTCGTAGGCGATCTGTCTGTGCAACCATCAGCGGTCGAAGTAGACACGGCCGAAGTCGCAATGCGAGCTGCGACACGGCACCGTTGGAGGGTGGTGTTGCACTTGATGCCACTGCTCGAACAAGCTGTGACACTCTGGGCTGGGCGTTCGCCGCTGCAGTTGCCCCCAGCACTTCATCGTGTGGTGCTTGTTGGAGGTGTGGACGTTTTATATGAGGCAGCGATGGAACTTGGCGGATTGCCAGCCGATCGGGTCGATCATCGGATCGCTGCAGCGGTGGGGAGATTTCTGGCATCACTTCCGGCCATCCGCGGTGACCTTGCAGCCTCTCTCGCGACGCCGCATGTGGCCGTGCCGTTGCGATCACTCCTGCCAGCGTCGGCGCTGCTTCCTGACCCGCGGTGGGAGAAAGCAGCGATGCATGTATCGTCTGACCAACGGTCGATCGTGGTGAGTCGATGGGGATTGTCCTGTACGGCATCCCATACGCTCGCTGAGGTCGCCACGATGCAGGGGACCTCCGTGGCGGGTCTGGCTCGGCGCTGGGCCAGTGCGCAGCGACAGCTCATCAAAGCATCACGAAGTTGTAAATGATCAACGCTTGGAGAACTGGAAGCTCTTGCGAGCACCGGGCTGACCAGGCTTCTTCCGCTCGACCCGACGCGGGTCACGCGAGAGCAATCCGCTGTCACGCAGCGTTTGCTCCAGTGAGCCGTCGTACCGCATGAGTGCACGGGCTAGTCCAAGCACGATGGCGCCGGCCTGGCCGGTGTAGCCGCCACCGTGGGCGTTGACTTTGACTTCCAAACTGTCGCCGGTGCCGGCGACATCGAGTACATGCTGGATGTCCTTGTGGTCTCGTTCCTCGGTGAGGTAGACCTTGAGGTCCTTGCCGTTGACTTCAAATTCACCTTTTCCAGGGCGGATTCGAACACGGGCGACTGATGCTTTCCGGCGTCCGGTTCCCCAGAACCAACCACCAGCAGATGGCGTGTAGGAAGTGGTGGCCTCGGCTTCAGGAGTCACAGACTCACTGGGAAGTTCGCTGCCCAAAGTGATGGGCGTATCGGCAACAGCGACGCTGTCGTCGGTGGTGGGCAGGTCTGTGTTGGGGGCATCCTCGGTCATCGGGTGGTATCTCTTGATTCCTGGTTCAGGTCGTCTCAGACGGCCAGTGTCGCGGGCGCCTGTGCCGTGTGCGGGTGATCGCTTCCGGCATAGACCTTGAGTTTACTGAACATCTGTCGACCCAGTCTCGTCTTGGGGAGCATTCGGCGAACCGCTTGCTCAACGACACGTTCGGGGTGTTTGGCGAGCACACTGCCGACACTTCGTTGTCGAAGGCCGCCGGGGTATCCACTGTAAGACTGGACCATGCGCTGCTCAGCTTTGCGTCCGGTGAGCACGATCTTTTCTGCATTGGTGACAACGACGAAGTCGCCACAGTCAACATGCGGTGTCCAATCGGGGCGATGCTTCCCCATCAACACGCGGGCGATTTCGGTCGCCATGCGTCCAAGGATTTTCCCGTCGGCATCGACGTGGTGCCACTCGGGTGTGACTTGGCCGGGCTTGAGGAATGTGGTTTGACGGGGCATGAGTGGAATCTCCATCCGCGACACATCGCCACGGACATCGGATCGGGTAATTGAACACACAGAAACGCCGCCGCCGGGGCGGTGCCGAAACGACGAGGATAGCGAAAACCGGCATTCTGTCAAGCGGCGCGGGGTATTTGGGGGCTGGGAGGGTGCCCTTGGGGGGGGGCTTGCGTTGGTGTTGGGAGGATAGGCTGTGCCTCATGCCAGACTCTTCATCCAGCGCCCTACGCCCGATCCGGAGTTTTCCATTGGTGGCCTGGGCGGCCATTTTGATTACTACAGCGGTGATTGCCTTGGGCGTGGCTGCGAGCAAGGGTGGCGATGGGGGGCAGACCGCCCCGGCAGAGGCGACCGGCAGGGATTGGTCCACACTGGAGTTACAGGCCCGCCTGGTCTTCGGCGAGTACCTCATGGATCCAAACCCACCGGATGAGGTCATGGACGCTTTGATGAAATTGGCCGGAAATGATCCCAGCGCGAGATTACGGATATCGGCCATCGGGGCGGCGATTGTCGGACCAGATGCCGCAGCCCAAAGCCTGCGAACGTGGGCGACTCAACAGCGAGCAGATGGCGTGGTCTGGTCCGATGAGGTGCGGGAGCAGATGGATGCCGTTGACCGGCTCTATGCAGGAACCGCCAGCGACGCGGTGCGGGCTGATCTTCAAGAGGAGTGGGGGTGGTTTGGACGTCTGGCGGTTGCCGCGGCGCCCTCGCCAGATGGCTGGCCATCGCCCACGCTAGAGGCGGCTCGAAGTGCAGCGGTCATGACGATGATGCATCTGCTCGTTGTTGTTGTGTTGTGGTGTCTTGGGGGTGTCGTGGGCTTGGTGCTGCTTGTGGTATTCGTGGTGCGAGCGTTTCAGGGCTCGGTGCAGTCTGGTATGACCGCAGGTACATCCCACGATGGTCTGTACGCCGAAACATTTGTGATCTGGCTGGTGCTCTTTCGTCTGATGCTGGATTGGGCTGGCGCGATGAGTAAAGATCTCGATGCGTCTACCGCATTGGTACCTACGTTGGTGGCATTTCCGTGCAGTTTGATCGCGCTACTCTGGCCTCGGCTGCGTGGTCTTCCGTTGCGGAATGTGTTGGACGACATCGGCTGGAGCAGTGGTCGCGGCGTATGGAGAGAATTGGGCGCCGGGCTGATGGGCTATCTGATGGGTGTTCCGATCTTGGTCGTTGGCTTGATTCTGACGGTGATACTCATGTGGTTGTCTGGGCCGGACACGGCTGCGGCGGAATCGGCGCATCCCATCATCGGGCTGTTGCAATCGGACAATTGGCTTCTCCGAGGCCAAGTGTTGCTGCTGGCCGTGGTGCTGGCGCCCATATTGGAGGAAACGATGTTTCGCGGTGCGTTGTATCGCCAACTTCGTTTTGCGCCTCGGTGGCGAACTGCGGTCAGTGTGCTCATGAGCGCTGTGGTGACAGGCATCATCTTCGCGATCATTCATCCTCAGGGCGTACTGGCTGTGCCGGTGCTGGCCTCGATGGGAATTGCCTTTGCCTACGCACGTGAGTGGCGTGGCAGCCTTATTGCACCGATGGTGATGCACGGGACGTCTAACGGGTTGACGATGCTGTTTGTGTTGGTGTTGTTGAGTTAGGAAGTGCTAATCGACGGAGCGTTCGTCCGAGCCGCTTGTGCGATGGCTGTTTGCCGGACGAGTTCTCTGGCGATGTGTTCGATGGCTTCGGTGATGGAGTCATCGATCTGAAAGTTCTTCAGCGGTGTGCCAGCGTCCCCATGTTCCCGCATCGAGATGTGTAGTGGAAGCGGTCCCAAGAAGGGGAGTTCCATGCTTTCCGCGAGTTGCTCGGCGCCGCCGCGGCCAAAGAGGTCGTACTCCGTGCCATCGTTTCCGACGAACCAACTCATGTTTTCTACGATGCCCAGCACCGGCACATCGAGTTCGCCAAACATTCGTACAGCGCGTCGCGCGTCGTCTTGTGCGACCCGCTGAGGTGTGCACACGATGACGGCGCCGGCAAGGGGAAGTGCTTGCGTCAGTGAGAGCGGGACGTCGCCAGTGCCTGGTGGTAGGTCGACAATGAGGTAGTCCAGCGTTCCCCAGTCGGTTTGCAGCAGGAGCTGCGAAAATGCTTTGTGGGCCATGGGCCCGCGCCAGATCATTGGTTTTTCGGGGTCGACGAGTTTGGCAATGGTCATGGACTTGATGCCGTGCACGTCAAAAGGCAGCAGCGTGTTGCCTTGACCCATTGGCTCGAGATCATCGAGCCCGAGCATGGTGCCCATCGACGGGCCGTAGATATCACCGTCAAGCAAACCGCATGACGCGCCTAGTCGGGTGAGTGCCGTGGCAATCATGACTGACACCGTTGACTTACCTACGCCGCCTTTGCCAGCCCCTACAGCAATGACGTGGGTGACGTTGGGAAGCACATCGCGTGGTACCGCGGCCGCTGCGGCTTGCGAGGTAAACGTGACGTCGATCGTTGTTTCGTCGTCGTTTGCAGCAGCCTTGATTGCGGCGACACAATCGGCACGGATGGTGTCTTTCATGGGGCACGCGGGCGTCGTCAGTTCGATGGTGATGTGTACATCATGGCCATCGCATTGGATGTGTTCGACCATGCCCAGTGAGACGAGATCGCTTCCGAGGTCTGGGTCCTTGACAGTGGCCAGTGCCTCACGTACGTGCTCAATGGTCAAGGGCATTGCAATGGCTCCTGAGGGGGGTGTCGTGACTGCGGGGATGTGCAGGTCGCCCGGTCCGTATCATTGGCGTACCCGCTTGGGTCCGACGATCCTAGCCGCGACCAGTCGCGGCGCATACCGGAGCCTGCCCGATGATCTTGACTGCCGCCTGTCTTAGCTTTGTGCTGACGGTTCCACCGGTCGATGGTCCGATCGATCCGACTTCACCTGAAGCGGTGGCACGTGACCAGCAGCCAGCTGCCGGGACGACGCCCCTAGCGGGTCCAGAAGTAGAGACGGCACCATCGGGTCGGGGCGATCCGGCCATGCGCCCAGAAGGCAATGTCCCCATGAGGGGCAATACTGGCGTGAGTGAACTCTTCGCTAGGCGGTGCGCCAGTTGTCACGGGCCCAATAAGCAAAAGGCCGGCATTCGGGTGATGCCAATCTCGGCGCTCTTTGAAGGAGACCAAGCTGACTGGGTGGTGGTTCCCGGCCAGCCTCAAGCCAGCGAGTTGTTCAAGCGGATTAGCCTTCCGGCCGGGCATGAGGACATCATGCCGTCGAAGGATTCACCGCTCAATACGGCTGAGATCGCGATGGTGGAGGCATGGATTAAGGACAACATGTCGACCAAGGCACTCATTGATTCAGCTGGGATGGTGGAGAAGGGTGGACGGGTCGATCCTCGCACATGGGCTGCTGCGTACTTGTCATTGGACTTGACGGCCACGCAGCGGAATGACGCCACGAAGACGATGCAAACGCTGATGTCGAAGATGCGTGAGCAGCGCGCCGCCCGCCAAGGTCAGGGTCGACCCCAGAACCGTGGTGACGCGCAGCCAGATTCGCCTGCGACCAAGCCCGCTGGCGATACGCCCCCAAACGATCGTTCGAATCGACAAGGCATGCAGGATGTCCAGAAGAAGATTGGGCAGGAGCAATCGCGGTTGTGGGAGGCCTTGTCCCCCAAGCAGCAAGAGGCGATGCGGGCCTTGCTCGACGACCCGGAAGCGATCAAGAAACTTCGGCGGGCCAACCGTGGTGTTCGCCGTGGACCCGATAGTGGCGCACGTCGCCCAGGCAGGCCTTCGGGCACCGGCGATCAGCCCCGCGATTGAGTCGATCAAATCACGATTTCGCTGTATTGTGAGGGAATTCCCATACTTCCCCCCCATATGCGGGCGGATTTCTCTACGATGGCTGACTTGTCTTGAATTCTGCCCCATTAAGGGCAGTAAGCCATGAAATACATATCACAGTAGGAGTTGAGCATGTCACCGCACGCCTTGGTTTCCCCACATGGTGGGTCACTCGTTGATCGATTCATCGTTGGTGAGGCCCTTGAGGCCCTTCGAACAGAAGCGGCGGGTCTTCCTCGCATCGAACTGTCCACTAAGCAGGCATGTGATCTCGAAATGATTGCTACTGGTGCGTTCAGCCCGTTGACGGGCTTTGTGGGCAAGGCCGACTTTGAGTCAATCTGCAATGACATGCGGTTGGCCAGTGGCACCGTATTTCCAATTCCGATTACTTTGGCTGTTGATGATGAAGTCAAGGCGACGCTTACTGAGGGTGGTCGCGCCGCCCTGTATCACGCCGATGGCACGCTGATGGCCGTCATCGATGTGGCAGAACTGTATGCCCACGACCGTGACATGGAAATGAGTGGTGTCTTCCGAACAACCGATGAGGCCCACCCGGGTGTCAAGGCCGTTATGGACGAGGGCGACTGGCTGGTCGGTGGCGATGTGCATGTGCTGACAGTGCTACCCGAGCATGAGCCGGGCGAGCAGTTCCCCGAGTACCGATTGCGTCCGGCCGACACACGCGCCGAGTTTGAGCGTCGTGGTTGGAAGACGGTCGCAGCATTCCAAACTCGCAATCCGATTCATCGGGCGCATGAGTATCTTTGCAAGTGTGCCCAGGAAATTTGCGATGGCCTGTTGATTCACCCACTTGTAGGCGAAACCAAGCCCGGCGACATTCCTGCCGATGTGCGGATGGAGTGTTACGAGACGATCATCAAGAACTACTTCGTGCCCGAACGCACATGTCTGACTGTGATGCCCGCAGCGATGCGGTATGCCGGTCCTCGTGAGGCGGTGCTTCATGCACTGGTGCGGCAGAATTACGGCACGTCACACTTCATCGTGGGCCGCGATCACGCTGGCGTTGGCGACTACTACGGAACGTATGACGCACAGGAAATCTTCGACACGATCGCCAATGGGGATCTGGCGGTGATTCCTTTGAAGTTTGAGCATGCTGCGTGGAGCCACAAGGCTCAGGGCATGGTGTCGGCCAAGACGTTCCCGAAGTTGCAGGGCGACCAGGTCTTCCTTAGTGGTACCAAGGTGCGTGAGTTGTTGGCCGAGGGCCAGCGTCCACCAGCCGAGTTCAGTCGTCCGGAAGTGGCCGACGTACTCATCGAATGGGCGACTGCAACAACGCCCGCAACGGCCTGATTACTCAATACCAATTTACTACCAGGAGCAGCAGACAATGGCCCAACAGGTCGCAACCAACATTACTTTTCACGATGGCAATGTCACCCGCGATGAGCGCAAGGAATGCATGAAGCAGACCGGCGGCACCGTGTGGTTTACCGGGCTTTCTGCCAGCGGCAAGAGCACCATTGCCGTGGCGCTTGAGCAGGTTCTGTGCAAGCAAGGCAAGCCCGTGTATCGACTCGACGGCGACAATATCCGTTTCGGCCTCAACAAGAATCTTGGTTTCTCAGCCGAGGATCGCGCCGAGAACATTCGTCGGATTGGCGAAGTATGCAAGCTCTTTTCCGATGCTGGTGTTGTGACACTGGCATCGTTCATCAGTCCGTACAAGGCTGACCGCGATGCCGCTCGTGCTTTGCATGAAGAGGCGGGCTTGTCATTTATTGAGTGTTATGTCGAAGTGGATCTGGCAGTCGCCGAAGAGCGTGACCCCAAAGGTTTGTACAAGAAGGCACGTGCCGGCGAAATCAAAGGCTTCACCGGAATCGACGATCCCTACGAAGCTCCCGAGAATGCCGAACTGGTCATCAATACCGGCGAGCTCAACCTCGAGCAGTCCGTCGCAGCTGCCCTTGAAGGCATCCAAGCCGCCGGCCTCCTGCACTGATTATTGGGTCATTATTGGGAGCCGGGCTCATTTGATAGATGAGCCCGGCTCCTTTCTTTTTGCGCATCAATATGTGCACCATCGGCCAGGCCTTTGGCGGCGACCTCGCTCCACTGGTGGGATGACCCCGGTTCCTTGCAAGTGCGTTGGGGGGTTAGGAGCCGCCGTGCATGACGACGTCGTCGAATTCCTCAAGGAACTTGTGGTCGGTGCGGTCGTCTTCTTCCTCGTAGTCCAGATCTGGGGAGCCGGTGTTTGGGTCAATGGGGCCGTCTTGCCGAGCAATGAAGACGCCGTCTGCTCCGGCGGAGAGGAGCATGTATCCGCCGCGGGCAGTGCCGGAGTAGGGCTCACCATGCTCGCCGTCAAGGTCCCACTCCATGGCGGGCGTAGTCAGAAGTAGAAACAACCAGTAGGAACGTTCTTCATTATCGCCAAGCCCGATCGGGGCAATTCGGCTGCCAAGAAACTGATTGTTTATGTCAAGCCGCTGCCGGGTCTTGGCAAGACCCAATGTGTTGGCGCCCAAATAGCGATCGATTCCAGTGACTTCAAATTGCGGCGGTGTGTCGTCATCGGGGTCCACCAAAAGTACCGGACCTGACTTGCGATCACGCCGAAGAATGATTACCGGCTGCCCCCAAGCATCAACGATATCGGGAAGCAGTGTGCAACCGATGTTCTTGGCATGCGGGTGGAAGTTCGCGGGGTCTGCCAAATCAACGGATTCCATCTGGTCAGCACGCCGGTTGATTTCGTTTTCTTTAGGGGAGAGATAGGGCGCGTACTGCTTGCCATTGATCAGCGGGCCTTCGCCGATGCGAGGAACGCGAACGGCTACGTTGTAGAGGACTTCAGTGTTATCCGGATCTTCAAGTTCCAACTCGATGGCGTTCATGCCGTCTTCGCCTTGCGCCGAATCTACGTACCGTTGGTACTCGGCCTCGGCAATGGCGTCAGCGGGACTATCGTTGACCTGCACCGAGACCCTCGCCCCGCCCATCAAGTGCAGCAGCACGTTTTGGGAACTGGTTATCAAACTCCCGTCGCTCAGAACACGCGGCGGGACGACGCCTGGCAATGCACCGTGTTCAATGCGAAAGGCATCCATCGCTGCTGATACTGACTCAAGGGTGGAGCCGGTCCGAGCTCGTTTGGCCGAGTCGGTTGCGCCGCCAACGGCGACAAGCAGAATGCCCGCAAGGATGCCAATCAGGGCAATGACGACCATGACCTCGACGAGGCTGAATCCGCGTGGGCCGATGAAGGAGCGTCTTACGTGGGGTCTGGGGCTGCACATGGTCGATTCCTGAGTCCTGAAAAAATGATCGGGTCTCCCCTAGAATACCGCTGGTGCGAGGGTTTGGTTCCATTTCAGTCAGCAGAGTCGTGTGTATTCAGAGGGCCGCGAGCCGCTGGGCCGTATCTAACTCGATAAGACCGTCGATCAGCGGCTGTAACTCGCCCTGCATGATCGCCTGCAGCGGGAAGTTTCCCTTGATGCGGCTGTCTACGGCAATGGAGTCCTTATATCGATAGGTACGAATCTTCTCGGCACGAGATCCGCTTCCGATCATCGCGGCCCGTTTTTCGGCACGCTGGGCATCTTGTTCAGCTCGTTGCCGTTCGTACAACCGTGCTCGAAGCAATTGCCAGGCTTTTTGCCGATTCTGAGCTTGGCTTTTGGTGTCCTGCATTCGTACTTCAACGCCTGTGGGTTCGTGAATCAAGTGCACTGCCGTAGAGACCTTGTTGACGTTCTGCCCGCCAGGCCCCGTTGCAGTGGTGATCATTTCCTTGACATCCGATTCGTCGAGTTGTACCTCAACCTCTTTCGGCTCCGGGAGCACCGCAACGGTGGCCGTCGACGTATGGACTCGGCCTTGCGCTTCGGTGGCAGGCACCCGTTTGACTTGATGTGTTCCACCCTCGTATCCAAGGCACGACCAAGCACCGTCGCCGCCGATTGACACCATCGCGCCACGTACCCCACCCATTTCTCCGGGGGCCGACTCGATCATCTCGAGTTTCCAACCCTTGGACGATGCATAGCGTTGGTACATCTCCAGCAAGTCGCCTGCCCACAGGGCTGCCTCATCACCACCGACCCCGGCGCGAATTTCAAGAATGACCGAGCCGATGGAGTCGTCGTCTGCGCGAACCAGTCGCGATTGGATTTCTTCAGCGAGCGTCGTAACCTGTGCTTTGAGGGACTCAATCTCATCATGAATCATGCTTCGCAAGTCGTTGTCGATTTCCGATGACAGCATGGACTTTGCGTCGCTGTGTTCCTGTATTGCGTGTCGGTACGCTTGGTAGGGCTCGACGACGCGTCCGAGCGCTGCGCGGCGGATCGACAGTTCACGCACGCGGCGATGGTCCTGCACGATGTCTGGATCGAGAAGATCGGCTTGGCATTGGTCGTACTGTTCGGCCAGTTCGTCGAGTCGTTCGGTCAGATTGTCAGGGAGCAGGGACATGATGTTGTGGTGCGATGGTACGGGGGCGGTTCCCCCAGTGTGATTGGGATGCCATTCTCAGCGGGCGCATGAACAAGCCGCGCCGGAGCGGCGCGGCTTGGGCAAGGTTTGGGATACAGGTTGCTAGCTCTTCTTGTTCTTCTTGTTGAAGTAGTTGCCTTGGAACTTCTTCTGGAACTTCTC
>CAZGFN010000018.1:0-4278 GCA_964524945.1 uncultured Isosphaeraceae bacterium
GCGATCTACAAGTGGAGGATGATGCTGGAGGGCTGACGGTCGATGATTGGGGTACTGGTGGCAGTGGCCTGGAGGCGAATTTCAACGTTGTTGGATCGGTCGTCACCATTGAGGTACTCGATGGTGGGGTGGGCTATCACGACACCGGTCTCGGACACTTCATCGTGGACAACGAGGGGACTGGGGGCAGCGGACTAGACGCCTACTACGGCACCCTTGGCGGTACCGAGGGCGAAGTGAGGCGACTGGATCTAGTTGATGGTGGTGCCGGGTACGAACCCGATACCGAATTCCCAGTACTTGATGCGGCGTTGCTTGGCCATAGCGGCGACCCATGCGTGGGCCTGGCGTATTCCAATTCAGAAGGTGTGATTCACGCGGTGGATCTTGTGACCTCTGGCACGGAGTACACATCAACACCAAATATGGTGCTCTTTCCCACTCCCGACCAAGGCAGCGGCGTTGAGTTCCGCGCATTCTTGGCGGGCTCCATCGTCGATGTCATCTTCAATCCTGCCAACCCCAATGCTGGCGGTAGCGGCTATGCGTCAAATCCGATCATCACCCCCGAACTTGCAGGAACCGGCTTTGCGTACCGAATGGTTCGGGAAGGACCGATTGACTCTGTGACTATCACCAATCCTGGAGGCAACTATGTGGTGCCGCCAATCATTACGGTGACGGACAGCAGTGTCGATGCGACGTTCGAAGGAGTGCTCTGGGACGATCTTGATCCAGACGATCGGCCCCCCTCGGATGAAACCGGCCGTGTGACGCTAACTGATCTTGATGGCACACCGGTGCAACTGCGTGGCGATCACTGGCGGGCTTGGGTTGGCGATGTTGATGGGGATGGTGATCCAGATTTGATGTGGCGCCCCGCAGCATGGACTCGCGGAGATAACCGCGCCAACATTTGGATTATGGATGGCGCGATGCGACAGGCAGATCTCGCCTTGACTAGCCCTGGACCAGGCTGGCGTCCGTGGAAGCTTGCGGATCTGCGTGGTGTGGGCGAGTCCGACATGTTGTGGTGGCATCAGGGATCGGGGCAAGTCGCCATTTGGGATATTGACCCGACCACCCCTGACTTCATTGCTATCGATGGCGCATGGCTAATTAATGACGACTACACGCATCCAGCGTGGCAGCCTTGGATCGTGGCGCCGGGTCTTCCCGGTGAAAATGACCGCATCATGTGGCGGCGGACGGATGCCAAGGCGTTGTCGCTGGTCGACTATGCCGAACGGGATCCAGCGATCGCTGCCTCGCGGGACTGGATTATCAACCCCAATGGAAGCCTTCGGCGTACCGGCCCCACGCAGGTTCCTTGGATCATGGGTAATCTCAATGGCGATGGAGCACATTCGGACGTGCTTCTATTCAACAAGCATGATAATGCCGTCGCGATTTGGCAGATGGATGGCACAACGATTCTGCGTCAGGATCGGGTTGGCATAGGTTCGCGAGAACTGTGGTCACCTGGTCTCCTTCGTGGGCGGGCGACCCACGGTATGGACGGCACTATTTCGTTTGCATTCTCCGGCGGCCAACTCGTCGAGCTGTCTGCTCAGACCGCGGCCATGAACATCGATGTTGCCAACGAAATCCAGATGACGGCGCTGACCGATCAGTTGGCCGATCTTGAGACGGCGGTCGAAGCCAATGTTGAAGCGGAAGTGCAAGCGCTTCTGGCACTCTTGGCGGACCACCCAGCGCTCCTGCAACTGTTCCTCGACCCGGGAACGGCTCACGATCTGCTTGAGGGAATCGCTGCTGTTGTGGCGGATGAAATCCTGCGTGACGCGGCACTACTTGCTCGGGGGCCAGCCATAGGCAACAGCTCTGCGCCTCTCATTGCCGCCTACCGACAGAGTTCCTTTGGGGGCATCATCAGGAACGCCACGATCCCACTGATCCCTCTTCCCGAGGATGACGAGGGGTCCGATGGCAGCAGTGGATCAGGTGGGTCTGCTGGCGGCGGATCCTCTGGCAGTGGTGGATCATCTGGCGGTAGCGGTGGGAGCAGTGGCGGAGGAAGTTCGCCCGGCGGCTCCAGTGGCTCGGGTGGCTCGGGCGGCGCGGGCAACCCCGGTGGCCTCCCTGACGACTTCGACCCAAATAATCCAGACACGTGGCCCCCGGGTGTCGATTCCTTCGAGGAACTGCTTGAGTATCTGCAGAATCTCGAAGTCTAGAACGCTAGAAATCCCGTAATTCCAGCGGTTTCGGTAGAATTACCATGTATTCACATGGAGTCATTTTCAATGACCAGTTCACCGATTCCGTTGCTCGATCTCAAGGCCCAGTACGTCTCGATCCGTGAGGAAGTCGAGGCCGTCATGCGTGAAGTCGCGCAAAGCCAATGGTTCATTGGGGGCCCGCATTTGGAGCGGTTAGAGGAGATGCTGCCCGCGTATTGTGGCGCTGCCCATGGCGTTGGATGCGCAAGTGGTTCTGACGCACTGCTCCTGTCACTGATGGCTCTTGGCATTGGCCCTGGCGACGAAGTGATCTGCCCGTCGTACACCTTCTTTGCCACCGCGGGTTCAATCTGGCGACTTGGCGCCAAACCCGTCTGGGTGGACATTGATCCGGTGACCTACAACTGCACCGCCGAAGGCATCGCCCACGCTGCTTCCCAGTGCACCTCGCTCAAGGCGATCATGCCCGTCCACCTCTTTGGGCAGGCGGTGGATATGGACGGCATCCTGTCGGTTGCGGACACGCTTGGTGTGCCGGTCATCGAAGATGCTGCGCAGGCCATTGGGGCCCGCGATGCAAGCGGCGCCCGCACCGGTTCACGTGGCACGACGGGTTGCTTTAGTTTCTTCCCATCCAAGAATCTCGGTGGCTTTGGCGATGGCGGATTCGTGACGACCAACGACCCAGACATGGCGGATCACCTCCGCCGTCTCCGCAATCACGGCATGGAGCCCAAGTACTATCACCGCGAGGTCGGCATGAACAGTCGCCTCGATGCGTTGCAAGCTGCGGTGTTGTGCATCAAGATGGCGTATCTCGACGGGTGGGCTGACGGTCGCCGAAGCAATGCGAACTTCTACAACCGACTCTTCAGGGAAGCGGGTGCAGCAGACACGACATGTGGGCTTGACGACGCATCGCTCCCACTGCTGATTCCTGCTGAGCCAAGTGCTCCAGCGGCGCACATCTACAACCAATACATCATTCGCGTGCCTGGGTCGGTTCGCCAAGACCTCCGCGCCCATCTGGCCGATGAGAAGATTGGGCACGACGTCTACTACCCTGTTCCACTGCATCAGCAGGAGTGCTTTGCATCTTTGGGGGACACAGTCCTCCCGCATTCTGAAACTGCAGCGGCTCAGAGCATTGCGCTGCCGATCTATTGTGAGATGAGCGATGATCAACTGACCCGCGTAGCCGAGACGATCGTTTCCTTCGTGCGAGCTCATGCGACAGTGACCGCCTGAATGGTCAAGCAGGGTGATGGGGTGGGTGTGTGGACCGGCGCAGCCTGCCTTCGCCCGGTTCCCGATCGATGTCCGTGGTGGGGCGTACTTCTCTTATGCGTGGTGGCGGTGGTCATCGGAGTTGTCATTCGCGGGGCGTGGATCAATTGGGCCGATCAGGTTGAAGCGTTTAAGTGGAATGGGCATCTTCAACCCACGACTCAGGACTCCTTCTTCCACGGCGCTGCAATTATTCGTCACGGGGAGGGTGGCCTGCAGGGTGTGACCGAGGCGATGCCACTACTCAATCACCATGGTGTGATTCACCTGATTGGTATTGGTATGCGTCGGCTTGGCTGGATGACGACCGATGAAATTGTCTTGTGGTTCCCGGTTATTCTGGGTTCACTGATTGCCATTCCCGTGGTGCTAATCGGACGACGCCTTGGAAGCACATGGATGGGCTTTGGCGCATCGATTTTGGCGGTTGTGGCAGTCAATTACTACGAACGGTCAATGGCTGGCTACTACGACCACGACATGCTCTCGGTCAGCGGGGCAGCCATGATCGCGTGGCTCTTGATGGAAGTTGATGCGCGTGGCACGCGCGGTTGGTTGCTGACAGCAGCGTTGGCGGTGTTTTTGTTCCCATTGGTCTACACCAAGGGGATTGCCATTGTCGTCGCGTTGGTGGTGACTTGGGCCGTCATGCGCGTGTTGATTCATCAACGCAATACGGCAACACTGGTGGCACTGGTCGTGATCATTCTGGCGGCCGCCTTGAGTCCACTTTCAAACGGCAATCGAATGACCGCAGCGCCGTGGATGTGGTTCGCATCGATAGCGG
>CAZGFN010000018.1:4378-37819 GCA_964524945.1 uncultured Isosphaeraceae bacterium
GGATGGCGAATCATCGGCGCCTCGTGGTTGGCGGTCTTTGCCATCATCGGGTTCCTACTGTTGTGTATTGCCTCGCCAGCAGCAATTGTGCTGGCACCCTTGGCGGCCGTTGCATTCTTCTCCATTCCAGGTGGGCTTCGATTCACCACATGGGGAACCGTTCCCGCCGCAATGGGTGTGGCCTTCTGTGTGTTTGTTGCCTTGCGTTGGCTTACCGATACTTCTTCGGACCGCTTGTGGCGAAGGCCAGCGCTGGCCGTGGTGGGCGTATTGGCATGCGCCGCTTTGGCATGGCCGAGTATCGCCCACGCGCTGGCGTTCAAGGTGGGCACGATCTTTTCCAAGCCAGAAATTGAAGCGTTTGAGGCCATCAATGCGAACTCCGAGCAAGACGATCTGGTGCTGGCGTGGTGGGACTACGGAACGGGCGTGTGGTACTACGCAGACCGTGATGTACTTGTGCACCCTGCCTATGTGTCGGATGATGCCGTCGCAATCAGTCGAATTCTGACGTCGGATTCACAGCTGGAAGCAGCTCGCTTGTCACTCTCTTTGGCGGCGGCCAATGAGCGTGGATTGCGACCGGCCTTTCACGCAGCACTGGACGAAGCGGGCTTTGGACAGGACACCGATGCGGCATCGGCCATCGCAGCGATCACTGCGGGAGAAGCGGGCGATACCAGCATCACCAACAACGTGCTGATCTACATGCCACTTCAGGAAGTGTCGATCCTTCAGCCCATCGCATCATTCAGTCGCAATCGCCTTCATCAAAGGGATACGCCTGCTGCCCCTTTGGTACTAGGAATGTTTCGCGACATGCAATCTGCGGGAAATGGCTGGCTCGTGACACAGCAGGGCGGTATCGGGATTGAAGCAAAAACGGGGCAGCCTGGCATTGTGGGTGCTGGCGGACGCATTACGCCTGTTCGTCTGGCGAGTGTCACCAGTGTGAACATCACGGACGATGGTGTGACTCAACTAGGACAAGGCGGAGGCGGGACGAGTGGCCCTTGGGTTATCGCCTCCAAAGGAGGCATGACAACATCGACTACCAAGCCTGACCCAACATCACAGTTGCACCTCTTGATTTTCCCCCAAGCCGCCACCATGATCATCGCTAATGATGCAGCGATGGCGACCAATGCGATTCGGATGGGCGTGCTTGGTCTGATTGATGAGTCGCTCTTTGAGCAGTTGTATGTCAGCCCGCATGCTCGCGTCTTCCGGGTGCGATCCACTACACAGCCCGCGATCGAAGGCACAGCACCATGATGTGTTCGAGGCGCGTTGTTGGGAGCATCGTGGCCATTTGCATTGCCGTTATTTTTGGCATCGCACTTCGATGGCAGTGGGTAGCCATTGCGGAGGTCTCTCAGGACTATCAGTGGAACGGTGCGGTGCAGCCCACGACCCCCGATGCACTTTGGCATGCGGTGTCGATCAAGCATCATGGTGTTGAGGCCATCGATCACATTCCGTGGCTTCCAGCACTACCGGACCTCGATGGCATGGTGCACGTGCTGGGCGTTGCAGCCTTGCAATTGCTTCCCATTTCACTGGATCAACTCATGCTGTGGGGGCCGATGCTTCTGGGCAGCCTTTTGGCGGTGCCATTGGTATTGATTGGTCGTCAGATGGGATCTACTGCGATGGGGTTCGGCGCCGCCTTGCTTGCTGTGGCGGCGCCAGCCTACTACCAACGAACGATGGCCGGTTCATGGGACCACGACATGCTGTCGGTGACTGCAATGGCTTTGATTATCTGGGCGGGCATGGCGTCTGTGTCTCGTCCTACCACGCTGCGGTTGAGTGTGTTGTCACTGCTGATCATGGTGTTCCCGTTTGTCTACGCGCGCGGTCTTGCGATACTGGGACTGGCTGTTTTTGTCATGGCCGTCGTAGAACTCATTCGCCGAAGAGGCAATGGTGTCGCGTGGAGATTCACGGCAATTATTGCGATGGCTGCGGCGGTCTCCCCACTTTCAATGGGCAACTGGTTGGGCCAGCACCCCGTGTTGTGGCTCTTGGTGGTGTGTGGACTGATCGTGGCCGTGGCGGTCGTGAATCATCGCCGGGTTCCGGTGTGGCTGGTCATCACTGGCTTGGGCGCTGCTGTGGTCGTGGGAGTGGCGATCCTGCCATGGAATATTGTGATGGCGCAACTGGAGTTGTATCTGGGGATCCCACGCGGAGACGGTCGCCTGGCCAGCGGGGCGATTGCTGCGATTGACCACGACCTCATTCATGGACGGTCCATTCTGGAGATGCAACCGGCCTCGCTCCCGCTGCTGGGACGCCAAATATTGGGCCTGTGGCCGCTCTCGCTCGTGGCCTTCATCGGGTGGTTGGCGGCGTGTCGAAAGTATCCCCGTGCGTGGATGATGGCCTCGCTGGTGCTGTTTGGTTTGTTCTCCATTGTTGGTGGCATTCGATTTGCTCAGTGGGGGGTGGTTCCTGCAGCCATCGGGCTCTCATGGTTGGTTTTCCAAGTGGCCGCACGATGTGTTGGTTCACAGCCTATGAACAGAACGCATGTCCTACGAACCACACTGGCGATGGTGATGCTGTTAGTCGTTCTGCTCCCATCGGTTGTCGCGGCGCTGACATTCCCTGGCCGAACAGTTTTGACGCGAGGTGAAATTGCGGGGCTGAAGAGTCTGAAGCAGCACTCCTCGCCTGAAGACATTGTGGCGACGTGGTGGGACTGGGGAACGGCCGTTGCGCTCTACGCTGACAGGCATGCGCTCCTGCACCCGGGCCGAATGACCGATGACGTCCTGCTCATCAGTCGCATGCTTGCATCAGACTCCCCTACAGAAGCAGCATCACTCGCTCGCGCGCTCGCAGGAACCATTGGCGATGGCAGAAGACCTGCGGTGCACGCGATGCTCGATCACGTGGGCGGCGAAGATTCACCAGCGAGGGTTGGCGCATTGATCAGTTCCGCACGAGCAGGATCGCTCGAAGTGGTTCCGGTCAGTCGTGATGTGTGGATGTACCTGCCCATTGAGACAGCGGCCTATGTCGACCCGATCGCAGAGTATGGCCAAGCAGCGAGTGTGTCCTCATCCCCACTGAGAACCGTGCTCGGTGAGGGCATGGTTGAGATGGCCGATGGTCGATGGATGCACCCCAAACTTAAACTCATTGTCGATCCGCACGGCGGACATACATATTTACAATTGCCCGACGGCCGCGAACAAGAGGTGCAATTCCAAACCGTCACGGTGGTCACCGTGGACCAAGATGGCCGCACGCACGCACCGACGCGTCCGGGAAGCGGCGAATTGCGCGTGCGATTGACAGACACCGGTGTGCTAGCTGCTGACGACTCCCCTCATGATGCACGGTCTCTGCATCTCATTTTGCTTCCACAGGCGAAGACCATGCTGCTAGCAAATGACTCTGCGGTACGTACCAATGCAGTGCAAATGGGTGTTTTGGGCCAGTACGATTCCGACTTGTTTGAGCAAGTGCACGCGGCCCCTCGCGTGAGGGTGTATCGGGTTCGTCAAGCAGATGAAATGGAGCGCGGCCCATGACAGTGATGTGGAACTGGAAGGTCGTGCAGGCGGGCGCACTTCGACTCGATGGCGGCAGCATGTTCGGTGTGGTGCCTCGTGGCCTGTGGTCGAAGCTGAGCGTGCCAGATGAGCGCAATCGCATTGGGCTGCAAACAAACTGTCTGGTGCTCGAGCGTGGCGGCCGCACGGTGCTCGTCGAAACCGGGTGCGGTGATAAATGGTCAGACAAAGAACGCAGTATTTTCGCGATCGAGCAGCGGACCATTGTTGATGCCATTGATGAGGTGAATGTGGCTTCAGACGAAATAGATGACGTCTTGGTGACGCACCTGCACTTCGATCACGCGGGCGGCCTGACGCAGCTTGGAAAAGACAATCAGCTCAATCGCACATTTAAAAACGCGACGGTACATGTGCAGGGTGTGGAATGGGATGATGCGTTGGCGGGCAAGTCGACGATGAGTGGCACGTATCTGCGGTCGCATCTTGATCCAATCGCAGAGCATGTCAACCTACTTTCGGGCGAACAATGTGTCATGCCCGGCATTCGGGTGTGGCCCGTGCCAGGGCATACGTGGGGACAGCAAGCAGTTCTGGTTGACACACCGGACGGTGTCGTGTGCTTCCCCGGTGATGTCATGCCCACGCGGCATCACGTTGGTCCGCCATACAGCATGGGCTACGACATGTTGCCTTACCAGAACATGCTCACCAAGCGATCGGTATTGGAACGCGCCGCCGACGAGTCATGGACAGTGGTGCTCGACCACGAACCCGATACTCCCGTCGTGCAGGTGCATGCTGTGGGCGATTGGTTTGAGCTTGATGTGCTGGACCGATAGGTCTTAGACGCTTGGCAGGAACTTGGTTGGTTCCTCAATGAGTCCAACTACTGTGTTGAGGAATCGGGCACACTTGGCCCCATCCACTATGCGGTGGTCACAGGACATGCTTAATGGAAGTACCTTGCCAGCATAGAAGGCGCCATTATTGGTCAAGACACGCTCCTTGGCACGACCGACGCCCAAAATGGCGACTTCTGGATAGTTGATAATAGGGGTGGCAAACATACCGCCATAACTCCCCACATTGGAGATTGTGAATGTGCCACCGGAGAGTAATTCGCGGTCAATCGTGCGGTCGCGGCATCCACGAGCCAACTCTCTGATGCGTTGTCCGAGTTGTACTACGCTGAGTTCGTCGGCGTTGTGGATGACGGGCACCATAAGGCCGTGGTCGGTGTCGACAGCGCATCCGATGTTGATTACGCTTCGGATCTGGATTTCCTCGATAAAGTCATCGACGGTTGCGTTGATCATCGGATGAAGTTTGAGCGCTTTGCAGATGGCGGCCATAACGAATGGAAGCAGGCTCAGTTGCTGGCCTAGCAATTCTTCGAATGCCTCGCGGCGGCGATCAAGTTCAGTGACGTCGGCTTCGTCGACTACAGTGAAGTGCACGGCCGTTTGAACCGAGTGATGTAGTGCTTGGGCGATCTTTCGCCGTACGCCTTGGATGGGAATACGCTGAGCGACGCCTTCGATGGGCGTGGTCACGCGAGTGGCGATGGGCATGTCGATTGTTTCGGCGGCTGGCTGCAAGACGGCTGCGGGTTGGGCAATCACCTCCGCTGGCGATGCGTGTGCTTGCACGTCGGATGCCTTGACACGTCCTCCGCGACCTGTTGCTGGAACACGGTTGATGTCCACCTTCAAGTCACGCGCGATGCGACGTACGGCGGGAGTGGCAAGGGCCTTGCTCGCTGCGGTGGTCGTTGTTGTTGTTACAGGACTCCGCTGGAATCCTGCCGGGACCGACAGTGTTTCGCTGACATTGCCAACAACGGTTCCGGCATCCTCGGAGGTCGCTTGGGTAGCAGCAACAGGGTCTGGGGCGTGGATTGGTTTGGGAGTGGAGGTGACGGCCTGTCCATAGCTGACGAGTTTTTTGCCAACAAGAATGATGTCACCAACATTGCCATGGAGTTCACTGATGGTGCCACTCCAGGGGCTGGGCACCTCAACGAGTGCTTTGTCGGTCTCCATTTCAGCGAGGGTTTGGTGTTCTTCGACGGTATCACCTGCAGCGACTCGCCACTTGACCAACTCAGCCTCGGCGACACCTTCGCCCAGATCTGGAAGAATGAAATAGGAACGATCGTCTGGTTGTTTGGTAGCCATGTGGCGTGTCTCTTGGGCTCAGTATGCCGCAGTTTCGGCGATCGCCTGGCCGATACGCTGGGCATCGGGCAGGTATTCGAGTTCGAGTTTGTAATACGGCATGATCGTGTCAAATCCAGCAACACGTTGCACTGGCGCTTCGAGGTAGAGGAAGCAATCCTCCATGATGCGAGCGGCGAGTTCAGCGCCAACGCCACAATTTCGAGGTGCCTCATGGCAGATGACCGCACGCCCCGTTTTCTCGACAGACTTGGCGATGGGCGCAAAGTCCATCGGGTTGATGGTTCGCAGATCGATCAGTTCGATGTCACGGCCTGACTCTGCAATGGCATTCATACACTGAACGACTGTGGCGCCCCATGACACCATCGTCATTTCTTCTCCCTCGCGGACGATGCGAGACTCACCAATGGGCACGGTGTATTCATCTTCAGGGACTTCCTCACGGAATGCTCGATAGATGCGTTTGGGTTCGAAGAAGATCACCGGATCTGGGTCTCTCAGGGCGCTGGTGAGCAAGCCCTTGGCATCGTAGGGCGAGGAGGGCATGACGACTTTGATGCCCGGGTGGTGCGAGTAGATCGCTTCGGGGCTGTCGCTGTGGAGTTCGGGTGCGTGGATCCCACCGCCTACTGGCACACGAATGGTCAGTGGGACGGTTAAGCCGGCTCGTGTGCGTGTTCGCATGCGAGCGGCGTGTGTGCAGATCTGATCATAGGCCGGCCCAAGAAAGCCTTCGAATTGAATTTCCGGAACGGGGCGAAGTCCAGCCATGGCCAGACCGATGGCCGTACCGATGATGCCCGACTCCGCCAACGGCGTGTCAACCACACGATCCGAGCCGAACTGTTCGTGGAGCCCCTCGGTCACACGAAACACGCCCCCATTGGCGCCAACATCCTCGCCCATGAGGAGGATGCGGTCGTCGCGTGTCATTTCCTGCGCGAGTGCCTGATTGATTGCCTGAACCATTGTGAGATTAGCCATTGGTATCTTCCTCGCTTCAGGAGCGGGGGTGCTCCGGATTGCGACCGAGACTACTGGTCCGCATGGTCTGTTGTTGTTGTGCGAGGTCACGTGGTGTTTCGGCGAAGAGCCACTTGAACATGTCCTCGGTCGTCGGAGGCTCAATACTCTCGGCCCGTTCGACGATTTCGGCAACTGTTTTGACGCAAGTGGCTTCAAGTTCTTCTTGCTTGGCTTGGTCCCAGAGGTCTCGCTGCTCAAGCCATTTTCGAAGTCGAATCATTGGTTCGCGAGCTTCCCACATTGCGACCTCATCGGCATCACGGTATCGACGAGCGTCGTCGGCCGTGGTGTGATCCCCAAGCCGATACGTGATCGCTTCAATGAATGTTGGGCGATTCTCGGTTCGCGCTCGATGGGCTGCATCTCGGATGACCTTGACCATTGCAAAGAGGTCATTGCCATCGACCTGCACGCTGTGCATGCCGTAGGCCAACCCACGCTGGGCGATCGTGGGGGCCGAACACTGAATGTGAGTCGGTACCGAGATGGCCCATGAGTTGTTTTGGCACACGAAGACTACAGGCAGATCAAGATTGGCTGCGAAGTTCATGGCCTCATGGAAGTCACCTTCGCTGGTCGCACCGTCACCAAAGAACGTACAGGCGATTCCACCATCATCGCGATATTTCGAGGCCCAGGCCAAGCCGGCTGCATGAAGCATCTGCGTCCCAATTGGGATAGCCAGCGGGGTACAACGCTGCGGGATGTTGTTGCCCCGCTCGTCACCCATCCAGTGGAGAAGGACTTTTTCCGGCTCCACACCACGCCAGAACAACCCAGCATTCTCCCGATAGCAAGTGACAAGCCAATCGGTGTCTTCCAAGGCGTAGGCACCGCCGAGCGAGGTTGCTTCTTGTCCGCGATTTTCGGGATATGTGCCCATGCGACCCGACCGCTGCAACTTGAACGCAATGTGATCGAACTGACGACACATGGCCATGTGTCGGTACATAGCGATCACATCCTCGTCAGGAATAAGTCCCTCTCCGAGGTTTTCGTCAAAGACGGCATGTTCATCGAGAATCGAGACGTACTCAATGGTCGTCTCGAAGGCGCACTCAACTGGCATGTGCGGGCTCCTTTGGGTCGCATGAAGCGAAACGGCAACGGGCCTGAGTCATCGCCGAAGCATAGGTCGACGGATGGGAGGCTGCGTCATTGAGAATGTCGAGCATGGTGTGTTCAATAGCGTCGTTGCGGTGGTCGAGTTCTTCTCGGCTCATGCCCAGCCACAGTCCGGCTAGCCAGATGAGCCCACCAGCATTAGCGACGAAGTCGGGTGCATAGAGGACGCCATGATCTCGCAATAGAGCGGCATCATGGGCGGGGTCGACCAGAATATTGTTGGCGGCGCCACAAATGATGGCTGTCTTGAGGCGTGGAATTATGTTGCCATCGATGATGGCGCCAAGCGCACAAGGCGCGAGGATATCGCACTGTGTTTCGATAATCGAACGAGGGTCAACGGATGTAGCATCAAATGTGTCGACGGCTTGCTGCATGCGATCATCGCGGATGTCAGCAACAAGCAGGGACGCGCCTGCTTCGTGGAGCAGTCGGCACAGATCCATGCCGACGTGTCCGAGTCCTTGCACTGCAACAGTGAGGCCAGAGAAATTGACTTCTCGATCGAGGTGTTGAAGGCATGCTCTCATGCTGTTGAACGTGCCTTGTGCGGTGAAGGGCGATGGGTCGCCTCCATGGGATACGGTCTCACCCCCCATGACATGGTTCGTTTCACAGGCCATCCAGTCGATGAATCGAGGGTCAAGCCCCACGTCTTCAGCTGCGATGTAGTCGCCATTGAATGTGTCTACAAAGCGACCCATGGCCCTAGCCTCGGCTTCGGTGGCGCCGAAGTTTGGCTCTGGAAGCAGAATGACGCTCTTGGCACCCCCCATGGGCAGCCCGGCGCAGGCAGCTTTGCACGACATGCCTTCTGAGAGTCGCATGACGTCGTAGAGCGCTTCTTCCTCGGTCGCATAACACCAGCGACGAGTGCCACCAAACGCTGGCCCGAGTTTGGTCGAATGAATGGCAATGATGGCGCGCAGGCCGGACTCAGCGTCGCGATGAAAGCACACACGCTCGTGCCCGAGTTCGGTCATTCGTCCAAAGGTGTCCATGGTGGCCTACGCTCCTCCCCGCATGAAAGGTACGGTATCGCAGTGAGTTTCTTCAGATATTCTGTCCAAAGAGTTGTTGAAACTCAACAGCCAGTGATCCGCTATGGAACTGTTGAATCATTTCTTGGTCGGCCTTCCAGCCGTTTCCACACGCCTCATCGACCGGAGTTTTCTCTGGAACAATGTACTCACTGTGGGGCATAGACTGCAATTCACTCCATGCGGCGTCGGCACAGCGTTGCATCGTGTCATCAGTATTGACCCGCAGCGATCGAATTTCGTGGCGGATCTCCTGAGCACCCATTGCCATGCAGTGATCGACGAGGGCCCGGTCATGTTCTAGCGAAGTGCCGTCTAGGCCATTTCGGATGTCCCGATCATGCTTTGATAGAACACTTGAGAGTGCATGCAGCCAAATGACGCACCAACTGAGTCGTCGCTGCACCATCTGCCGCGTAATAAGTTGTTCTTCATGTTCTTTGAATGCCATCTTCACTTGATGACTGAACTCGCGAGTCAACGCCTCAACTTCATCGGCATGTACACGAAGCGATTCGTGCATCATCGAAATCGACGGTGCTGGTGGTCGCACACCAAGAAACAGTTGCATGCCGATTTTCACCGCATCACCCATGTGCTTCATCGGGGCGTTCTTGACACCGATCATCCACTCACCAAGTTGCTTGGACCCGTAGGCGAAGATGAAGGAGTGCATCACTTCATTGGCACCTTCAACGATGGTGTTGATGCGGGAGTCTCGCCACAATCGTTCAACGACACTTTCGGTCATGTAACCTTCGCCACCCATGATTTGCAATGCGTTGTCGCAGGTGCGGAACCCAAATTCCGAGCAGAAGACCTTACAGATGGCCGTTTCGAGCATGATGTCTTCGTCGCCGCGGTCGACCACACCAGTGGTCATGTAGAGCATTGCGTCCATTGCGTAGCAGTGGGACGCCATGGTGGCGAGTCGGTCTCGGACAAGATCAAACTCACCGATGGGGCGATCGAACTGATACCGAAGTTGTGCCCACTTGAGTGCCTGCTTGTAGGCCGACCAGCCAGCACCGACCATGCCCGCCGAAAGCGTGCAGCGACCATAGTTCAAGCAGGTCAGGGCGACCTTGAGGCCTTGACCTTCCTTGTGCAGCCGGTTGGCGCGGGGGACGCGGACATTGGTAAATCGAATACGGGCTTGCCAAGTGCCACGGATACCACACTTGGATCGATTTCGGCTGTAGATGTCGACGCCTTCCATATCCGGTGTGACGATCAGCGCGGTGACCCTGTCTTTTTCTTTGCCTGTTCGTGGGTCTGCGATTCGCTGTCTGGCCATGACTGTAAACATCCCAGAGAGCGCCGCGGATGTTGCCCACTTCTTTTCACCGTTGAGGATGTAGTACTCGCCATCCTCTGAGACCTCACACCGTGATTCCTGTGCACCGGCATCGCAGCCGACATTAGGTTCAGATAGGCAGAAGGCACTGAGCATGTCTCGGGAGATTCGTGGAAGCCAGTACTTCTTTTGTTCTTCGGTTCCAAAGAGGCTGATGGCGCCACAGCCAATTGACTGGTGCGCAGACACCATGACCGCCGTGGATCCACACGAGCGGCCGATCCGCTCGAGTACGCGGTTGTATGACGTGACTCCAAAGCCTCCACCGCCATATTCCTGGCGAACGATCATGCCCATCACACCTATCTCAAAGAGTCGTTTGATGCACCAGTGCGGGATCTCTTGGTCGCGATCGATCTCGAAGGAGGGATGTTCGTTGCGGAAATAGTCGTCGAGTTCGGCGAGCATCTGATCGCATCGCGCAACCTCATCGGCTGAGATGTCCGGAAACGGGAAAATGAGCTCTTCTCGGTAGTTTCCCCAGAAGAGATTCTTGATGAATCCCATTGTGGTCGGATCGGGGCCAAGCATTTCCTCGGCATCCCGGATTTGCTTGCGGTCCTTCTCGGAGACATTTTTTAGGCTGTCAGCAAGTGATTGCTTGGACATAAAATAGGTTCCTGTCTGGGATTGGTCAGCCGTTTAAGTTGAGAAACTCACGAAGTTTAGTGGTGGTATGTTCGGTGTTGCGCAGCGATACAAGGCCTTCTCGCTCTTGGCCAAGTCCAGCAGCAAGCCCGTACTTAACGCCGGTGGAAACGCAATGGGCGACGACACCGGAAGCTTCATCGGAGCGATGGGCGTGGCGCACATGATCGACGGCTGCGAGGATGGATTCTTCGTTGTCACATGAACTGACCGAGTGGGGGAGGTCTTCAATCTCAATCGTGTCGGCGATCATGCGGGCGGCTTGATCGAGTTCATCGGGACGGTCGACGATGATATCAGCCAGTCCTTCGGGAAGCTTATCGCTCTTGAAGGGTGTGCCAGTTGCGATGGCCGTCACGCTGATCGATGGCATGACACGTGCGGGCAGAAGTTGCGTACCGCCCCATGCCGGAACCAGGCCGAGCCCCGCTTCGGGAAGTCCCACTGGGTACGGTTTGTCTTTGGCATTGATTCGGCTGACAACGATGCCGTGACAGTGCAGGGCAAGTTCCAGCCCGCCGCCAAGTGCGGCGCCGTCGATGGCGGCGATGACCGGGAAGGGCAAGTTCGAGAGCCTAGCGAAGGTCCGCTGTCCGTCGGCGAGATAGAGATCGAGCATCTCATCATCCAGACTGTTGATCTCCTTGAGATCGGCCCCAGCGACCCACACACGGCTGCACGAACTGCGAATGATCACCATTGATGGCGGATCATTGATCAGCGTGTCAATGGCTTGATTAAGTCTCGCAAGCAAACTGCGATCGAACACAACAACTGGCTGGTGGGGCGCGTCGAGCCACAATGTCGCCACGCCTTGGCTGTCGCGTTCTACGGTCAGCGGCTGGGTGGAGGCGGTTGTTGTCATGGGTCAGGTCCTGTGTGCTCTGTTTGGGTGCGAGGGCAACCACATCGTCCGAGGCGTGCATCCGCGTTGAGTCATGCTTCGACGGCTGGCACCGGCGATTTTTGGGCGAAGCCATAATGTAGACCAAGTGGTCCGAATTTATGGCAAGACTCCATGGTAGCAGAAAGTGCCCTTTTTTGCGACTCAGAGGTGGGTATGTGGACGACCCGTTGGAATCAGAAAAGGCGTATTAGAAGTAGGTTACGGCACAAATCAAGATCATCACCCCCTCGATCCCGAGTGAATCATGCGTCTTTGGGGCCAAAGAGCGGGCGCAGCCGTGATTGGGCTTCGTCGCCAGCAATCACTTGGGCCGACAGTCTCGCGCCCCGGCTCAGCATCTCATTGTCAATTGAGCCATCGAGTTCATTGACCCACTGTTTGGTGACGGCGATGGCGTCGCGCCCACCCTTGGCAAGGTCCCGTGCCATCGTCATGACGACATCATCAAGTTCCTCGCGAGGCACGACTCGGTCGACGAGTCCCATGGCCAGTGCGGTAGTGCCATCATGCGTCCCCCCGCGAAGCAACATCGCTCGCGCGGGACCAGCGCCAATCTTTCGGATCAACCACGGTGCTACGACCGCCGGGCACACGCCAAGGGTCACTTCTGGGTATCCAAGTTTCGCGGTTTTATGTGTGACAGCTAGATCTGTCACAGCTGCAAGGCCACACCCTCCGCCGATTGCAGCACCGTGCACGCGTGCAATGGTCGGTACAGGAAGCCGCCGCAACCGTCCTGTGGCCATCGCCAGCGCGTGCAGCATGTCGCCCATTGCGGGGGCATCGTCCAAAACGCCTTTGAGGTCCATCCCCGCGCAGAAGGACTTCCCTATTCCGCCAAGGATGACCACTCGCAATGTGGCATCGGATTCGAGTACATCAAGTGTGTCGTGGAGCGCCGCGATGAGGTCGGGCGAGAGGGCGTTACGCTTCTCGGGTCGGTTCAGTTCGACCAGCGCGATACCGTCAGTGCGTTGAAGTTCAATAAGTGCCATTGGCGGTCAGGATAAACCAGAACGCCCTGCGAGATCGGTTACGCCCAAGGCGTGCCTAGAAGGTCTCGAAGTGCTTGGCCTGGGCTTTCATGGCGAAGCAGGGACTCACCGATTAGGAATCTCCGTACGCCGTGCCGGCTCAGACGCTCGATATCGTCAGGGGTCTTGATACCCGATTCACACACGAGTATGTCGCGGTGCTCCTCGATCAGTTCGAGCATTCGCAGGGTGTGCGAGAGGTCGGTAGTCATCGTGTCAAGATTGCGGTTGTTGATGCCCAGTAGCATGTAGCCAGGATGAGGGAATCCAATGTGCTGGCGTACTTGGAGCAGCCGCTCGACGCCATGAACTTCCACCAAGGCCGTCATATCCAATTCGTGGGACAAAATCATCATGTCCAGCAGTTGCCCCTCAGACAGGCACTCGCTGATGAGTAAAATGGCGTCTGCGCCCCCTGCGCGGGCCTCCCAGATTTGCCAAGGGTCGATCAGGAAGTCTTTGCGGAGCACCGGGATTCTGACGCGAGATCGGATTGCGGCGATGGTGTCGAGCGATCCACCGAAGAATCGCTCATCGGTCAGGCATGAGATCGCAACGGCGCCCGCGCTTTCGTACTGTAGGGCGATGTCCACCGGGTCGAAATCCGATCGGATCTCCCCGGCCGACGGGCTGCGCCGTTTGACCTCGGCGATCACATTGATGCCGCCGGGTCCATTTCCACTGGCCACAGCGGAGAAGAAGTTGCGGGCGGGGGGCGAATCGGCGACCTGTTGCTTGAGTTCATCAAGCGACAGGATGCGTCGACGCGCATCAACTTCTTCGCGTTTGTGGGCGACGATGTCTTGGAGTGTCGGTGGAGTGGTCATAGCGTTGAATGAAGCCGCGTGGGCTTCAGGCGCGACTATACAACCGCCTCCGCCAGAGGGAAGCGCCGAGTGGCCTATTGCCGGTGGGTGGCTGTGGTTGGTGATCGGTGGTGCGGCTGCTGTCGTTTTCGCAGGCACTCCGTGGCGCAAGCTTGGCCGGGGCCCCATTCGTCCATGGAGATTTCGACCCATCACGGGCATTACGACTTTTCTGCTGGCACTTCTCAGCGGAATGATCGTCTCGGTGGCTGCGGCAAAATGGCAGGCGATCAACTTGGCCGACGCGAGCATTGTGGATCTCTTGCCGGTGATGCTCATGGCGTGGGCGGCACAGTTATCGGTTGTGGCGTGCCTTCCGTTGATTCGCAATTGGATCGAACTTTCGGACATGGGCACAGATCGTCGCATGCCCCGACGTGGTGCGGTGTGCCCCGATCGGCGCCCATCACGTCTGTACGCGGCTTGTGTCGGGGTCATTGGGCTGCTGTTGTTCTGGCCGATGACGCATGCTGTGGCGCGCATTGGGGCGATGGCGCACGAGTGGTTCACCGGAGAAGCGCCCTCGCAGATTGCTCATGGCACGCTGCAGCAACTCATCGATGCCCCTCCCGATGCTGGCGCGTGGGCGGCGGCCATCAGTATCGCCATTCTGCCTAGCGTCGTGGAAGAAGTGCTGTATCGGGGACTGTTGCAAGAGTCGCTTCGGCGGGCTCGCCTGCTTCATCGCGGTACGCACTGGCACGCCGTCATTTTGACGAGCCTGATCTTTACGGCCATGCACGTGGGCGCCGTTGACAATCACGCGCTCATGGCGCTATTTGTCTTATCACTGGGCTTTGGCTGGGCCTACGCCCGCACCGGCCGCCTCACAGCGTCTATCACTATGCACGTCGGATTCAATGCCGGCAACATCGTGCTGGCTGTGCCATGGATCTAACCTTAGAGGTCTGGGGTATCCTCTGGGCATATGCCAGAACGACAACGCATCCTCACAGGCGACACACCTACTGGCAATCTTCACATCGGCCACTGGGTCGGGTCTGTCAAGCGGCGGGTGGAGTTGCAAGCGAAGCATGACTGCTTCTTTTTGATTGCCAATCTGCATGCGTATACGACGCGGGCCGACCGGCCAGCGGACATTCATGCAGACTGCATTGAGGTCACTCGCGATGCACTGGCCATGGGCGTGGATCCATCCAAAGCGGCTATTTTTCTGCAGAGTGAGACACCGGCACTGTCGGAGTTGACGTACCTGTTCGCTATGTTGCTTCCGTTCAACCGCGTGATGCGCAATCCAACCCTCAAGGATGAACTGCAGATCAAGGGGCTGGCGGACAACTATTCATTCGGTTTTCCGCTCTACACGGTGGGCCAGACGGCTGACATTCTCGCCTTCCGTGCCCACAGTGTTCCGGTGGGTGAAGATCAGGTTCCGCACTTGGAACTCACACGCGAAGTGGCCAGGCGATTCAACAAGATGTACTGCGGTGTTCCCGATAAGGCTCCAGACGAGGAACACGAACAACTCGGCGGCGTATTTCCAGTGCCAGTGGCCGATGTTGGCGACGTAGGTAGGCTCATCGGGACAGATGGCGTCAACAAAATGAGCAAGTCGCTGGGAAATGCCATCCACCTCACCGACACTCCTAAACAGGTCAAGAAGAAGATTGGCAAGATCTATACGGGCCAGGACAGTCGCCAGCCCAACGATCCAGGCATTGTCGATCCGGAGAAGAACCCTTTATTCCAGTACCTGAACGTGTTTGTGGAGTGCGAGGCGACCAAAGTCGACATCCGCGATCGGTATGAGCGGGGCGACAATATTGGCGATGGCGAAGTCAAAATGCTCGTGGCTGATGCGATCAATGCGTTGCTTGACCCAATGCGTGAACGGCGTACGGGCTACGAAGACGACGCTGTAGTGCTCGATATCCTCCGTGAGGGCACCGCCAGAGCCAACCTCGCTACCGAACAAACCCTTCAAATGGTCAAAGACGCCGCAGGAACCGGCTTCTTCTCCCGCACCCTCCATTTCACCTAAATCTCCCATAGGCTCTTTACGGTTCTAATTTTTAGAATCCCATAACCACATATTTTCCAACCGGTTACAGGGCTCCTCTGCTGTCGAGAAGAAACCCAAAGTGAAAGATCGTATCTCTTTGTGTGAGAGAGACTTACACTAGATTGGGCAATGAGCCAGGTTCATTTCCTCAATGGAGTCCGGCTCTGCAAGTGCGTGTGTGGTGGGGGCTGCTTGGTGAGCCACTCCGGCGGTGATTGCTGCTGATGTTGCCCCTTGACCGATAGCACTTTCTGGCATGGACGCCCCCGAAAGAGATTGTTGCCCCTACGTAGACGCCGGACACGCGTGTTGTGGCGATCGATTCCGCTTGGATCGTTTCGGCGAGGCCTTGGATACGTGTTTCTCGGACGCACACCGGCAATGCAACGCCCATGCCCAGTTACAAGTGCAGTTCGGAGCCGCCGGACCTCCACCGACACCTGTCGTCATCACCGTCTCGGCTATTTGCGTCGCGGTTACCAACGCTCATGCCCACCGACTTCGACCAACCGGTTCGTGACTTCCTCACGTGGCTGCGAGTCGAGGGCGGCTTGTCCCCCGCGACACTTGACGCGTACGAACGTGATCTCCGCGATCTGATTGGCGATCTCGCGGATGCGGGCATTGCCACCCCTGATGCAGTGGGGCCCCGCGACCTAGCTGCGCATGTGCAGTCCCTTCATCGCGAACGGGGCATGCAGCCCAGCAGTATCGCCCGGCACCTCTCAACAATTCGCATGTTCTTCAAGTGGATGGAGTCAGAGCGTCGCATTGATCGCACGCCGGCAGGACCGCTCGTGCCACCCACGCAGTGGAAACGGTTACCAGGCGTTTTGTCTCCCAACAAGATGCGGACACTTATTCAGGCGGCGTCGCCTGATACTGGCGGACGACTCTGGCAGCGAGATCGGGCGATGGTGGAAATCATGTACGGGGGCGGCCTTCGCGCCAGTGAAGTGTGCACCCTATCGCTCTGTGATTGGAAGCGAGAACTTCGCGTGCTTCTTGTGACCGGAAAGGGCGACAAACAGCGATTGGTGCCGCTTGGTGAAGCAGCTATTAACGCGATCAACGAATATGGCCAACACCTTCGACCGACGCTTGCGCGGTTTGATGATGGTCGCGACCAATCACGACTACTGCTTTCCAATACCGGCCGCCCTCTGGAGCGAGTTGCTATCTGGCAGATCATTCGCCGACTGGCGGTACGAGCGGAACTTGGTGATGTGCACCCGCACATGCTTCGACACAGTTTCGCTACACACATGCTCGCTGGCGGTGCAGACCTGCGGGTTGTACAAGAATTACTTGGACACTCCAATATCGCCACAACGCAGATTTACACACATATCGACCGCTCTCAACTGCGGGATGTTGTCAACGCCTATCTTCCGCGATCAGCCTGACAGTCGCCACGCTGCGAATACCGGGCTACACTAAACGGCATGTTGATGGGCACCATTCTGGCTACCGCGATAATCGCCCATGGCTCCCCGGGCAACACCGCAGTTGACTACCGACTTGCTGGCATCGAACCAGTGGTCACACCGCCAGACTTTCGGTTGCTGATGGACGAGTTGGGGCTGACCGATCAGGATGCCGACACGGCGTCGATGCTCATGGATGACTACGCCGATTCCATGCGTAGTGTGCTTGTAGAACTTGGGCAACAGAGAGCTGACGATCGTCAGCGACTCGATTCGGCCATCGACGGGCGTATTCGCATTTCCCCAGAAGAATTACGGGGTATCCGCTTATCACTTCGTACAGCAGTACAGGCATCATGGACCGTTGCAGATGGGAAACTCGCGGAACTCGTTGAGTGGGCCACACTGATTTCTCCATTGACTCCCGAGGCGCAGCGCGATGCCATCGCGCAGTTTCATCGCCGGGTATTCCTCCGTGAGTCCAGCAATGACGCGCTTGTGGACCTTGCGAGGCTGATCGAAGCGGGTCAGACAGAAGAACTGGATGGTCTGCCGCCAGAACAACTGGACGAAGCCCTCCAACAGTGGAAAATCGCCGCGGCACACTTTGCTAAGGAGGACGCACTGGCGGTACGTCAGCGACGACTTGCTGACGATGTGGCCTCGCTTCAGCGGCAAACATCTGTTCGTGAGCAACTTGGCAAGCAAGCGGCCCAGGGTTGGCTTGACCGCATGCGGGTACACGATGCTGGCATGGATGCGATTGCGGTGGTTGTTGCCCAAACCAAGGGCTCTGAGGCGGCTGCCACGTGGCGACGGCGTGTCAGACAAGCGTGCTTTCCAGATGTCAGCGGAAATATCGACGCCGAAGTTGCCGCGAGATGGGTTATCGCCAATGGTTCCCAGACACAGCAGGATGACGCAGCACGTTGTCTCGCTCAGGCCCAAGACTCTCTGGAGTCACTTCGCGTAGAAGCTGTTCGATTGCTCCGAGAGGGCCGTGCCATTGGCGTTGATTTGGCGCATGAGGCTGCCGCGGGCATAGAAAAGGCATCGCAGCTTCGGATGCAGTATCTCCGAAACAGCGGGGAACGATCGCTGCTTGCTCAGGAAGTTCTTGACTGTGTTCAGCGCGGCTTGACCGAAGGTCAACGCGCGGCCATTCGGCGTGTGCTTATAGCCGATCAGTGATTGGGCGGTACTCAACCGTCGTCCATCGATTCCACCGGGTACCACCGATCCAAAACCTGCTTCCAGTCTCGTGCTGAATGCACGGCGATAAAGGCCTTGCGAACATCCTGAGACTGTTCGTGGTGCACTGAGAAACGAATGCCGAATTTCCTCATCATGCGTGACGCGCCACCCTCGCCATGCAAACTCATGCACAATCGGAAGTGGTCAATGAGCGCATGACGCTGCTGTGTTTGGGTTGGCGCTTTCGGCGACTCGCCTGCCATGAGTTGCCTTGCTTGGCGAAAGATCCACGGGTTGCCAATGCAGCCGCGGGCTACGCTCACGCCCTGCACGCCAGTATCACGAAGCATGCGGAAGATGTCAGCGACTTCGAAGATGTCGCCGCTTCCAAAGATGACACGATCGTCGAACCGGTTCGTGAGATCCACAAGGAAAGGCCATTTGGATGGCCCGTTGTATTTCTGTTCCACGGTGCGACCGTGGACGGTTGCCCAGGCATAGCCCATCTGATATGCACCATCAAATATGCGTTCAAAGTTGGAAGCCATCTCCGGCGTGTCGTCCCAAGCGCGTCGCATCTTGACCGTGCATGGCATGGTTTTGGGCACCGCGTCACGAACAGCGCGAAGCACATCGAGTGCTTCATTTGGTGCTGTTAAAAAGTGCCCGCCTCGTTTGCGTTTACGGACTTTCTTGACCGGGCAGGCGAGGTTGACGTCGATGACGTCATGCCCAAGTGATACGAGTATCTCAGCCCCGCGTGCCATTTCTTCTGGATCGGTACCCATCACCTGCCCGGCGATGGGGTGGTCCTCCAAACCCGCCAGACGATTCTCGGCGACATCGCCTAGCCCACACTCTTCGCGGAGTAATTCTGGGTCTTCTTTGGCGCGGCCCTTGCCTCCGCTGATGAGCGTGCGATCGAGCAAGGCTTCGGTGACGCAGAATGGACAGCCGTGCCGCCTGGCAATCAGTCGCATGGCGCCATCGGAATAGCCCGCGAGGCCCGCCTGAAAGAACGGTGCATCGAACCTGGGAACCGTCGCGGGAATGCGGGGATCAACCACGACCGATGCGGCGAAGGCTTGGATATCTCGATCAATGGCGATCGAGGGCCTCTCGATGGGTGGGGCGGGTGTGGACATGGGCGACTGGCCATTGTCGCCCCCAAGGCGGTCCAAAGCAATGCCCTGCTAGGATGGCCAGTCATGCGATATGTCTTGATGCTGTCTGCGTTGCTTCTGGCTGGGTGCCACACCCCGGATTTTGATCCATCGCGGGCGCGAGGGGCTTATCCATATGAACTGCACTCGACCGACACAATTCCAGTGGAGGTCTTTCGAGATGGGACGGACATCACCGTGGTCAACTCGACTGCTCGAAGTTGGCAAGCGGCAACCATGTGGATCAACCAGCGTTTCAGTGCCTCGATGCCATCACTTCGGGCTGGGCAGTCGATCACAATGAGCCTCAATAATTTCTACGATGACTTGGGCGTTACGTATCCAGCGGGCGGGCTCTTTGCCACACGCCGTCGAATGCCAGTTCGGCTTGTAGAGATTCAGATGCAAGACGAGGCGCCACTGATCGGGCTGATCGCTATTCGCCAGACCGATTCACAGTAGGTCAGCGCCGCGTCCATGTTTCAAAGGTCATCGCGTGGGCATGTGATTCATCTGCGTCATGGAGTTCTTCGCAGGTGAGTTCCCACAAGGAGCCATCTAGCTGGGGAAAGTTGGTGTCACCATCAACCATTGCGTGAACGCGAGTGCGATGCACAATATCGGCTTGGTCTAGAAACAACCGGTACACTTCGCCACCACCAATCACCATGATGCATGCGCTACATTTGGTGGCCGCCATGACATCGTCTGGCGAGTGCAGCACGTCTGCGCCATTGGCGAGATAGCCCTCGCTACGGGTTAATACGATGTTACGTCGCCCAGGAAGTGGTCGACCAATGGACTCCCAAGTCCGCCGGCCCATGACGATGGGGTGGCCCATGGTCAGCGACTTGAACCGGCGTAAATCAGCGGGAAGATGCCACGGCATGTCCCCGTCGCGACCGATGATGTTGTTGTCGCTCGTGGCGACGACCAGTGCGATGCGAGGTGGGCTCGAAGTCATATCACACCGCCACAGGCGCGCTGATCCGTGGGTGCGGGTCGTATTGCTGCACCCTGATGTCGTCAACGGTAAATGCAGATACGTCGCGGATTGAATCAGTAAGCGATAGGGTTGGAAGTGGTCGCGGATCACGGCCAAGTTGCAAATCAACCTGATCGAGGTGATTGAGGTAGATGTGTGCGTCACCGAAAGTGTGCACAAAGTCCCCTGGTTCCAAGTCGGTGACTTGGGCGATCATTGCAGTGAGCAAGGCGTACGACGCAATATTGAACGGGACGCCCAGAAAGAGGTCGGCGCTTCGTTGGTACAACTGGCACGATAGGCGACCATCAGCAATGTGGAACTGAAAGAGTGCATGGCAGGGCGCCAGCGCCATCTTGTCAATTTGACCGACGTTCCAAGCTGAAACAATCAGCCTTCGGCTGCACGGATCCGTGTGAATAGACTCAATGAGGCGTTCGATCTGATCGTGGGTGCGACCGTCGGGATCTTCCCAACTCCGCCACTGCGCGCCATAGACCGGTCCCAAGTCACCTCGCTCGTCGGCCCATTCGTCCCAGATTGATACGCCTTGCTTGTTGAGCCAGTTGACATTGGTGTCACCACGCAGAAACCAAAGCAGTTCCGCGACGATTGACTTTAGGTGCACCTTCTTGGTTGTGACGAGCGGGAAGCCATCGGCTAGATCAAATCGAATCTGTCGCCCAAATACACTGAGCGTTCCTGTGCCCGTGCGATCATCACGCTGTACGCCATTGTTGCGGACATCTCGGAGCAATTCAAGGTACTGGTGCATTGGCTCCACTGTAACGTTCGAAAGTGTTTTGCGAGCGTGAAAATCATGCGTGTCTGCCGACTTCTTCAGGTCAAGATGGCAGCTTTCACCAGTGCGCGTGTGGCCGGATGTATCGGAGCATCAAGCACCTCATCGGCCTTGCCCTCTTCAACGATTTGACCATCCAACATGACCGCAAGCCGGTCGCATACGCATCTGGCGACAGCCAGATCGTGCGTGATAAAGAGCATCGCCAAGCCTCGGTCTTGTTGGAGATCAGCCAGCAAGTTGAGGATTCGTGCCTGCACCGACACATCCAACGCGGAGGTGGGCTCATCGCAGATCAGGAGGTCGGGGTCAGTGGCCAGCGCTCGGGCAATGCAGATACGCTGCTTTTGACCACCGGAGAATTCATGTGGCCATCGATTGGCATCGCTAGCGTCCAGTCCGCACTGTTCAAGCAGACTTTTCGCGAGAGCCGCCGCCTCGTTCTGAGACGCCAGCCCATGCACGATTATTGGTTCGGCCACAAGATCGCCAACCCGCATTCGACCGTTGAGCGAACCGCCCGGATCTTGAAAGACCATCTGCATGTGCCGGCGATGTCGACGCAACTTGGTGTATCGCAGTGATGCCAGATTCACCCCGTTGACTTGGACGATTCCCGAGTGGGCTGGCACCAGCCGCAGGGCGGCGCGGGCCAGCGTCGTCTTGCCGCAGCCAGAACCACCCACGATTCCAAGAGTGTCACCTCGATTGAGAGACAAGCTGACGCCCCGGACAATGGGTTGAAGACGGCCGCTCCGAGCTTCAGGAAGTTCAACATGGAGATCGCAGATTTCCAGTACTGATGTCATTGCGTGGCGGGGATTTGCTGACCAAGGATGACTCGCACCTCAAGAAATACAGCCGCTCTGTCGCATGCAGATCGCCAGAGGCGGATCGGAACTTCTACGCCTGGCGCGATGGAGGACACCGTGCTGCGTAATTGACTGACGCTATTGACCGGCCGCTCATTAATCGTCAAGAGGAGGTCGCCTTCGATTAAACCAGCATGTTCAGCGGCCCCGTCGGGCACGAGGCTATCCACTAGGACGCCCCCGGGTGGAGCGTCGCGGGCTTCGAGGTAGTCTCGCAGCGGCGAGTTGTATCCAAGTAGCTCCGTTCCTTGCGCAAGGTGAATTCCGCTGAGTGAGATCGTTCGGCTGTCTGGCGAAAGCCGTAGTTCAAGTTCGCCATCAGGGATCACAAGAGTTTGTGTCGGTTCTTTGCCATTGACCATTGTGATGATGTCACCGGGACACAGTCCCGTAGCGGCGGCGGGAGAATCTGGGGCGACTGTCGCAACCAAAAGGCCCTCGCCATTTTTTCGCACGTGCATCATCGCCGAGATGGGACTCGAACGATCGAGCACCGTAACGCCGAGAAATCCTCGCGCCACCGACCCTTCCTCGATGAGTTGGGGAACCACAGACTCAATGAGCCGCATTGGAATGGCAAGTGCTACGCCAGTGAACCGATCTTCTCCCCACGTGGCGCCAGTGTCGGCGGCGATTGCGGTGCTCATGCCAACGACATGTCCACGGTGGTCGGTGATGGGACCACCGCTGCTTCCTGGATTGATTGGTGCATCGATCTGAATGAAGTCTTCGTAGCCAATGCGACCGATTGGTCCTTGTCCTTGGATGTCACGGCCAAGCCCAGATACAACACCGCTGGTGACAGAGAATCGAAAGTCAAGCGGCGAACCAAATGCGAACACCAAATCGCCTGGCTGTAAATCGTCCTGTGCTGTGGTGGTCGCGGGAATTGTGCGTTCAGGCGAGATGTGGAGGACGGCAATATCGGTAGCCGGATCACCGGCAACGACGCGAGCGAGGCGTCGCTCGCCACTTCGAAGCTGTACGTCAATTCGGCGGGCGCCCTGAACAACATGCCATGCGGTTACGATGTGCCCTGTGTCATCCCAAATCCATCCACTCCCCGTTGCCGTTTTCACGGGAAGCGCGCCGCGACGATCGCGTTGCGGCGATTGTGCTTCAATGTGCACGATTGACGGTTGGACGAAGGTTGCCAGATCGCGCTGTGCACGACTCATCGCTGCGAGCAGTTGAGAGTCACTTCCGGGCATGGTGATGCGACCGGCTGCTTCCTGTACACGTACTTGAGTGCGACTGAACTCCAGTTCACGCTGGCTCCAACGGATCGCCAGCAGCAATACGACAACCGTTGCAAGCAGAACAGCCACTGGCAGCAGCAGGGCAACGGATCGTGCGGATGTGCGGGGCATGGAGTCGGGCGGTTAATCGCGTTGGGTGCAATTGTCTTCCAGCATCGTGTATGGATGTTCGCCTAGGTCGGCGGCGGCCACCATCGTTTTCCATCGCTGCGCGGCGGCCTGTAATGCCGATGCCATATCGGCAACGGGTTTGGCAAATGCTGGCTGCCAGTCGGTCAGGCCCAGAATGTCCTGCGTGACGACGATCTGGCCATGGCAAGCGGGTCCTGCACCGCAGCCGATGACAGGGACACTTGTTCGTTGCACGATTTCTGTGGCGACTTCGGCGGGCGTGGCTTCAACCAAGAGCATGCAAGCGCCAGCCTCTTCCATTCGGACCGCGTCTTCGATGATTCGAGCGGCGTCTAGGCGAGTGCGACCAGCGGCGCGGTACCCACCATCGTGTTTGGCGCGTTGGGGTCGCGACCCGATGTGTGCGCACACGGGAATGCCCGCGCGATCCATTTGTGAAACCAAGCCAGTGAACGTGCCGTCGACTTCGAGTTTGACCGCATCGGCCGTCCCTTCGGTGAGGAAGCGTCCAGCGTTGCGGATGCCCTCCGCTTCGTCGCACTGGTAGGAGAGGAAGGGCATGTCGCCCATGACAAATGTGTTGGGGGCACCGCGCTTGACCGCAGCAGTGATGGTGAGCAAGAAGTCCAGTGGTGCGTGGATGGTTCCTGGAAGTCCGAGCACCATTTCGGCGGCGGTGTCGCCAACGAGCAGCAGCGGAATACCCGCACGCTCGAGGTGTTTCGCTGTCGTGGCGTCGTATGCCGTCAAGCATGCGAATCGTTCGCCTTTGGCGGCCATCCGCACAAGTGTGCGAATGGTCACGGGCGTGGGTTGCGGAGATGCCATGGCTGCAGTATCGCCCCATAGCCTCACTCTGACAACCCATAATTGACCGCGGGCAGATTTATCTCCTTATGTTGCAAAGAGATAAATCTACTGGTGTTGGATTGTTTAGAAGGGGAGGCTCATTTTGCGGCCTTTGGGGGGATCGGGGAGACCCCCAGCACTGGACAGTTGCGTGTCAGTCAAGACCTTGCGAAGTTTTTCGATTCGCTTGAGTGCCGCTTCGCGGCGAGCAAAAGACTTGTTGTCTACCGTCTGTCGCACTCGCTGACCTTCTACGAAAGCTTCTTCCGATGCGCCGTCAGCGGGCGGTGCCGTCGTGATGACAGCAATGATGGTCTCAGTGTCATTCCACCAGGCTTCACGGTGACTCAGCCGCATCTCGGCGATGGTGGCGCGTTGATCGTCGGAGAGATCGGTCGTTGACATTGCGTTTTCGTATAACTGTTCGAATTGATCCTCTCCAGCCAGCGCGGGGAAGGCGCCTTTGGCCCACGCCTGCTGGAGGGCATACCGATCGTTGACCTGTTCGAGTATCGAGTCAATGGTTGCTTGCGTGAGGTCCGTAAGCTTTTTCCTTTTGGCTGTTACGAGCTGTTGCGATTTCTCAACCTCCATGGCGGCGGCCATGTCGATCTGGATGGCTCCGCCGTCCGCTGGGTCACCGCCCCCGAGCATTGCTTGCATTCCTTCTTCAACTTTCTGTTGAAGGTCTTGCAATTCAAGCAGCGACCTAGTGGCCGGTGTGTGCCAGTTCTCAAGAAGGGCTCGCGAGGCAAGGCGGTCGGACTCTGACAGATCGGCGGATTCAATGACTTCAAGCAGGTCTACTCTCCACCGATCGTCGGGAATGCCAATCATGTCAAGACTCATTGAGAGTATTCCACCCCCACGTTGTGACAACTGCCGTTCCCGTGCCATTCGCCACATCGAGATCGTTTCACGATCATCCGTTAGGGATTGCACATCTTCAAAGAAGGTTGCGTCGAGTTCAGAGAGACCTTCAACCGAGATGGGCTGCATCATCATCATTCCCAAACGCGTCATCGTGGCCTGATTTGGGGCCTTGCCGGTTTGCATGTCTTTGGCCAGTTCCTCTTTTATTTTATCGCGTTCCGCAACACGTTCTTGCTGTATTCCTAGTCTCGCATCTTCGTGAGTTTGATAGATGGCATTGAGTGAGACAGTCTGCGAGTCATCAAGTTGCAAGTCGCGAGCAAGGCCCTTTACGGTGGTTGTAGGAATTCCCGGAATTGTTTTGAGGTCACCGCCGATTCCAGAGAATGGGTCGTCTGTTGATGACACAGAAGAGCTAATAATGACGCTGCCGCCACCATCATCGCCAGTGTCCGCGGTGCTGCCCATCATGACCACACTTGTCGAACTTTCGGTCAACGGTGGCGGATCAGGGTCAACCATGCTGTGTGCGAGGTTGCCATTGATGGTCTTGCGATGTTCTTCCGGAATCATCACCATGATGGCATCGATGGATTCTTTTTGGCGGTTGTTCCAATCGTCGCGAGCCTTGGCACCAAACTCAGGCTGGCCGAGTTTGATTTCCATGGACCCATCGGCCGCGGTCATCATGTGCTGGCGCTGGAGATCGCGGTCCTTCCATCGGGCCTCAAGTAGCGATAGAGCTAGCGGCGTGGCATCTTCTTGCCACTGCAATACGATTTCATTCAGTTCCACTGTTTGGGAGTCACTCAAATCGTAAGTGCGTGCAACTTTGGCTGTTCGTGGAACCCGATCGCGTACGGAATAGAGATTGGCGACATCTTTAAGCATTCCCAGCCGTTGATCGGCGGGGATCTCTCCGGAGAGATCATTAAGACCTTTGAGGATGTGCGTTTGAATGTGCTCCATGGGACCGCTGGTGATTCGCTGGCCATTTTGCTTGGCTTCTTGAAACACCTCGATGAGGCGATTCATCTCCTCGGGGCTCGGGGGGTTCTCGAGATCGAATTTGCTCTGCGCTTCAGACAGTTCACTGACGGACTCGGAGAAAATCTTCATCGCTCGTACGTTGGCGTCACTCCACTGCTCAAGCAAGGTGGTATACCGATCCTCCCACGGATCGAGTGTTGCCTCAACGTTTTTTCGCTGGGCGTCAGTCAGGATTGACCACTGAATACCGTCACGTGGTTCGATGTCAGGTGCTCCGAGACCAAACAGCACACCACTGGTGGCCCGCGCGCGGTCGCGTTGCCGCCATTGCTGCAAACGATCCAACTCATATTTCTGAGATTCACCAATCGTTGTGGCAATAGCCTCAAACATCACATCGTCGACGCCAGCAATTTGTCGGTGGATGGCCTGCCCCCGCGACAACCTGCGACTGGCGTCTTCTGGGTCACCCATTCCCAGGCCCATGTTCCCATTGGAATCTTCTATAAAGGGTTCGATCTTCTCATCTCTGAGTGTTTTCCAACTGGAGAGGTAGGCGTCGTGGGCCGCGGCAATGTGCTCCCACTGCGCCTCCGAAGGGCTCATTGGCTCCAACCGCTCCTTGAGTGTTGCCCAGCTCATAGGCTTTGGAAAGGAGTTACCAAAGCTTTGCGCCCAAACTGAAGTGGTGACGATCAGAAGGCAGATGAGGCCGAATAGCCGGTGCCGCATGGCGTGATCTCCAATGTCCTCACAGGGGTGAATTCTAGGAACAATTTGGCATGATTTCAGATTGACGGCCTGTTGTCCACCACGGCCTGTGATCTGACCAAGACGACGGTGAGAGTGCCGCAAAATCGGTATCCTTCTCCCATGAACAGAGTTGCCGCTCGCCCAACCGCCTTTATCGAAATTCCCCCTGCCAACATGGAGCGTATGCCAGCCATGACCGATGACCACTCGGCCACCTTTGTCCGTGACGCCGCCTCACAGTTTGGAGATCGGTTCGGCTGCCTCACATTTACTGGTGAGAATGTGCGACGGCGTTTGTCGCCCTCAACCCTGTCGCGACTTGAACGCACGATGCGGTATGGCGATCCGATCGATCGAGCCATTGCCGATCAGGTCGCGGCGGCCATGAAGGAATGGGCGATCGAGAATGGCTGCACGCACTACTGCCACTGGTTTCAGCCCCTCACGGGGTCAACCGCTGAGAAGCACGACTCATTCTTGAACCTAGATGCCAATGGTCAGCCAATAGTTGAGTTTGATGGCAACAGTTTGATTCGAAGCGAGCCCGATGCAAGTTCATTCCCGAGTGGTGGTATTCGTGATACATGGGAAGCTCGCGGTTATACCGCATGGGATCCAACGAGCCCAGCTTTCATTGTGCGAAATGGTGGCGAGCGAACTCTGTGCATTCCCACTTGCTTTGTGTCGTGGACCGGAGAGTCGCTCGATCAGAAGACGCCACTACTTCGCAGCGAAGAAGCACTGAGCAACCAGGCGATGCGCATCTTGCGGATCTTTGGAACCGCCGATGGTGTGACACGTGTGGTCACAACGCTTGGGTGCGAGCAAGAGTATTTTTTGGTCGATGATGAATTGGCGTCGATGCGGCCGGATCTTGTGTTGTGTGGCCGTACGATCATCGGGGCGCACTCTCCCAAGGGCCACCAACTCGATGACCACTACTTCGGGTCGATCCCTCATGATGTGCAGGCCTATATGGCCGCGGTGGAAGAACGCCTGTTTGAACTGGGCATTCCCGCTAAGACGCGGCACAATGAAGTAGCGCCGCGGCAATTTGAACTCGCGCCGCTCTTTGAACGCGCCAACGTGGCTGCAGATCACCAGATGCTGACCATGAGCGTGCTGAAGAAGATTGCCCGGCAGTATGGCATGCGGTGCTTGTTGCACGAGAAGCCCTTCGCTGGACTCAACGGGACAGGAAAACACAACAACTGGGCGATGAGTACGGATACCGGGCACAATTTGCTCAATCCGAAGAAACAGGGCGTACAGAGCCTGCAGTTCCTTACTTTCGTGTGCGCGGTCGTGCGTGCATTGGACTTACACGCAGACATTCTTCGCGCGAGCGTTGCCAGTGCCGGAAATGACCATCGCCTCGGTGCCAATGAGGCGCCACCTGCAATCTTGAGTATCTACACGGGCGATGAACTCAACAGCGTGCTGGAGAGCTTAGCCCAGGGCTGCACGGGGGACTTGGCGCCCAACACCAATATTGATCTCGGGGCCGCTGCGATTCCTGCGGTGGAACGACATCCTGGCGATCGGAATCGAACAAGCCCGTTTGCGTTTGTCGGAAATCGATTTGAATTCCGGTCGATTGGTGGGACCGCGACGGTTGCATGGCCCAATGTGGTGCTCAACACGATTGTGGCTGAGTCAATCGATTGGATTGCGACGCAGATAGAGTCGCACATCAATAAGAACGGCTCTGTTGAAGCGGCCACGGTGGATGTCCTCAGCAACGTACTTGGCGATCACAGCCGCGTCATTTTCAATGGCGACAATTACTCATCTCAGTGGCACGACGAAGCGGCCAAACGAGGGCTTCCAAACCTTCGCGGAACAGCGGACGCACTCCCCGCGTTTCGTGGCGATGGTGTCGGGAGGATGTTCGAGAAGTACGGCGTGATGAGTCCAGCCGAACTGGAAGCTCGTGTCGATGTACTCTTCGAGACCTATATCCAAGTCATGCTCATCGAGGCTCGGACCTATGTGCTCATGGCCGAGACCATGGTGCTGCCTGCAGCAATGCGATATCAGACCGAACTGGCCAACACCGTTTCGTCAACCGAGGCTGCTGGTCTAGACTGCCCCGTGACTGGTGGTCGTTTGCACGATTTGGTGCAGTTCGTCACGCAACTTGAGGATGCACTGGGAGCTGCTCGTGATGTCATGGCAAAGCAGGATGCCATCGCCAAGGAAGGCGACTCGGTCGACACACAAGCGAGGTCGATTCAGGATCACCTCATTCCAACCCTCGAAGCCATCCGAACAGCTTGCGACGCTATCGAATCCGTCTCCCCAGCCGACTCGTGGCCCATGCCCACCTATACCGACCTCCTTTTCGGCAACGACTAGCCGCATTTTGAGAAGTAGGGCTTATGGAGTTCGGCTCCCTTGGGCGGCGACAGCGGCTTGGGCAGCGGCGATGGCGGCGGTGTCACCTAGGTAGCGGCGGTCTAGCACGTTCATGTTGTCGTCGAACTCATAGACCATCGGGACACCTGTTGGAATATTCAGCGATGTGATGTCGTCGTCGGAGATGCCGTCGAGGTGCTTCACCAACGCCCGAAGAGAGTTGCCGTGGGCGGCGATGATCAGGCGCTGGCCTGCCGCGATGCGCGGTCGGAGGACCTCATTCCAATATGGAATGATGCGATCAACGGTGTCCTTGAGACACTCGCCTACGGGCAAATTATCCCGGGGGATATCTGCATATCGCGGATCATTGCCTGGCCACATCGGGTCATCGCGGCTCACCGGTGGGGGAGGCGTATCAAAACTCCTTCGCCAGATGTGTACTTGTTCCTCGCCATGCAGAGCTGCCGTTTCGGCTTTGTTGAGTCCCTGAAGCGCACCATAATGTCGCTCGTTGAGCTGCCACGCGCGAGTCACAGGGATCCAGCATTGGTCCGTCGCGTGTAGCACAAACCAAAGCGTACGAATCGCACGCTTGAGTACACTGGTCCATGCGGCATCGAAAACGAACCCTTCGTTCCGAAGCAGTTCCCCAGCGGCGCGGGCTTCAGACTCCCCCTTGTCGGAGAGATCCTGATCCACCCACCCGGTAAACCGGTTTTCAAGATTCCACTGGCTTTGGCCATGACGAATAAAGACGAGCGTTGGCATCGCGTCATTCTATCGCCAAGACCCACTAGGACAGATCCACGATCACTGGAGCATGATCCGAGATGGCCAGCCCGGCCTCCCGGTGCACCCATGGGCTCGCACATTGGGCGGCGGCTTGGGCGTTGGCCAGCAAATAGTCAATTCTCCATCCCCGATCTAATTGGCGAGCCTGCCCGCGATTGGACCACCATGTGTACGGACCGTCGATATCGCCAACATTTTCGCGGATCAGATCACACCAGCCTGACTCGACGATGTCATCCATCCAAGCCCGCTCATGTGGGAGAAACCCACTGGTGCCTTGGTTGGACTTCCAGTGAAAGATGTCCCGTTCACTTCTGGCGATGTTGAGATCGCCTCCCACGACAACAGGTCTTCGGCGCCGTTTGAGTGTCTCTAACCACGGAGAGAACCGCTTCATCCAAGCAGCCTTCTTCTTTGAAGCTTCATCGCTTGACGAACCGCTCGGCAAATATGTGCTGACGAGATCAACGCCGTTGATATCAACCCGCAAAGCACGTCCCTCAGGGTCAGCCTCGCCTCCAATGCCATAGTTGAGCACCTTCATAGGTACTCGCGAGAAAACAGCCGTTCCCGCATAGCCAGGCCTTTGGGCGGGGTTCCATGCGGCCTCCCATTGTGAAAAGGGGAATTTGTCGCTTTCAATCTGGTCTGGGCGACACCGAATCTCCTGCAACATCACCACATCAGGGTCGATGGCATCGATCCATTGAGAGATCCCCTTGCGGATCGCCGCTCGCAGCCCGTTGACATTCCAGCTGAGCACTCTCATGGAGTGGGAATGCTACCGCTGCGCTGCCGTACACTGCGGTGTTCAGGAGGAACTACCAGTGCTTCAACTCTGTCTCATCGCTGCGATTGGCCTTATCCCAGTCCCCCCTGAGGCGAGAATCGCCCCTCAGGTGACCGTGGAACATGGCATCACGAGAGTCGACCCGTACCCGTGGATGCGAGATCGCAACAACCCGGAGGTCATCGACCATCTACATGCTGAGAACACGTATGCGAAGGACATGACCGCACACCTGCAACCACTTCGAGACCAGTTGTACGACGAGTTTTTGGGGAGGTTGGTCGAGGATGATTCGAGCGTTCCATGGGTGGGGGAGGATGGCTGGACATACTGGTCTGAGACGGCCAAGGGCAAGGACTATCCGATCTTGCTTCGCAAGAGAGGCGATGTAGATCAAGTCGTCCTCGATGAGAATGAACTCGCCCGTGGTCATGAGTACCTCAGTGTTACCAATATCGCGGTCAACCCCAGCGGCTCGTTGGTTGCGTGGCTTCAGGACACCACCGGAGCTGAGCACGCCACGCTTATGATTCGTGACATTGCAAGCGGGGCACAGATCGATGAAGCCATTGAAGAAGTCGCCGCGTTCGACCTGGCGTGGATTGATGACACGACGATCTACTACCTTCGCTACGACCATGCCAATCGTCCCGATCGTGTGTATCGCCACACGATCGGCACTCCTATTTCAGATGATGTCTTGGTCGCTCACGAGCCCGATGAGCGGTTTTGGATCGGCGTCAATCGTCTTTCGGATGGGTCGGGTGTCATCATCCCAATGGGCTCGACATTGACGAGCGAAGTGCGGTTCATTGCGGCCGCAGACCCCACAAGCGAATCCATCCCCGTGCTCGGAAGAGTAGACGGAACCGAGTACGACGTCGATCATCAGGGCGATCGCTTTCTCGTGCGAATCAACGACGCTGGCGACAACTTTCGTCTTGTTGAAGTGAAGGACGATTCATTGGGGGTCGTTGGCCGCGAGTTGGTGCCCCATGATCCAGATGTGTACCTCACCGGAGTGACGGCATTTCAGGATGCGGTCATACTCAGCGAGCGACGAGGAGGATACACAGCCCTTGAATTCATGGACCCAGAAACACTGGAGCGACGGGTGCTGCCTCTTCCTGAGCGTGTATCGACCATCGGCTTGAGTGGCGACAACGAAGTGTTTAACGCGCCGTTTGTTCGGATCAGTTACATGTCGCCTGTGACACCGACCCAGACGGTTGATATCGACATCGACGATATGGAGTGGCATGTTCGTAAGCAGCGAGAGGTCCCGGGGTGGGACCCGTCCAAGTACGAGGTAACGCGGATCATGATTCCTGCGCGAGATGGCACGATGATCCCCGTTTCAGTGACACATCTCGCAGGCATGCCTCTTGATAGCTCGAGTCCGATGTTGCTGTACGGGTATGGAGCCTACGGATCGTCTATGGATCCATACTTCTCGACGACGCGTCCATCACTGATCGATCGGGGCGTGGTATACGCGGTGGCGCACGTGCGCGGCGGCGGCGAGATGGGACGTCACTGGTACGACAGTGGCAAGTTCCACGATAAGCCCAACACATTTACAGATTTCATAGATGTGGCGGAGGGGCTTATCGAGCGAGGCTGGGTTGATCCCAACCGAATTGCCATCGAGGGCGGTTCAGCAGGTGGCCTGCTCATCGGTGCGGTACTAAATATGCGGCCGGACTTGTGGCGGGTCGCCAATGCTGGTGTTCCGTTTGTGGATGTTGTCAACACAATGCTCGATCCGACGATTCCACTGACCGTCGGTGAGTATGAAGAGTGGGGTAACCCAAGCGACGAGGCCTACTACAAGACCATGCTTTCATATTCGCCATACGACAATGTGGGGGCCAAGCCGTATCCGGCCATTCTGGTGACGGCCGGCCTGAACGACCCGCGCGTGCAGTACTGGGAGCCCACCAAGTGGGTGGCTCGCCTTCGTGACTACTCAACCTCCAATTCGCCGATTCTGCAGCGAACCAATATGGGTGCGGGGCATGGGGGTGCCAGCGGTCGGTACGGACGCTATCGCGAGATTGCGTGGGAAAACGCGTTCCTGCTTGATCAACTCGATGCGACTGAGGTCGTGACATCAGATTGAGGGCGCCCTACGTGGCTAGTGCTCTTTGACGTGGGCCTGACCAAATCCAAATTTGGCTCGCAGGCCTTCGACGACAACGTAGAGCGTTGGCACGATCAAGAGTGTCATGAAGGTTGCGACCAGAATGCCGCCGAAGACTGTCGTTCCGATAGATCGATTGCTCATCGCCCCAGCCCCTTGAGCAATGACCAGCGGAATGACGCCGATGCCGAATGACAATGCGGTCATGAGAATCGGCCGAAGACGCAATCGCGCCGCGGTCACGGCTGAGTCGACGATGCCACCACCAGCATCACGGTGTTGTTTGGCAAACTCGACCAACAGAATGGAGTTCTTCGCCG
>CAZGFN010000019.1:0-37057 GCA_964524945.1 uncultured Isosphaeraceae bacterium
GATGGTGGTGCAGCGATAAATCTTGGTGCTGGAATCACCATTTTTGCCTGCCGATGTTGGTTCGGTACCAATGATTCGCTGTTGAGTGGCCAAGGAACGATTCTAAATTCGTGCCTGAACTATTACGGTCCCTATCCAGGTGATTGGAATGGGAACGGCATTCCTGACTGGGATGAAATTGTGCGTGGTGATGTTCTTGATGTTGATAACAACTGGATTCCAGATGGCTTCGAAGCAGATCTTGATGGCTCAACCATTGTTGACAGTCTAGACCTCGTGACCTTGATCTCAGTGTGGGGCACAGAGACATGGCGGTTTGATATTGATGGCGATGGATTTATCTCACTCCCCGACCTGCTGCTCTTGCTACAACGCTGGGGATGACCCAACTTGTTTAGACCCCCAAAGTGCTGGCCCTGTGGCGATTTTATGTTGCCACAGGGCCAACTTATAGGGTTATAGGGGATGGACGATGCATACACTGGTTCCCCCGAGGGCCCCCACCTGTTGGATGTCTACACACTCAACGCCCCAGCAGGTTGTTACCCATTTGTGGGTTCATAACAATGCAGCGATTTGATCCGTGTACGTTTTCGCATCAAGCAGGCAATTCTCGACAGCCGGGAGCGCCCAGTTGTCTTGCTGAACGAACCAAATCCGATCATCCATAGGACGGCGGAGTTCTTCGCACGTTCCATCATCAATAAGTCCCGGCGATGCGATGGGCATTGCGTGCCCCCATCGCGTCATGCGAATCTGCTCGACAGATTTCGGTGGAATATCCAGCATCTTGAGCATTCGGCGGACCTGTACCGAAAGCCGCGTGGCATAGTCACGCCACCCAGTACCAACTAACAGCGTCCAGCGAGCAAAGTCGAACGGGAGCGGCCAATAGAGCGTCAACACACTGCTTGAACCAACTTGGCCGTCTGGAAGCGTAAACATACTGCTCAACATGTCGCAGACCTCGCCGCGATGCTGGGCCTCAAACTCACTCATTGGGAACTCGCCGTTGCCAAGAAGAAAAATGTCATAGAAGTCACGCTTGATGGGCGCATCTAGCAGAACGTTCGCCATGAGATACGCCCGGTACTCCAGTTTGGAGAACGCCTCATATTTCTTTGGATCACGATCGCCCAAATTGTGAATAATCCGCTTGGCAAGTAACTTGGGGCATGCCATCACGACATGCTTTGCGCGAATGGAATGGCACTCACCCTGCGGATCAACGTACGTAACCATCTCGCGGCCGAACGGCAAGGGCCGCACATCGACAACGCGACACCCGCCTCGAATGTGATACGGCCTGCACGATTCAGGCACCCCCTGATCCATCGCCGCAATGGTTTCCCACATGCGCTGCGCCATGAAAGAGTTTCCGCCCGGCGTCACCCACCGCCCAAACTCTTCTGCAGCGAGGAAATTCCAGCCCGAAGCAGCACTAATTTCATCCCATCCAGCCGCGAAGGATGAGTAGCAATAGGCTTGTATGGCCCCCGCTAGCAGCGGTGGAATCTCCATGCCCATTCTTGCTTCAAGATCCTCCTTGAGCGTACTGCGGTCAAGTTCACGAATCCAATCATCATCGCCACCAGGAAGCGGGATTTCGGGGTACTCCTCATTGGCCATGTATGTCACAACTTCTCGGTATTTCTTCAAAGCCGGCAACAAGGATGGGTCAACACCCTTGCCGTCAAAGAAGCCATCGAGAATCTCACCGTTCAACTCGATCGGCGCATCATTTGTGTCGACCCGTACAGCCTCATCCATCCCGAGTTCTGAGTAGATCTGTTCGAGGAACGTGCCCGCATCTGGCGTGATCACATAGGCATTGCCAAGCGAGTACGGAATGCCTCGCCACGTCTCGCCCCGCGCGGCGCCACCACACCGATCCGCCATTTCAATGAGGACCGGGTTGTGTTCTCGTAGTAGATACGCAGCGGTCAATCCGGAGATCCCCCCACCAACGACCACCACATCGACATCTTCTGAGACCGGCGGCATTCCGCCTTCAAAGCAGTCAGGTGGCGTCGCCGGATGTTCCAGACCGGGAAAACTGTCACCCGTGTACCACGGCATGAATGGCAGGCCTTCAATGAGTGTTGTCGGCGTGGTATTTGGCAGGATGAGTTGCGGCGCGGTGCCAGCGATGGGCCGGGCTCCACTAGCTGGACACCCCGTAGCCATTCCCCGCTCATCCTGACCACGACGTGGTCCACGCAGCCCAGGTGTCCCGGCTCCGAACGCTCCACCCCCCCGCAGTGCCATCGCAGCGAACACTCCAAGTCCAGTTCCTACAACATTCCGTCGTGATCGCATCGACTCAGGCTACTCGACCAGCAACTGCTTCTCCAAGAACAAGTTTCACACTGTCCTAAAATCGTTGCCGCGTACCCCAAACAGAGCGACGATCAATCTTTCGTGTACAACCAAGCCCCGCAAACCCACCCCACTCCATCCCGCTCCCCCCCACAGGTACACTGACGGGCCATGAGCTCCCCCGAGGCACCCGTACAGTCCACGCCCGGATCGTCGCCAGTCACGCCTGTAACCGAGCTTGCGCGGGACCTCCGCCTCTTCGACATCACCATGGTCGGAGTTGGCGCCATGATTGGCGCTGGCATCTTTGCGCTCACGGGGATTGCTGCAGGCAAGGCGGGGCCAGGGCTCATTCTGGCATTCTGCCTCAATGGTGTTCTGACCCTCTGTACCGCGATGGTCTACGCCGAAGTTGGCAGCGCTGTCCCCGCTGCAGGTGGTGGTTATCTCTGGGCACGACTGGGCTTGCCTGGTCCAGCGGCGTTCCTTGCTGGCTGGATGGATTGGTTGGCGCACGCTGTGGCAGGCTCCTTGTACGCGGTGATTTTTGGCGCGTATGTCGTGTGGGGCGCTCAGGCCATCTTTGGTTGGGGCGTCGCTCCTGTTGGAACCGGACACAGTGAAGGTATGGGAACCCTGTTTGGGGTGTCCGCGTGGCCAATTGCCAAAGGACTGACTCTGGCGATTTGTGTGTTGTTCTTGTGGATCAATCACCGAGGATCCAGCGAGACCGGCAAGGCCGGCAACATTATCACAGTAGCCAAGATCATCGTCATAGCGATCTTCATCGCCGCGGGATTGATTGCCATGCTGCGTGGTGGCGACACACCAATGAGCGAGAAGTTCACACCATTTCTTCCCGAAGGCATGAGTGGTGTGCTTGTGGCAATGGGGCTTACATTCATCGCCTTTGAGGGTTATGAAATCATTGTGCAGGCCGGCGAAGAGGTGGAATCACCCCGCCGAAACATCCCACGCGCGGTGTTCTATTCATTGCTTATTGTAATTCCGATCTATATCTTGGTCGCCATTGTCTGTTTGGGCGCGCTGACTGTTCCAATTGATGTGCAACACGCAACTGGCTGGGCAGCGGGCGATACCTGGCGATACCTTGCGGCTCTTGGTGAAACTGGCGTGGCTGTGGCTGCTAACACCTTTCTTCCTTGGGGTCTTGGCGCCATTTTGCTGGTAATTGGTGCGGTACTCTCGACCATGAGCGCTCTCAACGCGACGACATTCTCATCGACACGCGTGTCGTTTGCGATGGGACGCGATCGTTATCTCCCCAAGGCACTTTCACACATTTCAGAAAAAACCCGCACGCCAAGCATCGCGCTGATGGCAAGCGGTGTGCTCATTATTGTTGTCGCCCTACTTTTGCCTGTCGAGAAAGTCGCGGCAGCCACATGCGCCATGTTCTTGTTGGTGTTTGCAGAAGTGAACATTGCCTCCATTGTCATTCGCCGAAAGTATGGCGACAAGCTTCGGTATGGATTTATGGTCCCAGGCGGACCAATTGTGCCAATCGTTGCGGCGACTGGGCAAGTTGGGCTTGCGGTGTGGATGTTGGCCTCACAACCACTGACTCTTGGCCTGACTGTTGGTTGGATTGTCGTTGGATTGGTCATCTACTTCATGTGGTCTCGTGGGCAAGAACACGCCTTCCGCGCATCGCCTGTTGTATTTGAACAACACCCTGTGCCACAAATCGAAGCCACGCATCGCGTGCTTGTTCCGGTTGCGAATCCAACAACCGCCAGGGCACTTGTTGATCTTGCGTCTCGACTGACGGATCCAGAGGACACATGCATCACGGTGCTCAATGTTGTTCGGGTTCCAGAGCAACTACCACTAGGTTCAACTGAACGATTTGCCAAAGAGGGCCGCGTTGTGGTTGAGCGTGCCACATCACAGGCTCAATCACAATCCCGCAATGTCACAGGCTTGGTTCGAGTCAGCCGCCATCCAGGGCAGTCCATTGTGGATACCGTAACTGAGCGGAGTGTTGACACACTGGTGATGGGCTGGACTGGCCCCAAGCGTGGACCGCGTCGAATGCGGAGCATTGTGATTGGTGAAGAAATCGACACCGTCATCCGCCGCGCGGACTGTGACACCGTTGTACTACGTGGTTCGATTCCTACAGCTCCGGCTCGCATTATTGTTCCAGTGGCTCACCCACGGCAAGGGCGATTTGCGTTGGCTGTGGCGGCGAGATTGGCCGCTCCCGAGGGTGTTGTGGAGGCGATTCGTATCGTCGCGCCCGGTACGGACCCTGGCCCAGCACTGGAAACACTTGAAACAGATCTTCTTGGTGAAGATGCGTTGGAAGAATCAACCAGTCGAGATCTCCCAGGACTCAAGTGGCCGCTAGAGACACGACTCATTGAGTCTCGTGATATTGCCTCTGCCATTACCGAGGCGGCCAACACGGCCGATGTTTTGGTGTTGGGGGCAGCACCACCATCTTGGCGTGGGTGCATGTTCAGTCAGGTGCACTACGATGTGGCACGCCGGTGGCCAGGACCTTTGCTATTGGTGCGAATGCGTTCCGGGAAGGCTCGGCACGCAGCATCGCGCGCAATTGACTTTATGGTGTCCACGGAGCCAGAAACATGAGCCTGAGTGATCTACGCAAGATGGGACTTCTCAAACCCGAGAACGAGTGGACCAGCCAACTACCACATTCTCCAGTCTCTGGAATCGCTGCCACTACTTGGATGTTGCTGGCAGCGGCCGGCTGCACGGGCATGGCACTTGGAGATGGCGGACCATGGACATGGATCGGCCTAGGCGCCTTTGCCGTGGCGTTGGTGTTCTTTGTGACACTTAATATTCGGTCGGTGCATGGCGATGGCCTGGACACAACACCAAGCGAGACCGACGACCAATCCTGAGGGCTATTAACAAAGCCAACCTATAGGTGACGAGGCGATATCACCACATCAAGTGAGCAATAGGCTGTTAGTCAACCGGCGGGCGACTTGCGATTTTGAAATTCATCACAGACATAAGTTCTGAATGGGACAGCGACCCAATAGATGTAAACAACTCGATGACCGTGGATGAATCATCCATGGCGATACCACCCAACACACCAGCCTTATGGCTGAGGATGTCATCAAGATCAGCCGATGTGTTACGAGCGTGACCAGATGGATACATCACGAGCCCACTATCGAGGGTTGTTCCATCAGTGAGCGTGATCACCACAGAGGTTGGAATGCCATCTGGGTAGCGACAATCATATTCATCCCCACCATGCTCAAAGACAATCGTGTCCATGAGGCCTCGCGTGCGTTGGTTGTGAAGCGCTTCTTTGCCGTAATCCACAGGAAGCAACATCAACATCTTCCACCAAGCATCGTTTCCACCACCAAGCGTACCACCACGATCTACCGCAAGATCAATGGCTTTGCGAAGCATCGTTGACACGATGTAGACCATCGAGTGGTCGGCGCTTTGCCGTGTGTGTGGGTCACGCTTGGCGGGGTCACCAATAATTCCAAAGGCAGGCTCATAGGCGACGATCTTGATCTCTTGAATGGAGTCAGGCGACTCAAGTATGTTTGGGTTGGCAGAGATGAGGTCGATAAGCCCCTGCAATGCTCCAGCACTCTGGTGTTCATACAGGCCGAGTTTGAAATGCATGCCCATGACCGAAAAGTCATTTCCGCTATGCGAGAGCACTAAATCAAACGGGGAATCACCATCGGTCGGCTCAAACTGTCGCCAAATAGCTTCTGGGTTTCGGAAAATATCTTTTGGCCCGACAAAATCCCGCATTGATCGCTTCATTGACAAGATCGCGACCTCGGTGCTGATGGCGGCCGAGGCACCCTTGGAGTCACTGAGTTGTTTGCCAGCGCGAATGGCCCGCCACGGAATGTAGTGCGCGACCACCATTCCAATGGCAGATTCAATTTGCTCTGCTGTGGCACCGAGCATGGCACCATAGACCGCCGCTGACGCGATGGCGCCATGCACCACATGGTCGATCTTGTAGGTCTTGAGGCTAAACACCTCAGCAAGCCGACCTCGGATTTCATCCAAGCAAATCATGCCGCGGAGTGCAGCGGCGCCATCGAGTCCGCCCGCTTGGGCTGCTGCAATGGGGACCGCATAAAAGTCATTGTGTCCAAACTCCCCGGCGGTGTGTCCAAGGGTGGGGTTGTAGCCGAAGTTGGTGCCATTGCTATCCCACTCACGCACCGCTGAGGCATTGGCCGCGACGGCTTTCTCGGTGGCTACTGATGTGTTGGATCCAAAGATCATGGCACCACCATCACATGTGTATTCCAACGCCTCTTCTCGAAGTACACGAGGTGCGTTGGTGCCAAGTGCAATGGCCGACAACCCACACAAGACGCTGTCGACAAAGAACTGCACCGTGCGATGTTCGACTGTTTTATCCGGCGCACCGATGGCTCCAGATACAAAATCACACGCAAACCGTCCGATGCCCAATGCTTGGTTGGTATCTCGATTCAAGCAAACAAATGTGTCGGCCACAGTGGCGGTCATGAAGACTGCTCCATGTGTTTTTGAAAGTGTGCGACTTCCTGAGACGATCCAAGAATGACGCTGGTTCGTTGATGCAAGTTGGTTGGGTTCTTGTCAAGAATGCGATGCCCATCTTCGGTAATAGCCACACCACCAGCCTGCTCGACGAGCATGGCCATTGGAAGGGCTTCATACAGCAACCGAAGCTTTCCCTCAGGTCGGTCACTACTGGCTGGATAGATAAAGATGCCACCTTTGAGCAAGGTGCGATGCACATCGGCGACCATTGAGCCAATGTATCGCGAAGAGTACGATTCTTGGTGAGCCCATGCGAGATAGTCGCGGATACCTTGGTCGAATCGGTCCGAGTAGGCCTCGTTGATTGAGTAGATCTTCTGCGACGCGGGCAACTTGATCGACCGCTTTACCAAGACATATGAGCCAATGGAGTGGTCTAATACAAACATATCCACACCATTTCCGGTTGAGAGCATGAATACGGTGGACGATCCATATAGGACGTATCCAGCTGCGACGATTGTCGCTTGCCGAGAGAGAATCCCATCGACACCACCACCATCTTCTTCGGGCAATCGGATGACCCCGAAGATCGTTCCAACTCCAACCGAGACGTCTAGGTTCGAGGACCCATCCAGGGGGTCAAAGAAGACGGCATATCGTCCACCATCGTCGCGACTGCGAAGTACGGTGGGCTCTTCCTCTTCCTCGCTGACCAAGACCCCAATGTTGGCACGGCTGCCAAGGCACGCTTTGATGATCTCATTGGAAATGACGTCTAATTTTTGCTGCCGCTCACCATGCGTGTTTTCAGCAGCCAATTCCCCAAGTACATCATCGATCCGAGCACGCCGGACCTTGTTGCCAATGGTCTTGGTTGCCAGTGAGATGGCGGATAAGATCCACGAAAAATCTCCGGTAGCATCGGAATGAGCCCGTTCACCAGCGAGAACATGGCTTTGCAGCGAAATCAGATTGTCATCAGTCCAAATCGTAGGATTGCCCATCGTGGGCGCCTCCAAATTCTGCCCAGTGGGGATCGTCAGAAGGTACGATTCTCGATCCCTTTCAAGGCCGTGGCCGAACCGGCCATGGTACCCGACCTCGGGGTTCATTCTCAGTATCCCCCTTCACTTTCATTACCCCTTGGGAGCACCATTAGATGCCTCACTCCGTCATACTCTCTGCCCGTCGTACTCCAATAGGCCGCTTCTTTGGTGGTTTCAGTCGAGTGCCCTCACCCCAACTTGGCGCATGGGCTGTCGAAGCGGCCATTGGCAGTGCAGGCGTACCTGTTGGCGAGATTGATGAGTGCATCATGGGTTGCGTGTTGCAGGCCGGCCTAGGGCAAAATCCTGCTCGCCAAGCGGCGATCAAGGGCGGCCTGCCAGTTTCAGTGAGCGCTCAAACGATCAACAAGGTGTGCGGGTCGGGTTTGCAGGCGGCCATGACGGCCGACCAATCTATTCGCGCCGGAGACAACCGAATTGTGGTTGCCGGTGGGCTTGAGAATATGACCCGCGCCCCGCACTATGCTGACGTCCGAAGCGGTATCAAGTTTGGCGCTGGTGCCCTCAACGACCATATGGCACATGATGGACTGGAGTGTGCGTTTGAGGGGTGGGGTATGGGCATGGCTGCAGAGCACACCGCCGAGAAGTTTGATATTTGCCGGGCTGATATGGACACATTGGCGGCCGAGTCCCACCAAAAGGCGGCCAAAGCGGCGACAGAAGGTTGGTTTGACGCTGAACTCATTCCACTGACCGCTCAGCAAGTCAAACAGAAGGCCGATGTCACAGCCGATGAGGGTGTGCGTGGTGACTCAACTGCTGAGGGGTTGGCGAAATTGCGGACATCGTTCAAGAAGGATGGCACCGTTACTGCGGGCAATGCCTCACAAATCAGCGATGGTGCTGCGGCAGTTGTGATTGCCTCTGAGGAGGCCGCTGCGGAACTAGGCGCTCCGATCATGGCACGCATCGTTGCCACAAGTACGTTTGGTGTGGAACCCAAAGACCTCTTTGAGGCACCGGGGCATGGAGTGGAGCAATTGCTCAGTGACCGTGGCCTCAGTGTCGACGACATCGATCTCTTTGAACTTAACGAAGCATTTGCTGCGCAGGCTTTGTGCAATATGCGGCATCTTGATGTTGACCCCAATCGTGTCAACATCTGTGGTGGTGCGATCGCGATTGGACACCCAATAGGTGCTTCTGGAGCGCGGGTACTCGTGACGCTCGTCAATCAAATGCAGCGCACCGAAGCCAAGCGTGGCATTGTGAGCCTGTGTCTTGGTGGCGGGAATGCGGTGTCGATGTTGTTGGAACGGTCGTGATCTATTGAGATCAATTCAGCGGCAAGGACAGAGTGAGCGCCGCCAGTCGATCCGGCGAACAACATCCCCATCTCCCCCAGAGCGAACGGGCCTAACACTACCGTGTTGGTGCTGTGCTTCTTTGTGTGGATTCACCTTGTAGGAGGCGCTTCTAGTAGCCGATGTCTTCGGCCCACAAGTCTGGCTTCTCGCGTTGCATACGTTCCATCAATGCGACACAACGCGCATCATCGAGCACACGAAGTTCAATTCCTTCGCCAACCATCCATTGTTCAGCCCCCATGAATGTGCGATTCTCGCCAATGATGACCCGTGGTATGCGAAACAAAATGGCGGTACCACTGCACATTGAACATGGACTCAATGTCGATACGAGTGTCAAATCTTTCCAATCACGCCGCCGGCCCGCGTTTCGGATACACGACACTTCCGCATGCGCCGTCGGGTCACCACGCTGCACCCGTTCGTTATGACCCCGCGACACAATTTCACCACTGGTCGAGTGAGCCAAAACAGATCCAATTGGAATACCCCCCTGCGACCATGACTGCTCCGCCTGTTCAATAGCGGCGGTCATCCAAGCCCCAGAGAAGTCATCATGGCTCATCGGAGGCGTCGGCTGTGGCATCCTGTTGGTCGTCGCTTGTCTCACTGTTTGCAAAATCATCTTTGGTTGCGGCGGTTTCATGAGCCTGCCGTGTAATACGATCGAGCTGCCTGTCGTTGAAGCGCCACCAATTGGCACCACGAACCTCCCAATCAGTCAATGGGAATTTCCGCAAGTTGAGGGTGAGTAGTTGCCGGCCACGTTCAGGACGTGGGGCGCTGAGGTCGACCTGAGCCGAACCTTGGTGCATTCGAACACCCTCGATGATGACAGCACCGGACTGGTTGATGTCGACCATTTCACAGCCCGGCAGCAGTGTGCCAACACCCTCCCTGGCGGAATGAAGTGATGGCGTTAGTGCGACCATGACAGGTCCCTTGGATATGGCCGTGGGTTCTCGTGTGGTCCACCAATCTACAGAGGCGGCAATGACCTGGGACACATTGGTGTTGTCGGGCGATGCGAGCTGTGAGGCGTCACCATGAGGCCATTGGGCCTGTGGTGTGCAGGCACCAACAAATAGGCCCCAGAGGGCCATACAGATCATCAATCGGGCAGTGTGCATGGGCGAGTACTCCAGAAAGAGCCTTGTATTTAGGCGGTCGAGCCATGAGCCACCCCTCATATCTTCCAGAATAGGCTTGGTGGCGATGCGCTAGTATTTCAGTGCAGCAGTGTAGCCCCCACCATCGTCGATGAACACTCCACGGTGTGTCCACTTTCCAGCCTTGGACGGGTAGAGTGCGGCCATGCAACCGATGTCCAATACACCACCGAAACGGCTGATCGTAGGTATTTCCGGGGCTTCAGGGACGCCCTATGCGGTTCGGGTGGTTCGGTGCATGCTCGAGGCATCCATCGAAGTACACGTGTCTGTTTCAGATCTTGGCCGCCGCCTGCTTGGAGAAGAGGCAGGAATTGCCCCGGTGTCCGCGGACACGTTGGCCGGTGAGGCAGGAGCGAGTGGGCTGACGGTGCACTCGGGCAAAGACATGGGCGCCGTGATCGCCAGTGGATCCTTCCAGCATGATGGAATGCTGGTGGTGCCATGTTCAAGCAACACCATGGGGTCGCTTGCTTCTGGGATCACCTCAACGCTGCTCCAGCGAGCGGCGGCGGTCACCCTCAAGGAAGGTCGACTACTTGTGCTGGCGCATCGTGAGACCCCACTAAGTCGAATTGACATTGGCAATATGGATTGCCTTGCCGGTGCTGGCGCGGTCATCATGCCGCTGTGCCCGGGGTTCTACATGAAACCAACATCGATCGATGATTTGATCGACTTCATGGTCGGCCGAATGCTTGACCGATTCAACGTGCCACACAACTTGGATGTTCGTTGGTCGACGTGACCGTCAGGTCCCGGCCTTGTCTTCTTGTTCGACCACAGTTCCCACCGGAGGATCTGTGAGTAAGACCAACTCCCCGGCGACCAAGCCACCGGTAATTTCAGCATACAGTTCGCTTGTGCGTCCAATGTCCACCGGTCGTGACTCAAACACACCATCACGGGATACATAGACAACCGTTTGGCGTCCGGTCCGGTGTATGGCCTGCACTGGCACAAACGCTACCTTGGTGACATGGTCTACCAGGATGCTTGCTTGGCACCGCATTGATGGCTTGAGTGGCAGATCTGCAATATTGTCAAGCTCAACGGTGACCGAATAGTCGCGACGATTTGGATCACGCCACCCACCACCCTCGGCAAGTACACCGATGGACAACACGTTGCCCGACAGCACTGTGTCTGGGAATGCATCAAGTCGAATGGTAGCTTTCTGATCTGCCTTGACCAGTCCACTGAGTGCCTCGTTGACCTTCACGTTGGCAAGCATGCGGCTGGTATCAGGAAGCACAATGAGCAGTCGGTTTCTCGATACCCGACTGCCAACTTTGAGCGAATCTTCACGATCCCACCGATCTCGACCAAGGGACGTGCCATAGACCACTAGGCCTTCAGATGGCGACACGATGGTGCATGCCTCGAGATCACTGCGGTATCGATCGAGCCGTTCCTTCTTGGATGCAAGGTTGGTGGTGGCTGCTTCCAATGTGCTCTGGGCGCTTTGCACAGAAGCCTTGGTTCGGGTTTCTGATCGAATCAATTCATCCTTGGCTTGAGCAAGATCCGATTCAAACCGTTGCTTGTCTTTCTTGAAGGTGTACTTTTCGTAGACCTCCTGATTGAGATTGGCTCGAGACAAAGCTGCTTCGGCGCGGATCATCGCGATCTCGTCTTGTTCAAGATCATTCTGGCTGATGAAATCCTTGCCCCGAAGTTCGACGGATTTTCGATACTTATCCTCGAGTCTTGAAAAGTCTTTCTTGGCGGTTCTGACTGCCAAGGACAGTTCATTGCGATGGGCAACGGCATCACCTTCAGACCATGCCTGAAGCGCCAAAGTGGCCTGATCGACCGACACCTGTGATGCGGCCAAACTCGACTCACGACTCTTCTGGGAAATCTCAAGGTCGGCGGTCTTGGTTTCGACGCGATTGGTTGCCTCAGTGACAGCTTCTTCGGCCGACTGAATGCGTTCGATGGTCTCCTTGTCGTCCATGCGAACGAGCAAATCGCCCTGTCTGACCGAGGTGCCCTCATCGACGATTTCGGTAATTGTGGCTGTGCCATCGACCATGCTGCGAATTTCAGTTTGATCACCAGCGGTCAGTTCGCCCGACGCCGGAATCATGACCTCAAAGTCCCCCACCGTTACGAGGTGGACCGCTGCGTCGTCAGAAGTATTAACACTGCTACCGCCACCCGTTCCCAATAGTGAGATGGATACGACCACGACGACAGCGGCGGCACCAAGCAGGATGCCCACCGAGCTCACGCCCCGTCTCATGTGGCTTCTTATCGTTATATAGCTCATGGCAGTGCCCCAGTGTAATTGGCTTGTGGCTCATCTTCTTTATCAAAGTTCACGTTTCCCGCATCGACGTGCGCGACCGGCTCCCATGACAGGGAATCCGTTGACCCAATCACCATTCCAGGGAGGGGCTCGAGCGTGGCCTGGTCTGACACACGCAACTGTCCTGTTTCCAACAGGTATCCCAAAATAGATTCCTGCATCGATCGGAATGCTCGAGCGCGTCCGTTTTGGGCTTGTTGGAGTGATTGAATGGCAGCGAGTTGGTCAAGCACCGTGTAGGAGTCTTGGTCAGCTTCAATAGACTCAATATTGACTCGAGCGATGGCGACATTGCGGCGCTGAATGTCGAGCGAGAATAAATTGGCATCGATGTCACGAACTGCATTGCGAACATCGATGGCTACAGAATCTCGCTGCCGGCGATATTCGCGGCGTGCTCGCTCCAATGCGACTTGCGATGCGCGAACCGCGATCCGTTCGGCCTCTCGATCAAGAGGCAAGCCAAGCGTGATGGATGCTTCGGCGTTGAGGTCCTCAAGCGACGGCAGCACTGTGGCATACTCAAATGTGTCGTTGGATCCAAATCGGACGTTTCCAGCAAGGTCCAGATCTGGCAGCACACTATTAAGTGCATTTCGGACACCACGCTGACTATCAACAAGTTGATCTCTAGCCGTCTGAAGATCAAGTCGCTGCACCAAGGCCTGTTCGACAGCGGAGTCAAGGGTGGTGATTGGCGGCCCCAGCGATAGGGTTCGCTGCTCAATGGTGATGGGCTGGTCAATGGGCCAGTTAATGAGCAATTTGTAGCGATCAACGCCTAGTCTGTGGCTTTCCCACAAACCAGCGAGGCGTGATCGTTCTTGCAAGGCACGATTTTCGGCTTCGGCGGCGTCATAGAGCCGGGCGCGGCCAGCGTCATACAACGCACGCTGACGTTCGGCGAGTGTGTCGAGCAAGGTCACCGATTCAAGCGCGTTTTCTAATTCTTGTCGCTGCACGAGCAGGTTGAGCCAGCCACTAAACACACGAAACCAGAAGTCACGCCGGAAGTCTTCAAAGGCTCGGCTTGCATACACGAGATTTCGCTCTGCTTGAATGAGGTCTTCTTGTGCAATCATTCCAGCGCCTCGAAGCAATGGGATGCTTCCACCAACCGTAAATTGACCGATGTGCATGGTGGTCGTGCCATTATTTTCAGACGTGGCACCGAGGACTTCTCTTGCAAACGTAGCAACATACGAGGCCGTCAACTCACCACCCCACGGGAGTCGTTGTGAGGTTCCAAGACTATTGACGACTGCTGTAGCAGATTTCAGAAAGTCGTTGTCTGAATCCTCATGGAGATATTCCAAAACCACATCATCGGTGAACTGGGGGGTCCAGAGGTGTTCTTCCAGTAGCAATGTCAAACACGAGAGGATGTAATCTTCTTCGGCAAATCGGTACTCCCGGCCATGTTCAAAGGCCCACTTCAGAGCCGAATCAAGCGTGAGCAGTTTTCCCGAGGTCGCCTCTTCTTGATACCCGGTCAATCTCCCCAACACCTGCTGGGCTTCGACGGTATTGGACTCCCTCCACGTCATTGCTTCAATGGGCGGATTCCAAGTCGCGGGATGCTTCTCATTCATCTCAGATTCGGACGCGTCAACGGTGGCCCAGGTATCCACCACCCTAGGTGGCACCTGAGCATCAATTTGGCGTGAGCTGTCAAGAAGACGATTGCCGACCTGTTCATCGATGGTGGTGAAACTGGGCGAACATGCTGCTGGGAGCAGTGCGATCAAAATGATGAAAAATCGGCGAATCACAATCTGATTGTACGCTCCCAGTAGCGATCAGCGGCGTGTGTCATGCCATACTGGTCTTCATGGAACAAGAAGATCGATCGCCCAACACACACGCGGGTCCCAGTGGGGCCATTCGGGTCAACCGATCGAGTTCTCAGGATTTTCAGACCTGCGGAATCTCGATGCTCGGTGACACGGTTCCTCCACACAAACCGTCCAGCACGGACGTGTCGCCGAGATGGTCGGCATGTGATCCAGACACCCGACTCTTTGTGGGTGATTGCAGGGATGTGCTTGCCAGTCTGCCAGATTCAGGGCAAGTAGATCTCATTTTTGCCGACCCCCCATTCAACTGGGATGTTCCATATGACGGCTGGACCGACGACATGTCCCGTGTGCAGTATGAAAGGTTTACATTCGACTGGCTTGATGGTTGCATCGACGCATTGTCACCAACCGGAACTCTATGGGTGAATACTCCTGATGACACCGTGGCTGAGGTTGTGATGCACTTGAAGCGGCGCGGATTGGTAATGATGAACTGGTGTGTCTGGCACTTTCGATTTGGCCAACATCGAGATTCAACATTCATCATGAGCAAGGTGCACGCGTTGTACTTCTGTAAGCAACCAGATGCGAGAACGTGGAATCCGAATGCCATTCTGGAGATGTCGGATCGTGCCAGTATCTATGGCGATAAACGGACACAAGCCAAGTCATCCAACAAGGGAATGCGTGTCCCGATGGATGTCTGGTACGGAAAGTACTGGGGACGTATTCAGGGCAACAACACCGAACGGCGGCCTGGCCATCAAAACCAGATACCAGAGGTGTATCTGGAGCGTGTCATTCTCTCATGTTCTCACCCAGACGATCTGGTGCTCGACCCATTTGCTGGAAGTGGCACAACTGGCACAGTGGCCCGCGCACATGGACGCCGATCCATCAGCATAGAGCAATCAGAGAAGACAGCCGCCAGTGCATGGGAGCGGATTACATCCATCGGCATGATTCGCAAGAACGCATCGGTTGGTGGTTCATCTGCAATCTTCAAGAATCGATCCACGAGCAAGTCAAAATGACCCGGGCGTCTGATTGGTCCAAGCCCGGCCCCTTGTGCGATGTGCTGATCGCTGCGGCCGATGTGCTGACCCACACACGGGGCCGCACTGGATGCCGTGTGGATATTGAAGGTGAATCACTCCTGATTAGCGGAGATTTGCACGACAATCTTCCAAATTTCAATCGGATCATCCACGCGGCATCACTGGAAGAGTCGTCCCATCACTTGCTGTTACAAGAGCTGATTCACGGTCCCAATCTGCACCATGGGTGCGACATGAGTTGGCGCATGCTGGCCAGGGTGGCCACGCTCATCACAACCTATCCAGATCGTGTGCACCCACTGCTGGGCAACCACGAGAACTCACAGTTGATGCGTGTTGGTGTTACCAAGGGTGGCGGCAACAGCGTTGAACAGTTTGAGGAAGGCTTGGTGATGTCCTTTGGGGAGGACTGGGAAGATGTGTCAGATGCCATCAACTTGCTGTTGGCTGCCATGCCCTTGGCAGTTCGAACACCGAATGGTGTGCAGTGTTCACACGCACTTCCGGATCACGCTTGGATGAGTCGGTTTGATGCCGATGTCCTAGACCGAGTGCTCTCAAGAGACGACCGATGTGGTCCGTTTGGCGATGGCTATCAAATGACATGGGGCCGCCGCTTTACCGCAACACAGTTGGCGGATCTAGGGGAGTATTGGGGGGTTGAGGTGTTTGTGATCGGCCACCTGAATATTGAAACTGCGTCGGTGCGAATAGAGGATTGTGCGATGGCAATTGCCAGTGACTCTGATTCTGGTGGGGTTGTGACGGTGGATCTCACAGTCCCAGTGGACCGCGACACTATTTTCAATGGGGTGCAGATGATTCAAACACTTCCACTGCGAGCGGGCGTCAGTCCGTGGGAGTAATACTGGCCATAGAGTGCTCGCAGCGACAGGGCGGGGTGTCGGTTCGCGGCCGTGATGGCATCGTTCGAACAGCGTTATTGGAGTCCGCTTCAGGAGTAGATGACCAGTTGCTTCCTGAAATCGACCGCCTGCTGTGTGCATCGGGCGATTGTCCAGCGGATATCTCGCTCGTGGGGGCCTCGATTGGGCCTGGTGGCTTTACCGGTCTTCGGATCACCATCGCGACGGTCAAGATGCTTGCCAAAGCATGCCAGTGTGATGTCGTGGGTGTTCCCACGGCCTCCATTGCCGCGGTCCAGTGGCGGGGCACACACCCTGGCGATGCCCCTGTGGCGGTGGCGCTGGCAACCAAGCGTGGCGAGACTTGGCTGACGGTGGTCGACGGGTCTGGCCACCACATTGAGCAGGGGCAACAGGTTGATGCTCCGACTGCCCAGCGAGTGCTTGGGGCCTGTGGGGTGCATGTGCTGCTGGCCGACGAGACGCTGCCTGAGGCCTTTCAGGCAGTTGCCCAATCCATCGGGGCCACGATCGAGCCCCTTTGGTGCACAAGCGAGGCCTGCCTTGCGTTGACCGAACAGGCTCATGCGGCGGGTCAACTCAGCGATGTGGAATCGTTGATTCCGCTCTATCCAAGGGCTCCAGAGGCTGTCCGGGTGTTTCAACCCCCATCACGGTGAGTTTTTCATTAAATGCAAGACTTCTGCCCACAAGGGGTTCGGGCTAGGACAGGCAAAAAGTGCCTTTCGTAGGTGGAAAAAGCGGCCCTCTTCCCAAAGTCCAACTAAAACCGGTCCATAAATAGGTCGATTGGTGTGGTGCCGCAGGTTGGCCTGAGGCACAACCCATTGATCTGGAGCCCCCAATGGACCACCAAGACCGCCAAGACCGCCAATACACCAAGTGCACACCCGAATCCACGTCGAGCACTACAGGCACCATGTTGCTGATCAGCTCAAGCACCAAGGATTTGGATCGAATGAACTCGCAACTCGAGTCGCTTGGATACGAATGCCTTGTGGCCGAAACGATTGAGGCCGCTCGAGCCACACTCGATTCGGTATCGATTGACATCATTGCCATTGCATCTTCCCTTGTCGCCCCAGCACCACTTCGTGTGATTCGTGAAGCGCAGTCCCAACGCCCTTGGTTGCGGGCCGTCGTGTTTGGTGGAGCGCCAAACCCCGAGACGGTGGTCGAAGCCATTCGACAGGGCGTCTCTGATTGGATCAACCTTCCAGTCGATCGTGCTCGCCTCCCCGAACGAATCGCTCAAATCATGGATCGTGTGGTGGCTCATCGTCAGCGAGAGGCTCAACTGGAGACACTTGAAGGCACGTGTCGCGAACTCAGTGAAGCTCGCACCGAAATGTCTGACCAGGTTGATGTGCTCTGTGGCGACCTTGCTTCGGCTTACAAGTCGATGCACACGCAGATGTCCGAGGTTGCCATGAGCGCTGAGTTCCGAACGCTATTGTCACAGGAACTCGATGTCGAAGACATGCTCCGCACATCGTTGGAATATGTACTCAAGAAGCTTGGCCCCACCAATGCCGTAGTCTTCTTACAGGAAGCGCCAGGCCAGTATGGAGTGGGCGCGTATGTGAACTACCAGTGGCCAAATCGTGACATCATGCCAACACTCCGGTTTCTTGGCTCAACGCTCTGTCCATCTATGTCAACCGAGCGTGAGATTATGCGATTTGACGACGTTTCTGAATTCGCTGCAGCCAATGGGGAAGACGCCAAGTTACTTGACGGATCGCAGGTTGTTGCATTCTCTTGCTTCCGTGGTGATGAGTGTCTCGCGGTTTTCACCTTGTTCCGTGATGCGGAAAATGGCTTTGGTGATGGCGATGCCGAGACGCTGGATGTGCTTGCCAAAATCATCGCCGAGCAACTCACTCGAATCATTCGTGTGCACCAACGATCACGACCCGAGTGGCCCAGTGAGCCATCCGGGAGTGATTGGGACATCGCAGCCTGAAGACGATCAGCGATGGTTTGATTTTCGATAGCCGCCGTGTGACTCACGCGGCGCGATTCGCGGCACCGTTCCAACGAGTTGGACCTTCTGACTTCCACCGAGCATGTTGGTGAGTTGTGTTACCAACTCCTCGTGTGGAACGACTCGGAAACCACTCTTGAATGTGACCATTTGATCAGGAAGATCAAGACACACATAGATCTCAGCGGCATGGGCCCCATCACCAATGCGAGCGCTGCCCGCTTGTTTGATGATGCCCGCTGCCATCCGGAGCCGCTCTCCAATGGCCGGACCGACCTCGTCGGGACCAACGTGCACCGACAACTCAATGCGTTCAGTCAGGCACCGCGGAGCATCTCCGGGTCGAACGAGTCGCTCGACGATCATCTGCCGATCCCCACTACGGTTGTTGACATCCATGTGTCCCTCGGCAATCACGACCTCGTCGGCCACGACCACACCACCATCACGGGCGTAGTGGTCGGAGAACATCACCGCATCGATTGATCCAGCGCGGTCTTGCAGCGTCATCATGGCCATGCGTTGTCCAGCATTTCGGCCACGCTGAATCATGACGACCCGAGCGTTGGAAATCATGGCCGCAACTCGAACAGGCTGCTTCAGCCGGACGGTAGCCAGTTTGGGAATGGAGTGGGTGCAGTAGGCCACTACCGCGGCATCATGTTCATCCAATGGGTGCCCTGAGACATGGAATCCGAGGAGTTCTCGTTCGTGCGAGAGCATATCCTTGGCCGACCACCGCGAGACATCTGGGAGCCTGCATGAGTCACCAGAGATTTCTTCATCGGCGGGCTCACTACCCCCACCACCAAACAGGCTGCCTTGTCCAGCCGCGGCGTCCCGCGCGGCTTCTTGCCCAGCACGCAGTGCTGGTTCGATGGCGGCGCACATCGCAGCGCGTTGGTCGACACCATGCAATTCATCGAGTGCTCCAGCTCGGACAAGCGACTCAAGTGTAGCGCGGTTGACGGAGCCCTTGGGGACTCGTTCGCACAGATTCCAAATTGATGAGAATGCCCCACCACTGCGACGCTGCGTGATGATGGCTTCCACTGCGGCTTTGCCAACACCCTTGATTCCACCAAGCCCAAATCGGATGCTGCCGTGCAAATTTGACCGTTCTAAGGAATCATCATGCACGACCGTAAAGGCGGTGCCACTCTCGTTGACGTCGGGTTGTCGTACCTCAATACCTTCGTGGGACTGTGTGGTTGTGTGGTCAGGGAATCGCACATGCCGACAGTCTTCTAGGTAGGGCGCCCAGTCTTCAGTCTTCTTGGCGCCACTTTCAAACGTCAACACCGAGGCCATATATTGCACTGGGAACCAAGTTTTGAGCCAGGCCGTTTGGTACGCGATGATCGCATACCCCGTGGAGTGCGACTTGTTGAACCCATAACCAGCGAACTTGAGAATGAGGTCAAAGAGGTGTTCTGCCTCTTTGGCATCCAAACCTTTCTTGCTGGCCCCATCAATGAAGTCACCGCGGACTGAGTTGATTAAGTTGACCTTTTTCTTACTAATCGCCTTGATGAGCGTGTAGGCCTGTCGCAATGGGACATCACCGAGACCATGGACAATCTGCATGACCTGCTCTTGGTACACCATGATGCCATAGGTTTCAGCAGTGAACGCATCAACGATTGGATGCACCTCTGGGACGATAGCGCGTCCATGTTTGCGTGCGTTGTACTCGGGAATGAGTTCCATGGGACCGGGCCGATACAACGCATTGGCAGCGATGAGGTCTTCCAGACGATCGGGCTGCATCTCTCGAAGCAATTGCCGCATACCAGTAGATTCAAATTGAAAGACACCCGACGTATCACCGCGACGGAAGAGATCCAACACTTGCTGGTTGTCCCAGGGAAGGCGATCGAGGTCAAGTGGGTGTGACCCTTCGCCAACAGATCGTCCAACGGCTGCCCAGATCGCTTCTTCGTCGAGCGTGTCTTGAATCAACGTGCGGGCCAATTCAAGGGTGGACAGTGTGCGGAGCCCAAGGAAGTCCATCTTGAGCAATCCAACACGTTCACAAGTCGGGCCATCCCATTGTGTGACTGCGTCATCGTTTCCACTGACGCGGCAGAGCGGCACGATGGAGTCGAGTGGTTGCGTGGCCACCACGACACCTGCAGCGTGCACACCAGCATGTCGGGCATGACCTTCGAGTTTTTGAGCATCATCGATGACCCGTTTGGACAGTGGGTTGGATGCGTACTCACTCTTGAAGTCAGCGGATGAACCGAGCGCTTGCTCAATGGTGATATTGAGTTCAGCGGGCACAAGATTGGAGAGTCGCTGTCCCTCAACTGCTTCGAGCCCCATGACGCGGGCAACATCCTTGATGGCGGCACGGGCTTTGAGGCGTCCGAACGTGATGATCTGCGCTACATGGCCATACTTCTCTCGGACATAGGAAATGACCTGCGCTCGCCCGTTCTGGCATATGTCAATATCGATGTCGGGGTATTCAGAACGATCTGGGTCGGTGAACCGCTCAAAGAGCAACCCATAGGCCACCGGACAAGCGTTGGACAAACCGAGCACATATCCAACCATGGTGCCAATACCACTACCACGCGCGCTTGCTGGAATACCACGCTGCCTCGCCCAGTTGACAAAGTCCCACACAATCAAGAAGTACGCACTGATGCGTTTCTCGGAGAGGATCCCGAGTTCACGCTCACACCGCTTGCGAATCTCATCTGTGACGCCATCGACTCCATAACGCCATATGAGTCCGGCTTCACACAGCAGTCGCAGTGCGTCATCGCATTCCTGCTCAAGCGCAGCACGATCCACGTGGGCATCTCTGTGCTCATCGAATGGATGCAACTCGATTCGTTGGCACCACGTTTTAAACCATTCAGTTAGATCCGTTATTCCATCCCAAGTAGGCGGTTCACTTGGGGCGGTGACTCGTACGACCGGCGCGTGATTGGCCTCAAAGTTAATGTCAACATCACACCGATCTGCGATTTGATTGGTGTTGTCGATTGCCTCAGGAATGTCCTGAAACATCGCAGCCATTTCCTGTGGAGACTTTACGTAGATCTCTCGCGGATAGGTCAACCGATTTGGGTCGTCCTTATTTTTCCCCATCGAGATACAGCACAAGGTGTCGTGTGTGTCATGGTCTTGGGCTCGGAGAAAGTGCGCGTCGTTGTCACATACAAGGGGCAGACCGAGTTCCTTAGCAATTTTGATCAAGTGCGGATTGATTGCTGTTTGGTCAGCAACACCGTTTCGTTGCAATTCAACAAAGAAACTTGGCTCACCGTGTTCATCTGGCGGGAAGGCAGCGAGATGCCATCGCGCCTCCTCGACCGCGGCATCCCAATGCCGTTGTTCATTGGTTCGATCAAACCGCAATAGGTGGTAGGCCAAAGAGGACCCAAGGTGCCCATTGATCGCGATCAGACCTTCCCCAAACTGCTCAAGCGTTGTGCGATCCATTCGTGGTTTGTGGTAGAAGCCCTCTAGGTAGGCGTCGCTGCTGAGCCGAAGGAGATTCCCCCACCCCGCGTTGGTTCGTGCGAGCAGTACCAGATGAAACCCCCCATCAGGTCCTTTGGTCGATTTGGCGCGCATGGTTCGTTGTTCGGGCGCGACGTAAGCCTCGACGCCCAAGATTGGCTTAACGCCACATTTCTGCGCGGCTGTATAGAACTCCACTGCTCCATGCAGATTGCCGTGATCAGTCAACGCTACGGCGGTCATTCCCAAATCGGCAACATGCTGTAACAGCGGCTTAATTCGGTTAGCCCCATCAAGCAGTGAATATTCACTGTGTAGGTGCAGGTGCGCAAAGCGATGTTCTGCACTGTGTGCCGTTGACGTGGTCGTGTCGTTGTGGGGTGCGGTACTCATTTGTCCGCATGAGATCATATCGGGTTTGGTATGCGATTCAGCGGCGAACCCGGACACCCTTTCGACCTTCTTCATCATGTGTGGACCAGTCTGGCCCGCGTCGCCCAAAGAGTCGGTTCCATCCAGCAAGAACCAAGAAGACCGCCACCGAGATCACCATCGCCACGAGGATGAACAACAGGATGGGAATAGCCAAGATGATTCCAAAAACGACCAAGGCAATCCGCCCGGGCGTGCGTGGTTGATTGGCCCACACCCGGCCGATGTTGAGCCTTGGATCAAAGCCACCAACTCGAAACTTGCCCGGATCGGTCATTGGGCGGCGACCTGACCGGTTTCTCGCTCAATCAGTTCAAGCATGGCCGCTCGAAGGTCGGCCGTCTGTCCGCCGACGGTTCCATCACCGATGGGTCGTTGTTCAAGGTGTGGTTCTTCATCGGCTTGCCCACGGACGGCCACCGCCAGCGAGGTCATGGGAAGCACATGCCAACTGGAGTTGGTAAGGAAACACTCATCGGCGTCGGCCACATCATCCAGTGTGGGCATGTTGTGGATGATTTCCATGCCTGATGCGGTGGCCAGTTCAATGACCGCTTGGCGGGTGATGCCTGGCAGCACAGGCGGGGCGATCTCATTGATGTCCTGTGAACCTTGGGCTGCGGGCGTGATGAGTTGGCCACCTTTGATGAGAAACAGGTTACTGACCGAGCCCGAAGCCACCAGCGCATCGGGAGTGAGCCAGAGGGCCTCACCAGCACCCATGCCAGCAGCCATTTGCAGGGCGGAGATTCGGGGCCAGTAGTTGAGGGTCTTGTGGCCGCTGGTCCATTCCCATGGATTGAGACGACCCGGTGCCAGTACGGCGGTGATGCCTTCGGAGAAAAATGTCTCTGGGTATTCGGTTCGTGGTTGCACGACGATGAAAATGGTTGGGTCGCTAGGACCCTGTCCAGTGTGCCGCATGGCATTGAGGTCACCGCCGGTGAGGGTCAGTCGGATCCGAGCCTCAGTTCGCTCACTGTGGGCGAGCGCCTTGACAACGGCTTGGGCGAGTGGTTCTGGCTGAAGTCGCTCAGACAACCGCAGGGATGCCGCGGACGTGACCAGTCGCTCGATGTGCGCGTTCAAGCGGAAGACGGACCCATTGCGGGCCGCCATCGTTTCAAACAGGCCCACGCCGTGTTGCAGGCCAGCATCGAAGACGGACACACGTGCGTTGGTGTCCTCTACAAATTCACCATTGATCCAGACATCCATATCAAGCAAAGGGTAGCACCGATGTCAGGGGGTGTCCCCTATTGGTTGTCTGTGGGATTCAGGGTTTCTCTTGGTTCCAGATCGACACCGGCGATGACGGTGTTTCCATTGCCGTCGTACTGAATGAGCAGCCCCATGGAGCGATCATCAAGCCCGGTGAGTCGGGCGGTGAAGAACGTATCGGAATCGGGTTTGGGCTCAACATCGACCAGCCGCAGTGTTCCGGTGCTGTTTGCATTTCGGAGTAAGCGAAGGCCCCTTCCAAAGGCAACTCGAACGAGGTCATCGGTGAAGAGGAGCGATTGCTGTGTGGTGTCGACGGAGGACTCCACGGCGTCTTGCATGTGCTGCACGTCGCGCGATGTTCGCCAATTTCCCCACCACAAGACACCCGCAACGACTAATAGAACGAGCAGTGGACGCATGATCAGTCGCCGCGAGCGCGGCGATGGGTTGGTGGTCATGGGGTTGGTGCCGGTGATACTGGGGTCGCCGCAGGTACGGTTGGATCGGAGTAGAGCACCCATTGTGTCTCTGTTGCAAACGGTCGGTCAGAAGCCATGCTGAGTTCGCTGGTAAACGGGTAGGGGACATTGGGGCGCATGTTCTCGACCATGACGGTCTCTTGGCCGATTTGATTGCCGTGCGAGTCTCGGAAAGCAAAGGCCACACCGACATTTCGAATGGTGTCGGTGGCATTGAGCAAGGAGCCCGAAATGGTCATGACGCTGTAGTCGGATTGTTGCCGGGTTTCCGATTTGACCACACGGCGAGTGCCCCCACCATTGGTCGGCACGTATGTGACGCGTTCGGATGTGACATCGCGTTTGGCGTATTGATAGCCAGACTTTCCAAGCATGACCCCGTTCCCAAGATGGTTGAATCCAAGTGCAACAAGGTGCGCGTAGGGATCGAGCACAGCGGCTTGTTGTGCTTTGCGTTGCTGGGCCCGGGACTTTTTGGTTTTACGAAGTTCGTCGGTCTTTCGTTTGGTCTCGAGTCGAATCTGGTGGGTGATCAGCCGCTTAGTTTCGTTAAGAATCGCTTGGTACGACTGGTAGTCATCACCAAGTCGTTCATGGTCTGCGATAAAGGTGCGCAGTTCTGCGACCTCCGAACGCAGGACTCGCAATTCAGATTGCAGTTGGCCGACTCGCATGCCTGCTTCAATCAACGAGGCGGTCTGCTGGACCATGGCTGACCACATGGATGAGGGCGGATCCGACTCAAGCATGCCCTGGGCGGCGAGCCGACGAATGGCCATATCACGCAGTTGATCGGTGTTGTAGTTCAGTGGGAGTGCAGCCGCAGCGGTCGCACCATCAGGAGTCGCTGCAGGGGGATCGGCGGCGTGCAGTCCAAGCGATGTACTGGCGATCAAACAGGCTGTGAGACATCCCATGGCGCATGCTCCTGAAAATGGCGACCTTTGGCCGCACCCCACAGCGTAGAACCGATGGCGTTGAATCGCCACCTTCAATCAGTCGGTTGGTTCCTGATCACCCGTGGAAGTTGGGATCTTGGGATCTTTCGGAGGCGAGATGCCCTCTACCTCAGCCCGAAGGGCGGATGCTCGTTGCAAGAGTGCGGCGTGGTCTTCATCGCGTGGGACCATCTCCAAGTGCCACTCGACGAGATCGTGCGTGTGGACTGGCAGGACCTCGAGCACCAGATCGACGCCAGGCGTACCTCGGATGCGGGTACCCGTGGGCATGGCGCCGATGAGTGGCTCATAGCCATCCTTTTTGATCATGAGGTCATAGGTGCCGTAGTGCGTAAAGTCGGCTTCGACGGGGGTTCGCCCGATTTCACGATGATTGAGCCACACCAATGCACCTGGCGGCTCGGTGGTGATGCGGATGGTGCGACGCACACATCCAGTGGCTGTGACCAGCAGCAGGCAGATCAAAATGAGGAACAGGCGTGTCATGGTGGGGTGAGCATACCGGGCGTCAACCAAACTCGTCGCCGCGGAAGGTGGAAGCTAGATAAGCCTCTCGGACGGTCTTATCGTTGATGATCGATTTTGGATCACCATCACGAAGGTTTTTACCGTGGTGCAGAATGTAGGCACGATCGCAGATCCGCAGCGTTTGTTGCACGTTGTGGTCGGTGACCAGAATTGAGATGCCCTTATCGCGAAGTCGTAGCACTTCTTGTTGGAGTTCTTCCACGGTATGGGGGTCGACGGCTGCGAATGGTTCATCCAACAGCAGCATCGTCGGGTCAGTGATCATGGTGCGGGCGATTTCGAGCCGGCGTCGTTCGCCCCCAGAACACGTGCGCGCGGTTTCTTTGGCCTTGTGTTCGAGTCCAAACTGTGCGAGCAGTTCATCGCATCGTTCGTGTTGCTGGGCTTTGGACAGTGGGCGAGTTTCGAGAATGCTCATCAGGTTGTCGCGGACGGTCATTCGCTGGAAGACACTGGGCTCTTGGCTGAGGTAGCCCATGCCCTGCCGTGCGTGACGAAACATCGGGTCATTGGTGACATTGGTGTCATTGAAGTACACCGTTCCCCCCTCCGGGGAAATCATTCCGATGGCCATACGAAACGAGGTAGTCTTTCCAGCTCCGTTTCGTCCAAGCAGTCCGACGATTTCGCCAGGATCGACATAGAAGGACACATCATCAACGACGCGTCGCCCGTTGTAGGCCTTGATCAGTCCTGTTGCTTCCAGCAATGCCATGCCCGTCATGGTAATGGCGGCGGCACGGCACTGGCGGATTGGGGGCTGTGCTACTGGGCAGGACTACAGGCACGGTCCAAACATCTGCAACACCAGCTGCAAATCGGCGATGCCCACACACCATCGTGCCCGAGATTTTTGCGAGCCAGGGTGTCGCTGCTGGACCCCCGCGTTGCCGATACTGCCGTTTTTATATTGACCAAAGTTGTCGCCAAGGCATCTAGCAGTCAGCCAATTGTCGGACAGGCCGAACGATGATGACGCGGATGCCATCGGTGTCGATGCTGCCGCCGAGCGAAGTGAACGAGTCATGGTTCACCCCCCTTTCTAATGTGCGACAAAAACACTTCAGAAGAATCGGATCGTCATTGGGTAGCGGATGTACTCACGTTTGGAGGCGATCAGGGCCGCTCGGATTGGCAAAATGATCATCAGAATCCCAGGAACCCACGCCACCACCAAGCCAACGATCGATATGACCAATATCAACGTAAAGAGCAGCATGCTGAGGATGAAATTCATCGCTTCTCGGCCATGATCATCCACAAAGGGGCTCTCATCGCGGCTGACCAACCACAAAATGAGCGGCACCAGGAGCAGTGGCCCCGCCGAAATCGCGCCAATAGCGACAAAGACGTGGATGAGAATGGCCGATTGCCGATGCCCATGGCCAAGCGAGGGCTCCCGCAAGCGGCCATTGGGCCCCACTTCGCGGAATGGAATTGAATTGACCACTGCGTGCATCATGCCTGTGATTGATTATTGGGTATGCGGGCCGGCGTGTTTCACGCGTCTGTCTTGACGAGTTTGGCCAAGTAAGTCCATTTCTCAGGGTACTTAGCCTCAGCCACCGCACCGACGATCTTGAACATGTCTTTGTAGACGTAGTCATCCATCACGACACGGTGGCCATCGGTGTGAACGACCCAGGCTTTGCTCGTCTTCATCCATCGTGACATATCGATGTCCGCCAGGTCGGTCGGTGCCCAAGTTTCACCGGGCAGATACAGCGTTCCATCGCTCCCAAGTCGATAGACCCGGCTCTTGGCTCGAGCGAGCGCGAAGATGTACCACGGAACAAATGGCAGGCACAAGATAAAGAGCCACTGTATCGGCAGGTCGTAGGAACTTGGCGGCTCGACCTCGCCATACAACCCAAGTGTCCTTTGGGCCTCAATCATGCCCATTTTGAGGGCTTGTGAACTATCGCGGGTTCCGGTGACCGGGCTTCTGGCACCAGCCACCATGACCGCCATCTGAGCCATCCATCGTGCGCGATTGTCGCTACCAGCGACGTCTGGAATTTTGGCTAGATCGATACCAAGCCGCTTGGCGGCTACGTTTGCGGTGTGGGGCACAATCGATTGCACCAAACTCGTATTGAGTCGATCTAGAGCATCGGTGCCCCCTGACTCAACAGCCGCTTGCAATCCAGCAACCTCCGAATCGATGGCGGGATCAGACTCAATCTTAAGGTCGTCGATGACCGTGGCGATGAACTCGTGTCGCGATTGCTCATCGATCGAACCTGATCCATTGACAACCGGTTCAGCGAACTTCATATACGCGCGCGAGACTTCCGCCCGCGCGAAGTAACGAATCTGCTTGGGAATGACTTCGACGTAGTCCCACACACCCCATAACCCCAATACCAAACAGACTAGGGCTACCAAAACGCAACGCATCAAAAAGGCGAATCCAGCCCGCGACACCAGTTCAACGTCCTGCTGTGCTGGCTCATGCCCGGCTTCAACGGTCTCGTTGTCTGGGGTATTCATGGTGCCATCCTAGCAGTCGTCAGCATCGGCTTGACGGCACAGTTCGATAGCCGTTTGGTGCAGACTGGTGTCCTCGGGCAGTGTGTCGATGAGGTCGAGCACCAGATCAAGTCGTCGATCTGCGGTGTGCTTGGGGTCGAGTCGAAGAATGGATTCCTCACCAAGCGATTGCAGTGCACCGCGAAACCACGCAGCAGAAGGTTTGTTGGGTTTGTCATGCCCGGCGACTTTGGTTCGGATCGATCCTTGTGGACCAATGGCAACGACTGGGATCTCTCCAGTTTGAGCCGTCGGTTCGCGACAGACCACCATGACAGGGGTTTCACGCGCCAGCGCCAGCAGCCTGAGCCGACGCGCGTCGGCGCCCACCAGCGGCGGTTGGACCAAGTACCGCCCTTTCTCGATGTCCATTGTGTCAGTGACGACATCGTCGACGATTCGAATGGCGGCTCGGCTGGCTAGTGCCAACTTCCGTCTGGCTGCTCGGGCGTCAGCAAGTAATTCAAGAATCTCAACCATGCCTGCGAAATCACGCCGCGCATGACTCATTGCCAACGCGCGATCCAAGACACGCTCAGCCTCAAACGGGCACTTTGAATCGCGCCCTTTGTCAATGAGTTTCTGAATGGGCTTCGTTCGCCCCACCTTTGCTGGCATGTGCTGCTCGCTCCTCGGGGAGGCGTCCTCGCTCAGGACACGTAGACTTCGCTCAATTCTGCGGCGATGGCACTGTTTCCAAAACTCAGTCGGACACCAGCCTCGGGGATGATTTCAAGAATGACTGGCTGTCCTACCGAGATCAACATTAAGCCCTGATCTGGTTTGTCTGAGTCATGCAACAAGGCCTTGGCAAGATCACACAACAGATGAAGGTCACCAGCATCGGCCAGCAGCGGGTCACGGGTGTTGAGTTCAACGGTCGCGGCGGCATCGACAGCCTGCCATTCATCATTTGATGCAAGACTGAACGCAACAACATCAAAGATGCTCCGCCATTTTCCAACCGGGATCAGCAGAATTTGGGTGTGATGTAATTTGTGCAAGACACCATCGATCACCTTGCTCAGTTGGTCAGCAGGGATGTTGATGACCTCGGCGCCTTCGCGTGGATCGACGCTGCATCCTTCCAGCATCAGGTGATGATGCCGTACGGTCTCCCCATCGCGCATCCGCACGTAGGTGTGGTCTTCGTCGGTTGATTCGCTGAACAGTCCGTGATCGTCGAGTACACGAGCTGCTTCGCCTGCGGGGATGAACTCCACCGTTCTTGCCTCCTCGGTGACGCGCATTCAATCCGATTCCGCGCCGGTATGCAAGTCGAAGGCCGAGGGAACTATGATGCACGGGTGCAAACCGTTCTCTTTGTCTGTACCGGCAACACCTGCCGAAGCCCGATGGCCGAGGCCATTGCTACCAATTACACCGGCTCGACGGCGGGCGACTTTCTGGCAATATCAGCTGGATTGGCCACTATGGATGGCCTGCCCGTGAGCACCGAAACCATCAAGACTCTCAAGGGCCTGTCGATCCAGCACGATGGCCGTTCTTGCAAATTGACCGCTGACATGGCCGCCAAGGCCGATTTGGTGCTCTGTATGACCAGATCGCACTGTGAAGGCGTCCGTCAATTGGTCGAATCTGCTGGCGAATCGGCCCAGCATGTCCACCTGCTGTGTCCCGATGGGACTGATCTTCCAGATCCAATTGGCCAGGCACAATCGATCTATGACGCCTTGGGTCGACGGATGACCAAATTGATTCCTGTCCGTATCGACGAGCTACTCGTGCCCGCATCGGACTGAAACAGATCACCCCTTGGCGGCCAGCCCCGCGGCCATTTCAGTCAGGAGCCGAGAACCAAATCCAGTTGGGCCCGCCACACACAGATCGGTTTTAGTGTCGCTGGTCGCCGGGCCAGCGATATCGATGTGAGCCCACGGCAGGGCCTCATCGACGAAATACGACAAAAAGGCGGCCCCCTGAATCGGGTGCCCATCTCGCTTGGGCCCACTGTTCCAGATGTCGGCGTGGCGAGCCCGCATGAAGTCCTTGTGTTCCTTCCAGAGCGGCATCCACCAAACCTGTTCGCCGCTGGCATCACCAGCGTCCCGCACAAGTGAGCGAAGCGATCGATCGCCGCACCAGAGCCCCGCGCACCACTCACCAAGCGCCACCACCACCCCGCCGGTGAGGGTGGCGATGTCTACCACGCTGGTTGGCTTGATGTGTTTGCATGTCCAGGCGAGCGCGTCGCCGAGCACGAGGCGTCCCTCTGCATCTGTATTGGTGACTTCTACCGTGACCCCGTTGTAGAGCGTGATGATGTCATCGGGCCTGTAGGCCCTAGCGGACACCATGTTTTCAGCACACGGAAGGACGGCATGGACTTCAATGGGTAGTTTGAGGGTCGCGATGGTCTGCATGGCGCCCAGCACCGCCGCTCCGCCGCACATGTCGTACTTCATGCCCTTCATGCCGTTGGAGATCTTGAGCGAGTACCCACCGGTGTCATAGGTGATCGTCTTACCTACAAGGGCCAGTCTCGCTTTGGTCGTGGCCTTCTTGGGCTTCCACTTCAGGTGCACCAGGCACGGCGGGTGGTCGGACCCCATACCCACCGCGGTGAGGCCCCCCATGCCCATGTCGCGAAGTTTGGGTGCTGAGAGGACGCTGCACTGCATACCCAACTTACGGGCCATGCTGCGAGCCTGTGACGCTACCCACGCGGGACTGGCAATATTGGGTGGCGTTGAGCCAAGCCTTCGAGCTTCATTGGACCCATCTCCCAGCACGACGCCGCGACGCAGTCCCCCCCGCGTTGTGGCATCTTGGCTGCTCAGAACCAATGTCCCATGCGCCGATTCCCCAGTCGCGGCGGCGCCTCGCCACGTTTCTTGTCGCCAGTTGGCCAGCACCATGCCCTCGGCGAGGGCCTGTGCGGCAAGGGCTGGCGTTTTCTTGAGTGGCCCGGCAAGCGTGTGCTGGAGTTCGATGTCAGCCCCGGTGGCATCCAGATGGCGAAGTGCCGCGACCAGAGATGCTCCAGCGAGTCGCAGCGACGCAGGTGTGGGGTGTTCATCACCAAGCCCAATCAGAAGCCCCCGATCCGATCCCACAGCAATGCTGCCAGCTGATGCATCGAATCCTGGCCGCTTCATGGCGGCGTCGAGTGCACCTTGGGCCTTCGTGTTGAGTTCACGCAGGGATTTTGGCAACTGTTTGCAGTTGCTTGAGACGGCGGCGATCACGATGGCTTTGCGGGCCGTTCCGGTACGAATGGTGCGATACATGTGATGGGGGAATCGGTTCAGCGGGGCCTTGGTCCACACAATCAGCACCCAGGAGACATACTTAGCGTGGGTACCATGTCAGGCATGTCGATGTTGCGTCTGGTTGACGCCAATCTCAATCGCGCCAGCGAAGCAATGCGAACGCTTGAAGACCTCGCCCGCTTTCTACTGAACGATGTATCGGTGTCGGGCAGTTGCAAGGAGTGTCGCCACACGCTCCGTGCTGTGGCAGACACGATCTGGCCTGGGCAGCGGTGGTCATGGCATCGAGATACGCCCGGTGATGTGGGCACACACGTATCGACTCCATCAGAGGGCATCCGCAGCAGCGGGGCCGACCTTGCCGCCGCGGCTGGCCGTCGCGCCGCTGAGGCGATGCGAACCCTTGAGGAAGCGGCCAAACTCGACTCATCCTCGGGCGCGGCGGATCTGGAGTCGCTTCGATATCGGTTGTATGAACTTACAGCGGCCGTGCAGCGACGCCTTGGAGCCGGCGTGGCGATGCAGTGGCCTGTGTGTCTACTGCTTACGGAGTCGATCTGCACACGCCCATGGCAAGAGGTGCTTGAGGCATCACTCGATGCGGGTGTGACCTGTGTGCAGGTGCGGGAGAAGGCGCTCGACGATGCGTCGCTGCTGCGGCGCGTGCGTTTGGTGGTATCGCTTGCTGGAAATGTGGGCGGGACGGTCATTGTCAATGACCGGGTCGACATCGCGCTGACCGCAGATGCCCACGGGGCGCATCTTGGGCAAGGCGATTTGCCCGTAGCCCAGGCCAGACGCCTGAGTGGCCGGCGAATCATGCTTGGTGTGAGTACGCACTCGGCCAGCGAAGCGGCCCATGCCCTTGAATCGGGTGCCGACTATGTGGGCATTGGGCCCGTGTATACAACGACCACCAAGCCAACACTCATCGCAGCGGGCCTCGAGGTTGTTCGTGAAACGCTGCCGATCATTGGTGAACTTCCACACCTCGCCATTGGGGGCATCACTCACACGCGAGTGGACGAGTTGTGTGGGGCGGGTGTCTGTGGTGTGGCCGTTGGCGAGGCCATTTGCGGTGCGCTGGACCCACACGCCGCCGCAGCAGACATTGTGCGCGCTGTTCAAGCCAAAACATCCGGAGCAGTGGCCAGTGGTGCGTGATGTGCGGCTAATTGTGCTGGGTAGCGGAACCAGCGCGGGTGTTCCGGCCATCGGGTGCCATTGCGATACATGTACATCTGACGATCCACGGGATCAGCGGCTTCGAACTTCAGCGGCTGTGTGCTGGACCGACGCTGCGGGCCGTGAGCGGGTTGTGCTGATTGATGCCTCGCCAGATCTTCGCCAGCAAGTGCTACGAGTGGGCATTGAGCGATGTGATGGCATCTTCTTTACACACAACCACGTCGATCACACGTTTGGGTTGGATGAAGTGCGGCGATTTAATGTGATGCAGAAGTCCACCATTGATGTGTGGGCAGAGCCGAAGACGCTCGAACATCTTCAGCGGGTGTACCGGCACATCTTTCACAAGCAGCACAACATCAACGATTCGTTTATTGCATCGCTTGAGCCCCACGAACTCACTCCGGGCAAGTCTGTGGAACTTCACGGACTGGTCTTCGAGCCCCTGCGGTTGCAGCATGGGAACCTTCCAATCCTTGGTTTCCGAATAGAGCCAACCAAGGCCGATGTGCCGGCATTCCCACTGGCGTGGTGCACCGATGTGTCGAGCATTCCTACTGCGACCAGACCCCCGCTAGAGGGCCTCCAAACCCTCTTTCTAGATATGCTTCGCGAGCGGCCCCATACGACGCACCTCAGTTATGAGCAGGCCGTGGCAGAGGCTCAGGCCATCGGGGCGACCCAGACATGGTTTGTCCACATGGCCCACCAGATCCACCACGCATCGGTCGATGCGTCCTTGCCCAGCGGCATGGCGTTGGCGTGGGATGGACTGGTCGTTGGAGGCGCCTACACACAACCTTCCAGTGCCTGATTTGGGTATCATTCGGGGCTCATGGCACAACTCCGCGAAATCAAGAATCGTATCGGCGCGGTCAAGACGATCGGCCGGATCACCAAGACGATGCAGATGATTGCTACGGCGAAGTTCACCGCCGCAGGTCATCGGGCCGAGCAATCGCGTCCGTATTCGCAGATGATTGACGAGATGGTTCGTCAGGTGGCTTCGCGTGCCGAAGACTACGCCTCGCCGCTCATCGACGGACCATCCGAACGCGCAGGGAAAGACCTCTTGCTGGTCATCTGTTCTGATCGCGGCTTGTGCGGGGCGTACAACGCCAACATCCTGCGAATATCCTCGAAGCATCGCCTGTCGCTGATCGACGAATCAGATGTGGTAGTCGAGACGGCGGGCAAGAAAGCAACAGGTTTCTTCAAGTTCCAAGGCGTCGAAGTGTCGCGGGCGTATGCGGTAGGCGATACACCCAAGTACGAGGACGTTGAAGCTATTGCTGCGAAGTATCTTGAGCGTTACCTTGAGGGTGAATTCGACAACATCTACGTGGCATCGATGCGATACATATCAGTGTCTCGTCAGAACCCAACCATTACCAAACTGCTTCCGCTCTCGCGTCCTGAAGCTAGCAATACCGATATCACAGTCCGTCAGGATGTCTACGACTTTACGCCCAGCGCGGCGGAACTACTCGACACACTGTTGCCCACGACCATCAATACGCTGCTCTATCAGTTGTTTGTGGAAGCGGCCGTCAGCGAACACGTGATGCGGATGATTGCGATGAAGGCCGCCAGTGACAACGCCAAGGACTTTGGCCGAACGCTCAACCGCAAATTCAACCGAGCACGCCAAGCTCAGATTACGACCGAACTCACCGAGATCGTGTCAGGTGTGGCGGCGCTGGAAGGCTGAAGTCCGGGAAGTCCCTCCACCTTTCCACGCGGGGCGCCAACAATACTGCTTTGGAACGGGATCAGGCTGCAATTGAGCCGCGGCACCCCATCACAGTTGTGGAAGTGCTCGGTCAGGTGGATTGTGACTCAACGAGTTATCAATACCACGCCCACTTTTTCAACAAACAATCGCCCTACGGCTGCACCGGCCCGCGGCGTGGATCTTCTCCTACGCGAATCCAAAACGAAGTTGCAGGCAACTCATCGGCGCCCACGAGATTGGCGGACTCTGGGTTTTCTCGCCAGGCATAGCGTATTTGGGTTGGAATCGGCACGGCTTCGCTGCTGGCCGTGAGCACACTGCCCGCGAGGGTGGCCGTGGCGGGGTGGAAGTGGCCGTCATCTCCAGCAATTTCAAGCAGTGTCGTAGGCGCATCGTCGCGGGTTGAGAGTTGTCCGCCAAAGCAGTCAAAGATGACGCTGATGGCGTCGCCGTCCGAAGCGATGTTCATAGGTAAGGGGCCAGACGCGGCGATTGGGAGGTCGTAGTCCTGATGCAAAGCCAACCGAGCAAGCCGTTCCCCCACCGTGCGTTTGTCCTTGGGATGAATATCAGTCGGACTGCCTACGTCAAAGCACACAGCCATGCCGGTGTTGGCAAGTTGGAGCGTGTTCCGCTGCGCTTCGCGGAGTTCTGGCCAGTGCCAGTTATCGCGTCCGTGTTCGAGGTTGGCAAGTTGCACGAAGTAGAACGGCATGTCCGCGTCGCCAAATCGAGATCGCCACAATTCAATCATCGCTGGGAACAGCACGTCGTAGTGGTGTGGTTCGTGGGCGTTGGACTCACCTTGATACCAAATGACGCCTCGTGGATGCAGTGGAAACAATTGCTCGATCATGCCGTGGTAGAGCGCGGTAGGCGTCTGCTGGGGCGCGCTGACCAGCGGCCCTTGCTTCCATTTCCAGTTACCCGCAAGGCTGATGGGAGCACCCTCACCGTCGCGCCGGATCAACATCATTTGTTCGGGTGTTCCGATGAAGCCGCCGATGCCCGCGCGGTCGGTGACTTCTACCGCGACATCGACCGAACCCTCTCGGACGAGCGTGCCAGGAATCGGGTACATGCGGGGCGTTTTCCAATCGTGCAGCCCGCCCACGCGGTGGCCGCCAAAGGTTGTGATGTCAATGTCATCGATGGGGCCAAGGTGGAGTATCAGGTCGTGCCCAGCCCATGCTGGTGGGATCAAAACAGTGCGACGGAACCACGCGGTGCCATCGACATCCCATTCAAGGGCCTTGAAGGTGGCCGGGAGCCAAGCAGTTGGCCAGTTTGTGGTATCGACTGTGGCGCTTCGCAGCACTGGGCCATCGAAGGCACCTTGTTCTTGAAGGGCTCTCAGCCGATCGACTGCGGCACTGGCTTCTTGGTGCGAACGAAGCGTTGGCTCGTCCATCCATGCTTGCACGCTGCTTCCTCCCCAAGACGCATGGACGATGCCCACGGGTACACCTAGGTCACGACGTATTGCCCGGCCAAAGTGCAACCCAACGGCCGTTAGTTCAGGCGCCGTGTCAGGGGTGACGACCTGCCACGTGCCTTTCGAGGCACTCAGTGGCGAAAGCGAACTCCGCAACGGTTCAGTGAAGACACGCAGGAGCGGATCGGTCGACTCGGCAGCCGTCTGTTCGGGCCTATCACTGCGATTGACTGGCCACCACATGTTGGACTGTCCCGAGGCGACCCACACTTCGCCCACGACTACATTGGTTGCGTCACGTCGTTCATTGCCCGACATCACAGTCAGTGTCAGCGGCGTTGCGGAGGCCTCCAGAGCGGGTAATTCCACGGACCAGCGCCCGACCTCATCCGCTTGGGTCGTGGCGGTCTGTGTACCCAGTTGCACAGATACCGATGCAACTGGCTCGGCCTCCCCCCAAACAGGAATCGGACATCCCTGCTGAAGGACAGCATGGTCGCCCAGTAAGGGTGTGATCTGCAGGTCGGCGGCAAGAACAACAATGGCAATACTCAGCATGGGCCCACAGTAATCCACTCCCCCGACCCCTGACTTGGCCGCGGGTCGTATCCTGCCGCCATGCGGTTGTACACACGGACAGGCGATGATGGGACGACGGGTCTCTTTGGAGGTGGTCGTGTCTCAAAGGATCATCCTCGGGTGGCCGCGTACGGGGAGGTAGATGCGTTGAATGCAGCGTTGGGGCTGGCGGCGGTCCGGTGTGACGACCAAGTGCTGATTCGCGCCATCTCGGTGCTCCAACATGGGTGCTTCGCACTTGGGGCGGATCTGGCCACGCCGCCGGGGACGGCTCACGAGGACAAGGTGCAGCAGATTGGCGATGTCGATGTGACCGAACTTGAAGCGGCCATCGACGCGATCGACTCGGGCAACAAACCGCTCAAGGTGTTCATTCTGCCTGGTGGCTGCGAGTTGGCTGCCCGGCTGCACATTGCCCGCAGCGAGGCCAGACGATGCGAGCGGGCGATGGTGACCCTTGCCAGCGACGAGGCCAACGGCGTATCTGAGGCCGCTATGCGGTGGATCAATCGGTGCAGCGACCTACTCTTTGCGATGGCCCGAATGGCCAACCGAGCCGCTGGCGTACCAGACACACCGTGGCGGGAATCCTGACCAGATTATCCCACTATCAGTAGAATGCAGGCCTTTTCCAGCCATCCCCATTCCTTGGAGTACGCAACATGGCCATTCGCATCGGCATCAACGGTTTCGGACGTATCGGTCGACTCGTCTACCGCGAGGCAGTTCGACGCGGGACATTTGATGTAGTCGCTATCAACGACCTTGTTCCGGCGGACAACCTTGCCTACCTCGTGTCCTACGACACGATGCACGGTC
>CAZGFN010000020.1:0-12340 GCA_964524945.1 uncultured Isosphaeraceae bacterium
GGGGAACCTGCGGCTGGATCACCTCCTTTCTAAGGGATTTCCTTAGACCCGGATGGCGGAAGCCAATCGGCCGATTTCTCGGTCGATCGAACCTCTTCCGTCGCAGAGCAATCTGCACCGGGTAGTCAGGACAACCTCGTTCATCAATTAAGATGGACACTCGTATCGCAAGATATGAGTAAGAGCTCATCGACTGTCTGCTTGTCAGGGAATAGCCCTGTTGCAGCCCGATCCGCAAGGATCGGGCTGTTCATTTTTACATGGTTGCAGATGCAAGAACGGAAATCCGAACCAGCTCGTCACGCTGGAGTTGGGAACCGCTACGCCACTGAGATGGACACGGGCTGCCCCATTGTGACGGCCTGAGACTGCGGTGGGCGGTACATCCACGGCTTTGGCGCCCTTTGGATCACCATCCACCACAGAAAGACAATCGCCAAAAGCACCTTGGCTGCATTGACGGTCCACAATGGGATGATGCCTTGAAGATCAACAAGCATGCCATCACTGCCGAATTCCCCATATCCAATCAGGGCTGGAATCCTGAACCAGTAGTAGGTGGACACAGCCACGGCGGCAAAGATCGCATCAAGCCGACATTGATCCCGTTGTGACAATGCGGCGGTCAACAGCAGCCACAATAAAAGTGTGACCAGCAAGCCACCGAACGGCCACAACCAAAGTGTCGCCGAAAGCACCGATCCGCCATCTGGCACCTGAAACCAACCCCATACAAATCCTGGGAACCCTCCAACAATGATCGCCCACGAAATCTGTTTCGGTACCGATCGTACGCCTTGCCCATGCCTGATGCCCGGTGAGGTATCCGGGCAGGGGGCCGTACACTTGACACACTCGGCGCAGTGGCTGCTGGTCACCGTTATACATGGGCGGCTTCCATACAGCCGCTCAACCGCGTGTACCGGGCAAAGCCCGGCGCACCAACCACTCTTTCCGAGTGTCAACGCTCCCACAACCAGCGCTACGACGCCAGCCGACACCAGCAGGATGAACGTGGCCGTGCCGCTGACATTGAACCATGGATGTCGGAGAGGAACGATCACCAAAAGTAGGATGATCCCCGTCAAGGCCACCCATGCCTGGGTCCGTGATCCCAATCGAAATCCACTTGTCCGAAAAAAGCGACGAGCAATTTGCGACGTTGTGCCCAGTGGGCAGATGTTCCGCCATACCCCGGGTGCAAACACCACCAAGGCTGGTGCAGCTGGGATGAGCACATCCCAAATCGCGTGGATACCAACCCGGGGCCAGACAAGGAGCGATACCAGCAGCAGTACACCAGCGGACCACACTACTGTCGCCACCACCATCCACCTTCCAATGATGCGGTGTCTGGCAGACTCTGACTGGTGGGGACTCGCGTAACAGGCCATGCGCTGCTCCTTCAAGTGGCTGGGCAGTCAACTTTTCGGAGGAACAGAGAAGGCTATCCCCAAAGATCCCAATTAACCTCAAAGAAGGTTAACCTCAAATAAGGCAGGGAAACTACGTGACTGACCCATTCCATGTGGAGGCATGGGCCAGCACGAGCCCGGGCAGGTTGATCATTTTTTACATGGTTGCAGATGCAAGATCAGTGTTGTGTGGGCAATCACGTCCACTACGTGAGCATATCGCCCACAAATCAGCGTTGGAACCAGCAAAAACACGGCTGATGACAGGTTGGTATTTGGTCATGCTGACCATGGGGAGTACACTCATGCGGTAGGTGTGGGCTCGCTTGAGAGGAGCATGTGTGCCATCCATTCGTGTTGTCATCACCGCTCTGATCGCCGTTCTGGCAGTCGTAGTGCCCTCGGCCACTGGGCAGGTCCGGGTGGTCAGTTGGAACCTTGCTGAACTGCGCGGTGAGCCTGCAGACATACAGACCGTGATCGAAATGCTGGACGACGATGACCACGGCAGTGCGGCCGTTCCAGCCACCCTGCTCGTCTGTCAGGAAATAGACAATGCCACCTATTTGGCACTAATTGGCGACCCGCCTGGGACAGGCCTGCTTGGCCCCGACTGGTCGACAGCGACCTATACCAATCAGAATGAAGACAATTACGGTGGCGCTCAAGCGTGCTTCTATCGCGCTGCGGTCGTTCAGGAAGTGCAAACAGAACATGATGACCTCTATACCGGTGCCGGTCGCCATGCCGATCGCTGGAAATTCCAACTGGTCGGTCATACTGATCCAATCGTTGAGTTCTATGTGTACTCCGCTCACCTCAAGGCAGGCAATAACTCGTCGGCCGAGGATGAACGTGAAGTTGGGGCGCTGCGAATTATTCAGGACCTCGCCAAATTGCCATCGGATACCGCCGCGATCGTCGTGGGAGATATGAACTTCTACGACAGTAATGAGCTTGGGTATCTGGCCTATCTCATCGGCGGACTATTTGACCCGCTTGGGACTGGTTCATGGTCTGGGGGCAGCAATGCCATCAAACACTCCCAATCGCCTCGAAAGATTGCTTCGGGTGGACTGGCTAGCGGAGGACTTGATGATCGATTCGACTTTCAACTTCACACCAGCGTTATGGAGACCAGCGGTGGGCTTGGAGTGATCTCTGAAAGTTACCGGTCTGTGGGCAATGATGGGAACCACTACGACGATGCGATTAATGACGGTACCAATACGTATCTGTCTAATCAAAGTGCATCGACGTTGTTGGCCAACGCGCTGCACGAGGCGTCGGACCATCTTCCGGTACTTGCGGACTACCGTTTGCCTGCGGTACTCGAGGCGTCGATCGCTTCGTGTGAAGTTGGTACCGTGATTGAAGGGTGGGAAGGGGACTGTGAGTTGAGCGTAACCAATGGTGCTGGGGCATCAAACGCTGCTGGGGCTGCCCAACTCGACTGGTCTGTAGCGGGAACTGGTGTGCTCGCGGGCAATACATCGCAGGGCAATCTCAGTGCAGGCAATGGCGTGACGATTCCCATTGACGTTGACACGACGCAGTCAGGTGTCTTCGCCGATACGTTGAACGTGTCGGCCTCTGGTACATGGACGCAGCACAGCGAGAGTGCGTTTCAGATCGAGGGTCATGTGCTTCGGCACGCCAATCCATCGTTTGTTTATGATGCTGATAACAACTTCTACGTGTACTTTGTGTACTTTGAACGTGACTCGGGCGTGCAGCCACTGGCGGTGTCGTTCTGGAATTATCAATGGGACACCGATCAATCGCGGATGGATGTCGATTCAGTCTCGATGCCTGATGCCCCTGTCTCGTTCTTGGGCGGAGTGTGGTCTGGTGTTGGCCCGTTTCCGATATCACTTCCGTTTGAGATTGACACGACAGGTCTCGCAGCAGGAACTTATGTGCGACCGGTGTCCATTGTCGTCAGCGACGAAGATGTGCCTGGCGAGTCGACTTCGCAACTCAACCTGACCTTTAACATCACGATTACGGATCCCCAGCCTGATTGTATTGGCGACGTCAATGGGGATGGCGTAACCGATATCGGCGATCTGCTCGATTTTCTAGCCGGCTACGGCGGTACAGACCCCGCATTGGATCTAAACGGAGATGGAATGGTGGATGTCACCGACCTGCTTGCCTTGCTGGCCGACTTCGGGTGCTGATGGTTTGATGCCTGTTGCCATCTCCAACATGTTGTAGACAGGAGCGCATGGAACTGAATGAAGTGGTTTTGCGGATAAAAAGAATGCGGACGATGGGCACCAATCTCGCTTGATTGTGTGACGGAGGTAGAAAGGCAGTGTTCATGGCCTCACGATCACGAAGAATGCACATTGCTTGGAGCACTCACTCCACGCTCATGGTGCTGCTGTCGTGCTTCCTGACGGTGGTGTTGGGGCATCGGACCGCCACGGCGGGTGCCTTCACGGTGACGATATCCGAGTCGCCGCTGCTGATCCTCGAGGGTGTGGCTTTCCCCCAAGGCGATGGGACGGCACGCGTTGATGTTGCGTGGGTGCTCGACGGGTCATCCGCAGGTGTGTCTATGTTGCCGCTGAGGACGCAGCCTGGCGAACCTCATGTGCAACTCGATCTCTACATGATCGCTGATTTCGACGTAGTCACAAAGTATTCAATTCTTCGCGTGGTCAATGTGGACTATCCAGACTCGCCTGTACCAGACGGGCTGTCTTTGATGGCCTCCGTACCGCCAGCCAATACCGCAGGATGGTCGTGGTTTGGAATTATGTATGCGACTGACTTGGAAATACAGGCATCCATCGATGGCAGCGGTCCGCTCGCAAGTTCGACGTCTTCGAATTGTCAAGAACTCGACACCCTTGAGGGTGATGTTCGGCAAATCATTGACTTGGGCGACGGCCTGCTGTTGATCATCGTGGTTCGAAATGGCCAAGTGTTCATGATGGTGTACAGGCTGGATGAGAATGGGTGCTGGCGTTTTGTATTCTCACCGAGTTACCCAGGCGGCCCGGGCGGCCCAGGCGGCCCTGCAGCCCCTGCCGAACCGTGGTGGGGAGATCCGCCAAGTCACAGCTTTGAAGACTCGTTGGCCCTGGTGTACTCGTTGTGGATTGCTCAACTTAGGGCCGGTCAGTTCATCGCGATTCCCGGCGGTCCTGTTCAGCCGCCGGGTTGACATCACTGCTCATGAGCAGTCGCACCTTTCCTCTCATGGACAGCAGTGCGACGGTCTGATCATCATCGATGAATCCCGCCGCGACGACCAGACTTCCCGGCCATGGAATAGCAAGGAGTTGATCTCCCGAGTGCGAGTCGTGCAGCAGGACATCACCTTGGGTGGCTACGGACAGAATGCGGCGGCCATCGTGACTCAATGCAACACTCCGGATCGGGTGTTCATGGACTCGGCGACTCCATCGCATTGAACCATTAGGATCAGTGACGGTCAATGTGCCTACGTTGTCACCGATTGCGTGAATTCCCGATACCTCATGCGATTCGCATGAGTTGACCAGATCGATGTTGATATTCGAGCCAAGCGGTAGTTCTTGGCCATCAGGAAGACGACAACGCACGACTCCTGTGCCAAGATCAAGGAGTACGGTTCCATCCTGCGCAATGCGTGCGGCTCGTATTGGCCCAGGCAGGCGACCCATCGCCGCAGCCGACCCTCCACGCCGCCATCGCTTGAGGAAACCGTCGGCAGTCCGTGTCAGAATCCATGCACCATCGGGCGAGAACCGAACACCACGAGCAGCTTGATCGGGATGGGCGTTGATCGACCAGGTTGCGTGGCGATCGTCGAGACTGGTGACTCGCAATACGCCGCCGGCGTCGATGCTCGCAAGTGTCAAACCATTCGGAGACAGGGCGACACCTACGATTCCACGATCGTGGGCGATTACTGGGACATCATCCATGCGTGTCAGGGTGTCGGTGGTCAATAGCCACGCATTGGCTAGACCGGCCGCCGCGGCGCCTATGGCCAGCCTTGAACCATCGCCGGTGAGACCGACGGTGGCTGGCCCCTGAGACACATGAATTCGCCGCTTTGACATTGGGTCCGACAGTTTCCACACAGTCAACCCGCCGGAGATATCACATGCCGCGACTACTGTTCCGCGATCCGAAATCGCCAGCGCCGCGGAGGTGTCGAGCAGACGGTCACCGACGCTGTCATCCAGCAGTACCTTGCCAGAGTTGGTGTCGAACATGAGGATTTGTGTCGCAGCGCTCAAGGTGGCGATGTCGGTCGGGTCAATGGGCGGCGACAAGGCGATTGCCACGACCATTCCGCCGGGGTCAACTTGCATCGCAGCGACCGTGGTAGGTTCGATGTCAGAGGTGATGATGTCAATCGTGCCATTGAGATTGTGCCGACCAAGTCGTCCGGCCTTGTCGACAAAGAAGCTGTCGCCGGCATTGGTCAAACAAGATTGAATCCACGGTGTGTTGGTGGTGGCATCTGTTGGCGTCACCATGACCTGACCAGTCGATGAGATCGCAGCGTCACCGCTGGGGGGGATGGTGGGCAGCGATCCGCCGGCCTGAGCACGCGTGTGCAGCCAATCCCACTCCCAATGCCGAAGGTGCGGTGGACATGAAGCCAGCGACACGAGCGCCGCTTTGGAGTCGCCTCGTTCCAACGCATTGAATGACTCGTGGAGGCCCGCTCGATATTGGGCGGTCGCTCTGGCGGACGATTCTTTCGCAATGGTGTGAGTTGCGGTGGCAGTTTCTGCTCGCTGGGCTGCAATGACTACGCCAAGAGTTGCGCCGCCGATGGCAACAAGAAGAATGAGGGCCGATGACAGGGGGGCGCGGCGGATCCGTCGTTCTAGGCGGTATCGAATGGTCGCCGGTCGCGCTGAAATCGGTCGGTGCGCTAGCATCGATCGGAGATCGTGTACGAATTCGCCGGCGTTTCGATATCGACGCGACGGCACTTTGTCGAGCGCTTTCTCGAGCATGATGCGGAGATCGCGTGGCCCGGCGCTTGGCAGGGGATGCTGCTCGGTGATCACTCTGGCTGCAGCTGCGATGTTGTCGGTGGGAAGTTCGTAGGGCATCGCATCGTTGATGGCCTGATACAGCAGTACCCCGAGGGCATAGACATCACTTCGGGCATCAACATCGCTGGCGCCGGAGACTTGTTCCGGACTCATCCACGGAATTGTTCCCATGATGGTTCCTGCGGTCGTGGCCAGCGTGTGTGATGCGTCGCCGGCCCGTGCGATTCCAAAGTCAAGAATCTTTGGATGTCCATCGGCGGTGACTAGGATGTTGGCTGGCTTGAGGTCGCGATGCACAATGCCTTGGGCATGGGCGGCCTGCACACCGTCGCCAATGTCGGCAAGAAGCATGAGTCGACGCTCAAGAGTTGGTGCGTGTCTGGCAATCCAGTCGTTCAGTGGGATGCCTGTGACCAATTCCATGGCGATCCATGGCCGCCCCTCACACGCTTGTCCCGCGGCGAGCACCCGGGCCACGGCAGCGTGATCCAGCGATGCGAGCAGTTCAGCTTCAGCGAGAAACCGTCGGCGTCGATCGTCGTCTCCGACACGTTCGTCGAGCACTTTGATGGCGACATGGCGCGTTGGTTGTTCTTGCCGAGCCTCATACACAATGCCATGAGCGCCGCGGCCGATGACTCGGATGAGATTGAACCCAGGAATCGTATCGAGCTGTTGAGCAGCATCCGAATGCATCGGTCGATCTCCGGGATCGGCATCATGACCTGCAGCGTCCTCTACGCAGAACCCGTGGCCCAGTGCTGGTTGTTCCAAGAATGTGTCTTGATGGTCATTTGCGAGCAACTTATCGACTGCTTGGCGAAGCGCCATGTCCTGGTCACATTCCTGCCGCAGAAAGTCGTCTCGATTGGAGGCAGAGAGGCCTCGCGCTTGCTCAAAGAGCAACCTGATGCGTCGCCACCGCTGCGGAGTCAAGTCGTCGGTAGTCATTCGCCCAGACGCGATCGAAGCCAGGCTCGGGCAGTTGTCCAATCACCTTCGATCGTGCGTTTGGAGAAGCCCAGAATGTCGGCCACTTCACCGACATCAAGCCCTCCAAAGAACCGAAGTTCAACGATCTGCGCCATGCGAGGATCGACCTTCTGTAATTCGCCAAGTGCTTCGTCCAAGTCCAGCAAGTCCACCTCACCTGCCCCCGCGACTGCCAAGGCATCGGACATTTGAATGCGTACGTGTCCTCCGCCTCGCTTGGCAGCGGACTTTCCTCGGGCGTGGTCAATGAGGATGCGACGAATTGCTTCGGCCGCGGCAGCGAAAAAGTGGGCTCGGGAGTTCCAACGCCGGTCGGATGCTTCGAGCCGCAAGTAGACCTCATTGACCAAGGCCGTCGCCTGCAGCGTGTGCCCGGCTCGCTCATTGTTCATCGCGTGCTGGGCGATGCGACGAAGTTCGTCGTAAACCTCACCGACAATTTTGCATGTCGCGGCGCTGTCAGGGCCGTTGTCGGGCTCGGAGGGTGGTGTGGGCATCGTAGGTAGGGGCCAGTATAGATCGGACGTAGGGGGGATCATTGCGGACCGCCTGATCGCCTGCCGCCTGACGGGGTAGTACCACTATGAAGGAGATCACCCCTATGACATGGATCAACACCTGCTTTCGATACACCACCATTGGACTGGCTTTGGCTGGAACCACCACGCTGGTGCTGGCGGCCCCGCGACAGCATCCTTCTGGAGGGACGGTGCCTGGGGGCGTTGTCGCACAGATCTCCGCAGTCATCGCACCCAGCGGCGGCACTGTCCCAATTCCATGGGGCAATGGAGGCACGTATGAGGGGCCTGGCGACACCGTGCCGCCGGGCACCGGTGGCCACCAAATTGGTATGTGCACGATGAATCTTCCACCAGTCGTGTGCGATGCGTGGCCCCAGTGCTCTGAGGGATGGGAGTGGGCACCCGATACGCCGCGATGTGTCTGGCCTCAGTTTGGCCCCGCGGTCGGTGCCCCAGTTCTGACGCAGGGGTATGGGTTGACGATCAACACGGTCATCGGGATGCTCGAAAACGGTGCCGAGTGCATCGACCAGTACGGCAATATCACAGCGTGTGTGGAGGCTCCGTTCGAGGTCCATGAACTGCACATCTTCCAATCCGGCTGGATCAATGGGTATGTGCCTGATGCGGCCATTAAGCAGGCGGTCTCGACGGCGGTATGTATCGATCACAACATTCAAATGGCTGGCTGGTCCTTTCAGGAGATTGCTCAGAGCCGACCATGCGACTACCCAATGGTGTGCATCACCTTTAATGCCCAGTGCATGATGCAGGCCCTCCGCGATTGGCAAAGTGCAGGCATTGATCTGAGTCAGTGGGGAGGCTCCTGGCTCTTCTATGTCGACTTCGTCAGTTGTATGCCTTGTGACTGATAGAGATCATGTGTCCTTCAGAGATGCCCCGGATGACCCGCGTTGGTCGCCGGGGTATCGCTGTACACTCTGTGCAACTCCGCAGAGTGTGGGGATTGGATGGAGCACGACATGACAGGATTTAATGAACGAGAACGCGGCTTTGAAACAGAGTTCGCCAAGTCGCAAGAGCAAGAGTTTCGTGCCCACGCACGTCGCGACAAGATGCTCGGCCTGTGGGCGGCCGAGAAACTGAATCTTTCAGGCGACCAAGCCGAGGCCTATGCGATGAAACTCGTGAAAGTCGATGTGCAGGAGCCTGGCCCTGAAGATGTGATTCGACAGGTTGTAAGCGACTTCGCGGCCGGTGGTGTGCAGATTAGCGAAGATGAGATTCGCGATCAGCTCAGCCACTACGAATCACAAGCATGATCGTGTCACGTTACGCGTTTTGACAACATCACGCTGAGGCCAGAAGTTCAGACTTGCGGCTGACGACTTCTGTAGCACCCCGTGGGATCCATCCATCGTCTCCATTGGGGAACTCGACATGCAGCCAGATTGGCCGCTGCTCGAGGATGCGGAACTCAACCCCACGGTTGATGGGTTCTTTGAAGCTTCGTTCGTAGGCTTCTCCATCACCCTTTCGGACAATGATGTCATCCTGAACGAGTACACCCCGCTGGGAGGCGTCCGACGTGATGCTCAATGCGGCACTGCCTCCGAAGAACACGCCAATGACCAGCGTGACGCCGGTCCACCAACGCCACCCGGGAATTGACACGAATCGACGGCATAGCAGAATGATCCACGCGGCCGTCCATGCAATCGTGAAGATGATCAAGCGAGATGACAGCGTCCAGCCGTGATGCCAGAACGTGAGCCGTTTGGCGAGGTCTTGGGTTGAGTCCGGAGTGAACTGTGGAGAGACGAGCGTTCGAGCATGGGATAGATTTTCTTGCAGGCGTGCGTTGCCAGGCATGAACTGTTTGGCTCGTAAATACGATGCGATGCCCATGCCAAGGTCGCCAGCTTGCACCTGCGCATTTCCTAGGTTGTAGAGCAGAGGGCCATTCTCGATGCCATCGTCGATGAGCGTCTTCCATCGAGCGGCCGCCTCTTGAAATGCTTTCGTGGCTTGGGCAGGTTCCAATTGCAACAGTGAAAGTCCGCGGTCAAAGGACTCATGCCCCTCCTGAATCAGCAGTTCTTGTTGCGGGTAGCTCAGTGCCGCCACCGCCGGAGGCATCACAGAAGTGGCGCCCAGCAGAGCCAAGAGGAGGATCCACACTGTGGAGAGGCGACTCATCGGGCGCGTCCTTTCACAGTGTCAGCAAGTCGTTGACCAAGTTTCACAATGGCTGCGAGATCAGAGGCGTCCAGGCGGCCGGCACTCCCGGCATAGGCGCGTTGTTCCAAAGAAGCCAGTTGCGTATCAAGTTCATCGGCCTGTGCAGCATGTCCGGCATCGCGGAGGCTTGCAACCGCTTCAACCCTGGTCAAACCGGCTTTGGGAAGGCCAAGTCGATCGGCCACGAAGTTTCGCAGGGCCACCGCGACGGAGTCAGGAGATTCGCCCGCTTCGGTCAGTCGACGCAGCAAGGTCACTCCAGCCTTTCTCGCTCGAACCCGGTTTGGATTGCCATGATCGCGTTGCATGCGACGTTGCGCAGCAATCAACCCAAGATAGAGGACTGGGGGACCAATGAAGACAAGCATGAGCCACCACTCAACTGGCTGGGATGATCGGGCAAGAAGCAGGGTGGGATTGGTGTAGTTGGCAAGAAGTCCACCAGTGACTGCCGTGACTGCTGGGGCGGTGCTGGAAGGATTTGGAGCCGCTACGCCAAGATCATGGGTCGATACGGTACGACTTGACTCGACTTCAATGGTGATTGGCCGACTGTAGGCGGATTCGTAGGATTCGATGGTCGGATCGAAGTAGACAAAGGGGATCGGTGGAATTGTTGTGATGTCGCCCGATGTCGGGCGAATGGTCTGTGTGAAGGTCTTGGTCTTCCCATTGACAATGCCCCCAGGGCGTTCCTCAGGAACTCGAAACTGGCTCGTGAGCGATGCATCCTTGTCCAGTTGGGGCGATTGGAGCAGATCGAGATCGGCTGGTGGATGCGAAAGATCGGTGATGCGCATGCGCAACGTGATCGGTTCGCCAACAACAACGGATGTCGGGCTTGCGGTCACGTCGAATTCAAAACGTCCCACGGCACCGGACCACATGGCAGGGCGATCGGTGGTGGGTGGGGGCTGCACATCAACGGTTCTGGCATCAGGCGAGGCCGTGACTGGCCTCGTTGAGGTGATGGTCAAACTCGCGATTGGGTTGAACAGCGACGTACGACCTCGACCGATTTTCTGGGGATAGTCGATGAGTAGCCGAATGTCTGACAATTCGACCGGACCGGCGCGATCCGGCGTCAGGTCGGCCGTGATCTCGTAGGCATACCATCGCTCTGTTTGACCATCAGTTCCGTCGTGCTCCACGATGCGGACAGGCGGGGTTCGGCCTTGTTCATAGAGGTTTTCGACGGCATCAAAGAACAATCCCCAATTCGACTGGGAGGGCGCGATTTGTCGCCACAGGTCGGTCGTGGACATCGTGTCTCCGCGGAGTTGCGGGCTTGAGAATGGCTTGATGGAAATACGAAGCACTGCACGAGTTGATTGTCCGAGCCAGATCTGATCGGGGAGATGCAAGATTTCGGCTTGCATGAGGTCAGTGTCATCAGATGTATGAAAGAGCACAGTGGTTGCTTCTATGTGGTACTGCTTGCCATCTGCTTCGATGTTGATCTTGGGGATTTCCCACGTGCCGGCCTTGGAGGCACTGATGGCGTACTCATAGGTCAGTGTGGTGCTTGATGTGCCTTGTCCATTGATAAATTGCTGCTGTGAAAACTGACTTGGTGGGCCGGTTGACGTAATGGTGAGCCCTGCGGCGTCAGGAATGACTGGCGGTTCGTGTGACTGGACATCCTCAAAGACAATGCTCAGCGTCAGTGGGCTGCCAACCCAGCCTACGCGGCTAGACAGACCAGTTTTGACCGTTCCTGCGAGCATGCTGCTGGACAGCAGAAGCGTCAAGACCAAGGCTGTGATGTGGCGTGATGTCAGTTGCATGGGCTTAATAGTCTCGGCCGGTCGTTGGCTGGCCGGTTGCGTCCTGTTCTAGACGTTCCTTGCGTCGTTGCTGTTCACGATCTCGAATGGCTTGCAGGAGTCGCTGGGCTTCCTGCTTGGACATTTTGCCATCTCTCTTGGTGGGTTGGCCAGTGTGATCCTGTTGGGGTTCCTGCTTCTGCGGGGTCTGTGTTGGGTCGGACTCCTCCCACGGCATGTCGGGTGATTGCTGTTCTTGTTGCTGTTGCTGCTGTTGTTGCTGTTGTTGCTGTTGTTGCTCTTGTTGCTGGCTCTGCTTTTGCTGCTGCTGATCTTGCTGCTTCTGATCTTGCTGCTGCTGATCTTGTTGCTTCTGATCTTGCTGCTGCTGATCTTGCTGCTGCTGATCTTGCTGCTGCTGATCTTGC
>CAZGFN010000020.1:12440-36721 GCA_964524945.1 uncultured Isosphaeraceae bacterium
TGATCTTGCTGCTGCTGATCTTGCTGCTGCTGATCTTGCTGCTGCTGATCTTGCTGCTGTTGTTCTTGTTGCTGTTGTTCTTGTTGCTGTTGTTCTTGTTGCTGCTGTTCAACCTCTTGCAGTCGTTGCCACGCGAGTTCACCGTTGGCCTGTGCATCCGTATCACGCGGGTTCCGGGCAATGGCCCGACGATAGTGATTCAATGCTTCGCCCAAATACTTTTTGGCAGATTCCAAGTCGGGCTGCCCCCCTTGGGCTGGTGTGCCAGCCTGATCGGCCATGTGCCACGCGGTGTTTCCCAAGTTGTACGCTGCGGCGGAGGCAACATCGGGTTCGCTGCTATTCATCGCGTGTTCAAAGGCAGTGGCGGCCACAGGGAGATTGCCGGCTCGATAGGCGGCGACCCCTTGGTCGTAGGAGATGCGTGGGTCTGGCTGTTCGAGCAATTCGTTGGCCCGCATCAGTGCATCGGCGGCGAGTTGCCACTGTTGGTTCTCAAACGCCTTGCGTCCAGCATCAATCGCCGCGGGCGCGGACTTCCATTGACTTGGTGGTGTTGGGGCATGAGCGGCCGCTGGCGGGGGTGGTGCCAGCGACAACGCCACACTGAGCAGGGTCGTCAACATTATGCGGCCCTCCTCATTGGTGTCTCGGATGTGGTTGAATTACTTGATTGCGACCAACTCACCGTAGTGCTCCGGCGTGGCCCTCGCAGGCCCAGACTTGATTCGATCGCCAGGAGAAGGAGTGCAAGACCCACAAACCAACGATAGCGGGGAATGCCTTCCTCGGTTCGAGACGCTTGAATTCGCCGGCCCGAAGCGGGTGCGATCACATCTTCATAGATGGTGGCCAAATCAAGGTTGGCCGTTCCGGCGGGAATGAATCGTCCACCAGCGGCTTCGGCGATTTGCTCAAGCAAGGCCGGCTTCATGTGCGTCCATACTTCTTCTCCCTCGTGGGTGAGAAAGAGGCGTTCGCCATTGACTTCAATGGGTATCCGGCCACCTTCAGCGGCATCGCCCAGCCCAACTGTCCAAATCGAAATACCTTGCTCGGCAGCCGCAGCGGCCGCTTCCACAGGATAGGAGTCCATGTCTTCGCCATCACTGAGCAGAATGATGGCCTTGTGTCCGTCGTCCCCGACGGTCAAGGCTTGTTCCGCGACCCGGATGGCATCGCCAAGCATGGAACCGCCTCGGCGACCACGTTGCACGGTGACCTCATCGAGCCCAAGCCGCATAGCGTGGGTGTCTCGGGTGAGGGGCACCTTGATCGATGGGACGCCGCCAAACACGACAAGCCCGAAGCGATCGCCTGCTGCGTGCGACACCACATCATCGATGTATTGGCGTGCACGTTGCAGTCGGTTGGGGCGAAGATCTTCGGCCAGCATCGATTGCGATGCGTCCAACGCAAACATGACATCGATATTCCGCTGGGCGACCTTGTGATAGCGAACACCCAGCCGGGGGTCAAGAAGTGCGACCACCACGGCCACGATGGCTGTGACGATCAGCACACTTCGAAGTACGTGCCGAGTTGGCCCGATGGCGCGTTCGAAGCGTCCACGCAGATTGGCCGTTGCCAATCGGGCCATCGCGCGCCGCCGAGCGGCCGCAGCAAAGACGAGCAGCACCACCGCGGCGGCTACGGCCCACAGCCAGAAGAGCGAATCGAGTTGTTCAAATCGAAGATCCAAAAAGCGCTCCGTTAGGGAATGGTGCGATATCGGGTAGTAGCCAGAAGCGTTTCGGCCAGCAGCAGAATGAGAGGGAAGATCAACAACGCTGGAAGCCGCCATCCGGCCAGACTGACACCTGTGACGGCTAAATCCGTGTATCGGTAGTACTGTTCTTCGGAGACTTCGGTGCGTTCCAATTTATCGATGGCCGCGTAGATCTTCGAGAGTGACTGTGTGTTCTGTGCCCGAAAGAACGCTCCGCCGGTCATGTCGGCCATCTGTCGAAGCATGGTCTCATCAAGGTGTGATCGTCGACGTTCGATGTGCGTACGCCCGCGACTGTCTTCGACAGCGAAGGGCACGATGCCGTCTCGTCCCACACCAATGGTGTAGATGCGAATCCCCAAAGCCTCGGCCATTTCGGCAGCTTCAATGGGATGAATCTCGCTGGCGGTGTCTTCCCCGTCGGTTAGGAGAATGATCACTTTGCTTCGGAGATCATCAGTTTCCAGTTCGCGTCGATCTTCCAGATCGTTGAGTCGGCTTGCCGCCAGCGCTACGGCGTCTCCGATGGACGTGTGAGCGCCCTCTGTTCCGCTGGCGGGGTGCACCTGCTTGAGTGCTTCGGTCAGCGTTCGGTAGTCCAGTGTCATCGGGCAGATACTGTCGGCAAACGTGCCAAATGTGACGAGCCCGATCAAATCATGTTCGCGGCCAGGCAGGTCGGCTTCTCCAAGCACAAAGTCAGCCGCGACGGCTTTAACGACGTCAAGTCGTTCGTATTGTCGTCCACCAACCTCCATGTCCAGCGCTCGCATCGACCCACTTCGGTCGATGACCAACTCAATGGCCACGCCTTCTACGGACTTGCTGGTGTACTGGTCGCCCTTGATTGGGCCAACCAAGCAGATCGCCAGTGACAGGATGGTGAGCATTCGCAGGGTTGGCACGATCCATCGCGTTCGTGCCACCCAGCCTCGTGGAGCGCTGTGAGCAGCGACCACGGTTGACCATGGAACGGACAGCCGACGGCGGCGATGCATCGAACGCCACCAGACCAACGGTACTAGCGGTATCAGCACCAGCAGCCACCACAGCATGTCAGGTGGAGTGGTCAGCATGCCGGGGCCTCCGTCAGTGCGGTAGTGGGGAGGCTTTCATCTGAGGTTGCTTCGGTTTCATCGACGAAGATCACCGCCTGATCCAGCGCGTCGTGTCCATGCTCAACAGGGGGCAGGTGGCGCGCAAATTTCACAAGGTCGGCCATTCGCAGGAAGGCAGCCAGTTGCGATTGTTGATCTTGCTTGAGGTGAGCGTCGCAGCCTGCGTCGTGAAGAAACTCGCTGGTAGTTTTGCGAGGGGCCAGCAGCCCAAAGCGACCCTCGATGTACGTGCGGACAATTCCGCTGAGTCGCACATAGAAGGTGTCGACTTCACCACGTTGAAGCAAGCCGGCATGACGGAGATCGCTGAGCGACACACGGGCCACTTCTGCGGCCGTCGGCGGCGGTGTCAGGATGCGATTCCCTCGCCCACGGCCAGTAAGCCACAGTCCGATGCCCACGAGCACTCCGACGCCGACGATGTACGGCCACCATGCATCGCCGGGCAGGAGGATCCAACCATGGATGTCCTGGAGTTCTGCGGACGACACATCAGCATGGAGTGATTCGATGGTGATGTCCAGCGGGTCCGATGTGATGTGCCCGGTTGTGGCTGGCTTGGTTCGGTCATCTGCGAACGTCAGTTCTACAGCTGGCACGGGATGTATTCCAGGCTCGAAGCTGTCGACAATGACTTCTTGTGTCCAACTTCGGCGACCATCTTCTAGTGGAATGTCGGTGGTCTCGCCGTGGTGCAAGACCGTAAAGGCGCCCATTGTTTCTGCTTCTGCCAGCAGCGGTGTCGTCATCGTGACACGTTCTTGCGTCGTGACCGTCACGCGAATTCGAACTTGCTCGCCGGTATCGGCGGTGGCTGGATCGGCCGTGAGGGTCAGCGTGACCGGGCCGCGGGTGGTTTGTGTGGAGGCGGCCGCTGATTCATTGGAATCAAGGATTGGTTCACAGCCGGCAAGCAGCACCGTTGAAGACAGAATGAGGGCCCACCATCGCATCAGTGTTCCATCCTCGCTTCGCGGCGGCGGAAGAATGCCTTGATGGCTTCGACAAAGGACTCGCCGGTTCCCAGCGATAGTCGGTCAATTTTGTGCCGTCGCATCCAGCCGATGCGGCGGTCGGCATCGGACTTCATATGAGCGGCCCACGCGGATCGAACAGTGCGTGATGATGTGTCGATTACAACTACTTCACCAGTCTCGGCATCACGCATTTCAAGCAAGCCGACATCAGGCAGATTGACTTCGTGTGGATCGTTGATATCGATAGCCACGAGGTCATGCTTGCGACGCACCACGCGAATCGCTTGCTCCCACCCATTGTCCTGGAAGTCGCTGACCAAGAAGGCTGTGCAGCGTCGTTTCTGGACGTGCCGGAAGTATTCCAATGCCGCAGCGATGTCGGTGCCATCGCCAGCGGGCTGGTGGGCGAGTAATTCGCGAATGACCCGAAGAACGTGTTGGCTGCCCTTGCGGGGGGGCACGAATTTTTCAATGCGATCGGTAAAGGCCAGCAGGCCGACCTTGTCGTTGTTGCGAATGGCCGAGAACGCAAGCGTTGCGCAAACCTCGGTAATCAGTTCACGTTTGGTTTGTTCCTGGGTCCCGAATCCCTGAGAGGCGCTCATGTCGACGATCAGCATTACAGTGAGTTCACGCTCTTCCTTGAAGATCTTGATGTGCGGTTCACCAGCTCGCGCTGTGACATTCCAATCGATGGTGCGGATGTCATCGCCGGGTTGGTAGAGACGCACTTCTTCGAACTCGATGCCGTGTCCCTTGAAGGCAGAGTGATACTGCCCGGCAAGCTGTTCGCTTGCCAAACGAGAGGTGGCGATCTCGATGCGCCGAATCTTCTTGAGCAGTTCAACGGGAATCATGGCTGCGGAGGAATCCGGGGGACGGGGAGATCAGGGAACAGGGACAAAATCGAGAATCGTGCGGATGACATCCTCGGAGGTTTTTTCTTCGGCTTCAGCCTCGTAGGTTGTGGCCACGCGGTGGCGGAGCACATCCATCGCGAGGTTCTTGACATCTTGGGGCACGACATAGCCGCGTCCATCGAGGAATGCTGCGGCTTTGGCTGCGAGCGACAGCGCGAGCGTCGCGCGGGGCGAGGCGCCGAACTCGACCAGTGATCCGAGTTCTTCGTTGACACTGCCTGGGTCGCGGGTCGCCACGACGATATCGACGATGTAGCGGCCAACTTTGTCGTCGAGGTAGATGCTGTCAACGACACGCCGCGCGGCGAGAATGTCTTCGGGTTTCATGACACTGGATACCGTTGGTGGTGTGCCGGTGGTCGCCATGCGGTTGAGAATGTCAAATTCCTGCTCTGGGGTCGGGTACGTGACGACGACCTTGAGAAGAAATCGATCGACCTGCGCTTCGGGCAGGGGATAGGTCCCCTCTTGTTCGATTGGGTTTTGAGTCGCTAGCACGAGGAACGGATCGGGTAGTGGGTGGGTTTCCTTGCCGATGGTGACCTGTCGTTCTTGCATTGCTTCGAGCAGGGCGCTCTGCACTTTGGCTGGTGCGCGGTTGATCTCGTCTGCCAGCACAATATTGCTGAAGATCGGCCCTTGGTTGACCACGAAGTCGCCTTCGGTCGGCCGGTAGATCAGCGTGCCAATGACATCGGCGGGCAGCATGTCGGGTGTAAACTGGATGCGTTGAAAGTCGGTGTCGATACCTTTGGCTAGGCTCGATACGGCCAGCGTCTTGGCCAGTCCCGGCACGCCTTCGATGAGTAGGTGTCCATTGGCCAGGATGCCGATGAGCATTCGGTTGAGCAGTTCATCCTGCCCGACCACTACCTCATGCATTTCGCGAATGAGTCGTTGGAAGGGCTCACTTGCTTCCCGGACCTGCTGAGCGATTTTGCCCACGCTTGCCTCGGTCGTCATGGTCGCATTCTCCGGTACTTCTGGTTGGAATGCCCGTGGAGTGGGCGGTGCGGTAGTCATCATCACCTCCAATATCGGTGTCCTGTGCCCAATCACGACCGCGTGAGTGGGAAAATGGCACGCCTGCCGATACGGCTACGGGCCGATCGGGGAGGTAGTTCGGCGGATTCTAGGGGTCCTTGCCAATGGGGTCCAATTCGCCCACACCATCCGCTGAGGTCCACCTTGGGGGAGCCTCAGCGGGTCTTTGGCCACGGACGGGCCGCGGGGTCCTGCCCCCAGAACCTTTGATAGTGCTCATAGACCTTGGGATGGGCCTGTTTGAGTGGTTGCGGGGCATCGAAGAATAGTTCCGTCGTGACGGCGAAGAATTCGGCGACGTTGGTCAGGCCGTAAGGGCGGATGACATCACGGTGGCCGCGCTCGTATCTTTTTCGGACGATTTCAAATGTGCTGGACATCGTCTCGTGCCACTGGTCATAGTCGTCCCGACCGCGAAGGGGCGGCGTGCCATTGGTCATGCCGGTGAGCATATCTACGGTATGCGCCAACTCATGGAAGACGACATTGAGTCCGCGACCTGGTGTGTGAGCGGCGATCTCCGACTCTTCCCAAGACAGGATGACCGGTCCGTTGTACCACGCTTCACCCAGATTGGCCGATCCGCTGTGCACGAGTCCATCGCTTCCGACGTGTTCTTGATTCTGTACGTAGGAACCCGGATAGAGAATGAACGTCCGAACATTGTGGTAGTAGTCGGCCAGTTCCAAGTTGAGCAGGGGGATCGCTGCCTGCGCCGCGATGATGACTCGCATTCGCTCCGTGACATCAAGCCCGCCGCCACCCTCCCAATACTTTTCATCAAGGAGAATGGTTGTGATGTCACGCAATCGTTGCCACTCATCTGCATCGAGCATGCGCAGATACGGTACTTCCTTTTGCATGATTGCAGACCACGTTTCTGGGAAGGGATGCTCAAGCAACTTGTGTCGGTGATGACGTCGCAGAATTGACATGGTGTCTTAGCTTCGTTCCACCATACGGTCGATAAGGTGGGTTGACTCGCGAAGCGCCTTCTGTGCGAAACTTCCAAAGAAGTCGGTGACCTCAGCAAACGTCCGATCGAATGCCGCTTGGTCACCTTGCTTGAGCAGTATGTCGAATTCTTCGGCGGCCTGCCGGAATGTCTCCACGACAGCCGGCGTATTGGGGTTGGACATCTCGATGGCCCCATAGAGGCCCGGTGCTTGGGCGAAGTGTCGGGCGGTCATCAACAACTCGAGGTGGTAGATGGGGCTGGTAAATTCCATCGTCTCTTCGATGGACACACCCAGTTTCTGCATCGTGCGTCCGAGCACTTCTGTGGAGTAGTGCGTGAGTACCTGCACAACGGCCATGACGCGGTCGTGATCTTCGGGTGTTGTTTCCAGCAGAATCATGCCCGCCGCTTGGTACATGCGGCGGAGCCAGTTCATCCAGTCGGTGCCCTCTACCAATCGTCCGGGTGTCAGCGCGATTCGCTGGCCTTGCAGACTGTGGACCGATGGTCCAAAGAGTGGATGCGATCCGATGACGCTTGCTTGGCACGCATGCATCATGGCTTCGACCGGAAGGCGTTTGGTGCTGGTGACATCGGTGAGCAGGCCTTCGTCGGGCACGTGTGGCCCGGCGATTGCCGCAACGGCTGGGGTTTGATCGATGTTGACCGAGAGCACCGTGACTTCCGCCGATGCTGCGGCGTCGGCGATGGTCAGTTTTGTGTCGCGATCGACTTGCAGGACTTCGTGCCCGAATTGAGTGAAGAGGTCCACAAGAAGCCGCCCCATACCGCCCTTGGCACCGATGACGGCCACGCGGCAGGTCGGAAGATCAGGCGGGACGGCCGCGAGCAGCCTGGCCTGCTTGTTCCGGCTGGCCCACAGAACTAGGCGAAACAGACTCTCGATGACTTCTGGGTCAAGTCCAGATGCCGAGGCCCTTGAGCGTCGATCGTCAAGCAATCGTGTCTCACGGTTCGTATCGCGGATGGGCACGCCAGTGGACCGTTTGACCGCCGCGACCTCAGCCACCGTGCGATTTCGCTCCGAGAGCAATTCAAGAAAGGCGTGGTCAATGTCGTCGAGCCGGTTGCGAAGGGCCAGCAACTCGGGCGGAATGCCGACCCCGGAATCGGGTGTGTTGTCTTTGGAGTTATCCATGATTGTCCGCAGGATACGCGGATTGATTGCCCGCAGGATACGCGGATTCCCCGATGGATCGATACCATGGGGGGCCTACAAACCCGGTGTGGTCCTGTGGTCTTGGAAGGTCGCGGATTAACGTATTGGTTTGGATGTGGAGAGGACATCGTCATGACTGGCACGACTGTGGCTCAAGAGCAGGGCATCTCTACTTTTACGCAGGGATATCTGGATATTGTCAAGAACCGCGACCCGCACCAGCCAGAGTTCATACAGGCTGTGCAGGAAGTCGTTGCGTCGTTGGAGCCGGTGCTCGACCGTCACCCTGAATATCGCCAGCAACGAGTCTTGGAGCGTCTACTCGAACCCGAACGGGTCATTCAATTCAGAGTGCCGTGGCAGGGCGATGACGGCACCGTGCATGTCAATCGCGGGTTTCGCGTTGGCTTCAACTCTGCCATTGGTCCGTACAAAGGTGGTCTCCGCTTTCACCCCAGCGTGACTCTGAGCATTCTGAAGTTTCTCGCCTTTGAACAGATCTTTAAGAATAGTTTGACCGGGCAGCCCATTGGCGGGGGCAAGGGTGGCAGCGACTTTGATCCACGTGGTCGCAGCAACTCGGAGGTCATGCGTTTCTGCCAGTCATTCATGACCGAGTTGTATCGTCATGTCGGCCACAACACGGATGTGCCCGCCGGGGATATCGGCGTCGGGGCTCGCGAAATTGGGTACATGTTTGGTCAGTACAAACGCATCACCAATACATTCACCGGTGTACTCACCGGTCGTGCGCCGGGATGGGGGGGCAGTCTGCTTCGCCCCGAAGCCACTGGCTATGGCGCGGTCTACTTTGCAGCGGAAATGGCCGAAACGGCTGGATTGACGCTGGAAGGCAAGAAGTGCCTCGTGTCCGGTTCTGGCAATGTCGCGCAGTACGCCTGTCGCAAACTTATTGAGATGGGTGCGGTTCCCACTACGCTAAGCGACTCGAGTGGCTGGATTCATGATCCGGAGGGCATCGACGAAGAGAAGCTCGGTTTCGTGATGGAGCTCAAGAACGAACGACGCGGACGCATCGCCGAGTATGTCGAGCGGTTTTCGAGCGCTACCTGGTCGCCAACCGATTCGTCGGAGGACTATAACGCCATGTGGTGCGTCTCTGCGGACGCGGCGTTCCCATCAGCGACACAAAACGAAATCAATTCCAACGACGCTCGCCACCTCATCGAAGCGGGTGTGGGACTTGTCAGTGAAGGCGCCAACATGCCAACGACACCCGAGGCGCAGGATATTCTCGTGGATGCTGGTGTACTGCTTGGGCCTGGCAAGGCCGCCAATGCTGGTGGCGTGGCGGTGTCGGCGCTCGAGATGGCGCAAGCCAGTCAGCGGCAGTGTTGGTCCACCGAAGAAGTCGATCGCCACCTGCGTCGGATCATGTGCGATATTCACGGTGCCTGCCTCCACGCGGCAAAACAGTATGGATTTGGCAATGATTACCGTCACGGTGCCAACATCGCTGGTTTCCGCAAGGTGGCTGATGCCATGATCGATCAGGGATTAGTGTGATTCAAGCAATGTGATCTTGCATCGTCCTCAATTGGGGGCTACCTTGAGCGTGTTCGTAGCAATCGCTGTTGAGGCAATGGCCTCCGGGGGCTATGCGGGCACGAGTTTATGGAGCAATTTCTGGTGACAGGGCGTTCATCCGCTTCCGAAGCGCCGTGGTCCTTTGGTGACCGCGTCCGACTGGTGACCAAACCCGAGTGGGGGGTGGGCATGGTGTCACGCGCCGAGCCGAGCCGAGTGAAGGGCGAACTCGAATGGGCGGTGACGATTCGCTTTCCCAACGCTGGCATTAAGACGCTTAATACCGTTGCAGCCATGTTGGAGCGAATTGAGGACACGACCGATGAGGGGGCTGGCGAAGCGGCACAAGCCATCGCGGCGGCTGATCGAGTTGGCGACGATGAGTTGCTTGGACCTGCGGCCAAGAAGCGTGTGGAGGAACTCATGCTCGGTTTGCCCGAGGCATGCAGCGATCCGTTCAGTTCAATCTCCGCACGCATTGAAGCGAGTTTGGCGTTGTATCGCTTCAATACGTCCGGTCGTGGCTTGATCGATTGGGCGGTGGCGCAAACCGGTCTTGATGATCCGTTGTCGCGATTCAGCCGACACGAACTCGAGCAGCACTTCACCAAGTGGGCCGGCGAACGCGATCGTCACATCGCTCGTTTGGTTTACGACGCGCGGGGAAAGGATGAGTCGGTCGACCACCTGCTTGCCAATGTCTCTGAGCAGATTCGCAAGGCGATCAAGCACACTCGCTTTTGATCAGCGCGTTGAAATGTGCGCATCCCAAAATTGAGGGCCCTTCCCTATTCTTGAAATCGGAATGGGGAAGGGCTCCAAAAGAGTTCAAGTTGGATGCCCGGATGTCAGCCGCTTGCCGGGGCGAGTGCCTCAATGGCCCAAGCTGCTTTCCACATTGCCATGGACATACAAGTCAAGATGGCGATCAGCGCGATCCCGAAGGTATATCCAACGATTCGACAGCGATTTGGTTTGCTGCTACAGGATGTTTGATCACTCATGGCCGTATTGGCTCCTTGCGTTGCTAGACACTGTCGGCACGGGGCGGTATGAAACTTCAAAGAACGATGCAAAGGCCTATTTTTGGTTCTATTCCTTGGGTGTGGTGTGGGCTTGTCGATTAGGGTGACCTTGGGGTCTGGCAAGGTTTACCACATGTATCCGTCTGCCGATGCGATGTCCTACTCTGCGTGGGACTTGTCACGCGGCGACTGAGGGGGCGCTCCATGCTGTTACATGCGGCGGAATGAAGATTGGTTCAATGTTATTCTCTGGTCATATGCAGCCTGCTGACACGGCCATCGAAGTGCTCCGCCAACTTGGTGGGCACCGACCACCGATCGCAATCCTCACTGGGGCTGGCATCAGCGCTGGTAGCGGGCTGGCAACCTTTCGTGGTAACGGCGGCCTGTGGGAGGGGCACCGTGTCGAGGATGTAGCCACGCCGGGCGCCTTTGATCGCAACCCGGAACTCGTGCACCGATTTTACAATGAACGCCGTGCCAAATTGCAGTCTCAGGACGTCACACCTAACGCGGCTCACACGGCGCTTGCCCGGCTCGAAGCAATGTGGCCCACGGATGTCACCATCATCACGCAGAACGTCGATGATTTGCACGAGCGTGCCAGCAGTACGAACATCATCCATATGCATGGTGAACTCATGCAAATTCGCCACGCCCAGACCGGCGAGACCCGCGTTTGGAAGGGCCACTGCGATGGCACAACCCTCGATGGCCACTGGCGACCACACATCGTCTGGTTCGGCGAGGCGATTCTTGAACCCGATCGAATCGAAGCCTGCCTGCGCAGTGCCGGTCTCTTCTTGTGCATCGGAACCGCGGGACAGGTCTACCCCGCAGCAGGCTTTGTGCACGATGTCGCTGGGCCCAGCGTTGAGTTCAACCTTGAGCCGACCAGCATCACAGACGCATTCACGCACGCGTGGCATGGTCCAGCGGTCGATACCGTGCCTGAGTTTGTTGATGGGCTGGTAGACGCGGGTGACTGAAGGCTCTTCAGTACCATGTACGGCGTACTGAGCACCATCCACCACCATGTTCGATCGCCTGCACACCATCTGGACTCTGCTTGAGGGGCAGCGACTTCGCTATGTCGGAGCCTTGCTGTCGCTGATCTTGGCGGCGATGCTGTTGTATGCGGTGCCCATTGTGCCGCAGATTGTGTTTGATGGTGTGTTCTCTACCGAACCGCGGGATGCACCGTGGCCAGAGCGGGTCGGTCTCTCGCTGATGGGAGGCAAGGAGTACGTTTCCACGCGGCTGTGGATTCCGGCCCTGTGCGTGATCGGGCTGACTCTGCTTGCGGCGCTGGCGACCTACTTCCGGGGAAGGTGGGTGGCCATCGCTGCAGAAGATGTGATCAGGCGACTGCGTGACCGCTTGCACGACCATCTGAACCGCCTCTCGTGCCGCTGGTATGACCAGGCTGAGACCGGGGATGTACTGCAACGTTGTACTTCGGATGTAGACACGCTTCGAAACTTCATGGCGCTGCAGGTCATCGAAATTGGCCGCGCCATCGCGATGCTGCTGATTCCACTTCCGCTGATGTTCATGATGGATGTGCCCATGGCCATCGCCTCAGTGGTGCTGGCCCCCTTCATTGTGTTTTCGGCGTTCTTCTTCTTTGGTCACGTCAAGTCGATCTTTCGCGAGAAAGACGAGGCTGAAGGGCGATTAACTGCATGCGTGAACGAAAACCTTCATGGAATCCGCGTGGTGCGGGCCTTCGCAAGGCAGGACTTCGAGCGGGATAAGTTTCACGTTCGCAATGATGAGCACCGCCGGCTTGACTATCGCCTATACGCGGTGCTTGCGTGGTTCTGGTCATCCTCGGATCTGATTTGCTTTACGCAGAAAGCCATTGTGTTCATTCTGGGTGCCTACTGGGTGGCGACCGATGCGTTAGAAATTGGCACTTACTACTTCTTCATCGCCGTGGTGTCACTCTATGTGTGGCCAGTTCGCATGCTCGGTCGATTGCTTTCTGAACTTGGAAAGGCTGTCGTGGCCGTCGATCGCATTCATGAGATTCTTGAGACACCCACAGAAGCCGTGACCGGAACGAGCGCTCCCCCAAGCGGTGGTGGTGCTATTGAATTTGCAGGCGTGACCTTCTCACATGAACACAGTTCGCCCGTACTGACCGACATCACGTTCACCGCCCGCGCCGGTCAGACGCTTGCTATCGTCGCGCCTTCCGGGGCGGCAAATCGACGATCATCAACCTGCTGCTCCGGTTGTATGACTGTGACCAGGGCGAGGTCCGTGTGGACGGTGTGGATATCACGACGCTCGATCGCGGCCTGCATCGCGCTCGCATGGCCGTCGTCATGCAGGATCCATTCTTGTACTCCCGTTCCATTCGGGACAACATCGCCCTAGCCAGACGCGATTCCACCGATGAGGAATTGCAAGTTGCTTCGCGGGTGGCATGCATCCATAGTTCGATCCTTGAATTCGATCAAGGCTACGACACGGTTGTGGGCGAGAAAGGCGTGACGCTCTCGGGCGGCCAGCGGCAGCGGGTCGCCATTGCGCGGGCCCTGTTGCAACGCCCTGACATCCTTGTGCTCGATGACGCACTCAGCGCTGTGGACACCCGTACCGAACGTCTCATTCTCGAAGCATTGCGTGAGCGCAGAGGATCGCAGACGACTATTGTCATCGCCCACCGACTCTCGACGCTTATGCAGGCCGATCAGGTCATCGTGCTCGAGCATGGCTGCATCGTGCAGCGGGGTACGCATGCAACGCTCGTCAAGGAAGTGGGCATGTATCGCCGACTCTGGGACATCCAGACCACCATCGAATCCACCGATGAGCAGGGAGCTGCGTGATGGGCGAGCAAGCATTCCATCAGGAAGAAGAGTACGGAGGCGGCAAGTTTGACTGGCGTTTGTGGAGGCGAATTCTCCGGCATGCCCGTCCGCATCGTCGGTGGCTGCGGATCATGCTCATCAGTGGCGTGCTGCTGGCGGTCATAGAAACGCTGATGCCGCTGAGCAATGCGTGGATCATTGACGAGGCGGTTGCGGGCAATGTGGGCGATGCATTCTGGTGGTTCGCAGGTGTGTATGTAGCATTGGTCACGGCCTTCTCGGTTGTGGTGTGGTGGTTCATTCGGGCGGGGGGGCGATTGACGACCGGTGTGGGGTTTGATCTGCGTGAACAGGGCTTCTCGCGCTTGCAGGACTTGTCCTTCTCCTACTTTGATACGCGGCCTACCGGGTGGTTGGTATCGCGACTGACGAGCGACTGCACGAAAATCAGCAGTCTGTTGCCGTGGTTCCTGCTCGATTTGGCGTGGGGGAGTTGCTTCATCGTGGGCATTGTCGTAGCAATGACGATCATCGATTGGCAACTCACCTTGTGGGTGCTGGTGATCGTGCCTCCGCTCACGCTGGTGAGTTGGTACTTCCAGCGCAAACTGCTTCGAAGCAGCCGTATGGTGAGGCGGACGAACTCAATTCTCACGGGTGTGTACAACGAGGGCTTGATGGGTGTGCGGACAACGCGGGCGCTGGCCCGGGAGTCCGAAAGTCTTCAGGAATTTCAGAAACACTCCGGTGACATGCGGCAGTACACAGTACGCAACTCGCTCCAGAGTGCTGTCTACCTTCCATGCATCATTACGCTAGGTGCTGTCGGCGTCGGCATGACTTTGTGGAAAGGCGGCATTGCCATTCAACTCGGCGAAGGCCTCTCGCTGGGCGACTTGATTGCATTTATGCAATACGCGGTGTTGTTCTCAATGCCCATTCAGGAAATCGCTGCTCGCATCACCGACCTGCAGGCAGCCCAAGCCGCGGCCGAGCGGGTGCAGTCACTCATCGATACTGAACCAGAGATTCGGGACAGCGATGAGGTTCGCAATGCAGCGGAAGTCGTGCCGTTTGGAATCAGTACGCTTGAGTTCAAGCATGTGGACTTCTGGTATCTGCCCGAAGAACCTGTGCTGCTGGACTTCAACCTCAAGGTAACGCCCGGACAGACCATTGCGTTGGTGGGCGCCACGGGCGGTGGTAAGAGCACGATTGCCTCTCTCGCTGCGAGGTTCTACGAGCCAAAGTGTGGCGAAGTGCTTCTTGACGGCGTGGACTATCGGCAGCGTGGATTGGACTGGTTCCAATCACAACTGGGCGTGGTGTTGCAGACGCCGCATCTGTTCTCGGGGACCATTCGCGAAAACATTCGCTACGGTCGGCTGGAGGCCACGGACCGTGAGGTGGAGGAGGCCGCCGAGGTGGTCAACGCAGCCGAATTCATCGCTGAACATGAAGATGGCTATGACGGTGAGGTTGGCGAAGGTGGCAGCAGGCTCTCGGTCGGCCAGCGACAACTCATCGCGCTGGCCCGGGCGGTGCTGGCTGATCCACAGATTTTCATCATGGACGAGGCGACGAGTTCGGTTGATACTGAAACTGAGCAACTCATTCAGACGGCCATCGAAACGGTACTCCGCGATCGCATTGCCATTGTCATTGCGCATCGCCTCTCAACCATCCGGTCGGCCGACCAGATTCTCGTCATTGACGGCGGGCGGATTGTGGAGCAGGGGACGCACACAGAACTGCTTGCTAGAAAGGGTGGCTATTGGAGGCTGTACACTCGGCAGGAAGCTCAGGATGCTGCAAAAGAGCTTTGATCGGGATGTAGTCGATACATGGATATCCCTACTACGCCCCACCGCAATCATTTCAATCGGATGTCCGAACGCCGCGCAGGTCACGACCACGATGGCATTCTGGACTTGCCCTGACACGTCAATAGTTGGGGACGCGCTCCAAAAAACAACCCGCCCCAGGCATGTGCCAAGGGCGGGTCGCTCTGAAAGGAGTTGTTGAATCGAGTTCCGGGAGGGGAGTTCTGACTCAACGTTGGGGTTGTATCAGGGGCCGAAGGCGGCGATGAGAATCAGAAGGTCTTGGATATTGACCACGCCGTCTCCGTTGAGATCAGCATTGGCGTCTGCCGAGCCCCATGCAGCCAGAAGGGCCAAGAGGTCGTCCAGATCAACATCGCCGTCGCCATCGACATCGCCAGGCGTTGCTGGAGCAACGGCATCGGCTTTGAAGCAGTCCTGCCAGTACTCCTGTCCGCCAATGCGGATGTACTCACAGACGCCGGCGAGATCGACCTGGTGGCACGAGCCGCCGAGGTGGGTGACGGTGACGGTGACACCACCGACCACGGCACCATGAAGATCCGACATGTTCGCGACGTTCCGGAAGTCGCCATTGATCTCGAAGTTGACGTTGCCGCCGTACTCGCCGTACTTGAATGTCACGTTTTCCATGTGGTCGCCGTCGAGTCGTTTGATGAGCGTCGTGGCGTTGTTGTAGTGGAGTTCGTTGTTCATGCTGCATGCCAGACCACCATTTTCGACCGCAACATAGCCACCGTTGAAGACGGTTCCATCGTCCCAGACGAATGAGTCAACAGCGTAGTTGTAGTCATCGGTCATGAACACGTCGCCGTGAAGGTACACATCGCCGACGGTCAGATCTTCGTAGGAGGGTTCGCAATCCGGGATCTGCACCCAGTCCCACTCAAGGCAGTCGATGAAGTGCTCTTGGCCACCAGCGGTGAAGGTGTTGATCATGCCAACACACTCGACGCGGCCGCAATCGCCGCCCATACCACCAGCGGTGACGTTGAAGAGCACGCCGCCGATGTTCAGGCCGTGGAGATCGTCATAGTTATCGACGTTGCGGAAGTCTCCATTGATTTCGATATTGATGTTGCCGCCGTACTCGCCGAACTGGAACGCAAAGTTCTCGATCGGGCTGACGGATGCGAAGTCAAAGGCGACATTGGCGTTATTGGTGAAGAGTTCTTGCCCGTTACCGCAGGCGTTGTTCCAATTTTCAACCAGAACGTAGCCGGTGGTGATCGGACTGCCGTCCGACGCAGCAAAGGTGACGACGTCGACGGGCACCATGTTGGTGACGAATGAGTCACCATTCCAGTACACCTGATCGAGGGGGAGATCCTCGAAGGCTTCTTCGCACTCATCAATGGCCAGATCAACGGCCAGTTCCTGGCCGCCGATGATCAGTTTGTCAATCGATCCGGTGATGAGCAGTTCGCCATGGTCGCCGCCAAATCCGCCTGAGATGACACTGATTGTGCATCCCCCAAGGACGGCGCCGTCGAGGTCGATGAAGTTGTCGACATTGGCAGGGTCGCCATTGACCACGACATTGATGTTGCCGCCGTACTCGCCAAAGAGAAGCCTGACTTCGGATTGCGTGCCGATGCTTCCTGCAAAGTTGTAGCGGGCATTGATGTTGTTCGTATTGAGTTCGTTGAGCGAGCCATGTGCCCACAACGCGGTCGAAACAGTGGCGACGCCATTGTTTGTCCAGGTTCCGTCAGCCCACTGGAAGGGGACGAGATCGACGTCAATTCCGTCAGAGGCAAAATTTCCGCCGACGTAGTAGGTGTCACCAGAGGCGAGGTCGTCAAAGGAGGGAAAAGCCGCAAAGGCGGTGCTCGAGAGGCCGAGCAAGGCGCCAAGGGCGACGGTTTGGATCATTGTTTGGGGCATGTATTGCTCTCTATAGGGTTCCCGGGTGGGGATAGATTGGTCTCCCTTGCAGGCCACTTATGCCCATGGAGGACACCTGTGTGCTGCACAATCGAAAGAACCCTCCAAATCATCATAATCGGAGTTCCATGAGGGCTTATGGGGCAAAAAAAGCTGATTAGTGGTCGTTTCCGGCCTCGGGAAGGGCGTAGAAACCCGCCCCAGTGGGTCGAAGATGCCCATCGTGGGCCAGTGCAGGCCAGACCGCTTCTGGGAAGCCTTGTGGGGGCAAAATGGATTCGAATGCGGCCGCCTTGCCACCAGTCAGTGGGCTGCGACCCAATTTCGACTCGTGGTCAAGCCGCATCAGTTTCATTCGCCGACGGAAGGCCTTCATGGCTTTGCGTTTGACCTCTTGGGGGATGTCTTGGGAGGGCGGGGCTTGGCTGGGTGGCGGTTGGGGAACTGCATCGCCGCGAAGTTCATGGATCACGTCCTCGAGCAGTTCGACGCTTCGTCCCATGATGATGCCGGGGATGCGTTTGGTTTCAAGACCCGCAGTTTTGAGGGCCTTTTGTAACTCGCCCCAGAGCCTTCCCGCTGCAGGGCCAGCTTCAACGATGGCGTCGCGAAGACGTTCCAGTTCAACGATGGCGGCATCAGGATCGCTCATGGTTCCACCGTAGCAGAAGCGTGGGCACGCCCGTTCTCCGTGGGGGGGTCTGTGATACGATGCTGGTACGTGAGAGGCATCGGCGGGCACATTCTGATTATTAGCAGCCTACTTGTTGCTGCCCTACGCGCTGGGTCGCCGGCATTGGCCATGCAGGATGCCATTGCAGGGGCTGAAGAGATCAATCCGGTGCAGCCAGCAGATGGCCATGATGTTGAGGACTCCACTAACACTCAAGGCCAGCGTGATTCTACGAAACTTCAAGCCGAACATGTGTTCGATGACCGGCCAGACAAGCGTACGCCTATAAAAGACGAGACACTGTTTGGGCACAAGCAGACATCAAGCGTGCTGGCCGATGACCCCATGTACATTGCCAATCGCATGGTCAGCGACTTGCAGGATCGACTTATGGCGCCGATCGGTCTAACGCTCATGCCTTCGGCAGGCTGGACCTATCAGCACGCATCCAAAGTGCGTGACGGCCTGCCGCAGGGAAGGTCATATCTTTGGTATGGATGTCACGGCGAGTGGACGGCGTGGAAGGACCACGATGGGTATGGGCGTGTGATCTTCAGCATGATGGGCAATACTGGATTGGGCACGAGTACATTCCCTTTGCTCGGCGAAGAATTGGGCGACCCGGACTATGCCAACAATGTGTTGGTTTCAAATCGCATTGCCCTCTACTTGTTGTACTGGGATCAAAGCTTCTTGGACAACCGCGTGTCGGTGCGTGTTGGCAAATTTGAGGACCAGAACTTTTTTGATCAGAACACAATCGCCTATAACCCGGTCACGGGGTTTCTATCAGAGAATCTCACCGAACAGATTGTCATGCCCTTTCCGAGTTATTCCTTCGGTGTGAATACGCGTGTGCAGGTGACCGATGACCTCATGCTGCGGGCGGGCACCATAAATTCGGCCGATTCCAACAACAATGCTGGATTTGATGGCTTGTCGAGTTCGCATTTATTCACAGTGGGCGAGGCAGATCTGACTGTGAACGTTCCCATCAACGGCGTCGATCGAACCGGGCACTGGCGCTTCACCGGTTGGCACAACAGCATGCCCAATCCATTTGGCGCAGGCGACGTTGAGGGCGGCGGTATTTGCTTCAACATGGATCAGGAAGTCACTGATCAGGCGTCGATTTTCATGCGACTGGGCTGGGGCGAGAATCACGCGACGCGATCCAACTTTGCCATCTCTGGCGGCTTTGCCATCGAATCGCCCTTTGGTCTCAAGCACAACCACACTGGCTTTGGGCTGCAGTACGCCAAGATCACTGCTTTGGGCCAGTCTGAGGTGGACCTGAGTGCGGACCCAGGGGAGTTGTATTTGGCGGAGTGGTACTGGCGAGTGGATCTGAGCCACACGCTGTATACGGGGCCGGTGATTCAGGTGTGGAGAGACTCAACCGCTAGCGTCGACACCTCGGTGGTATGGGGCTGGCGAACCAGTTGGGTCTACTGATCCCTGCTGCCGTTGGGCATACCATTCCCGGCCAAATAGAAGCGTCCTTGCTATCGATGCGGCTGGTGTTGGGATGTACGCAGGGGAGCCGGGCTGATAGATGAAAGTAGGTCTAGATCCCCAAATATGGTTTAGGGGGCTGGTTTGGGGGGGTGGCCTTGTTGGATGGACTTGATGGTGCGCCCCTTGGTTGACTTGCCGAACCCGAAGGGGGTGGGGTGCCAGTGACCGATGATGGGGGCGGAGAGGCCCTTGGGTGGAATGGTGTCGGCTTCGCCCAGTTGCCAGAGGGCGGCATTGGCAAGGAGGCGGCGGAGGTCTGCGCTGGACCAGTCTTGGGAAGTGCCCATGGTGGTGACGAAGATCTTCTGGGTGCCCCCGCCGGGCATCGGTCGTTCACGAAGCCATGCAATGGGGTGCATCGGGGCGTTGCGTTGGTCCGTGACGGGTTTGTCATCGGGGGACATGCCCTCGAGAATGGCTCCGCGGAGCAGAATGGTGGAGTCGCTGGGCAAATCGCGTACCGCGTACACATCGGTTGGACCAAAGACATCATCGACGCCTCGAAGAACAGGATGATCGGCGTTGGAGGTTTCAATGACACCCCGCGTCGCTTCCGTGCCGTGATGACCATGGTGGGCCACCCATGTTTCGCCAAGCACGCTACGGCCAAAACCACCATCGCGATTCCATGACCAATCTGCGTACGCCGATTCGCTGTCGTCTGGGTAGGCAAACGCGTGCGTGCTCGTGCGAATACCCGTGAGCGGCTTGCCCGATGCGACATAGTCGACCAGATGCTTCATGTCCGCGTCGGGCAGTCCGCGAAATCGCAGTTGCAGAATGACCAGATCAGCCTTGTCGACTAGATGCATGCCCGGGATATTCGATCGCTCGTCTGGATTGATCTCGCCAGTCTCAGGGTTTTGACTGAGCAACACGATTGTCTCAAACCCGTGTGTGCTGAGCATCCGCGCTAGCATTGGTAGGGCTTCCTCGGAGCGATACTCCTCATCGCCTGCAATCAAGACGATGCGGCGACCGCGTCCAGGTTCAATGGCGGCATCACCTGAATACTGCAACCAAGCATTGCTGGCAGCGGGTGTTGCCGCTGCGAACTCCGGGTTTCCACCATGTAGCAAGATTGACATCGTCATGAGTATTGTGAGCATGGTTCATATGGTAGAACTCGCACCGCACCGGTGCGAGGTACCATTTGGTCATGCTGACTCATCTGATCGTATTGACCCTTGCACTGGCAGTCCCATCACCGCACCACCGATTCGGGCTGACCGAAGCGATGCCGGCCCCGGAGGGCACCATTCGGTTGGCTTCGTACAACATGCTCAACTACTTCGATCAGGAGAACGATCCATCGCTCGAAGGTGAGTACGACGACTTTGGCTCGAATCCAGGCCCAACATCTAGGCAGCGGTGTGAGACGATGGCCGCGGCAATTCGAGCCATCGATGCCGACATCTTGGCGGTCCAGGAGGTCGAGTCGGAAGCGGCGCTGAAGTGGTTCCGCGACCAATACCTCGCCGATATGGGATACGACTACATCGTTTCCAAGGACGTTGGCTACTACCGTGGCATTGAGCAAGGCTTGCTCAGTCGGTTTCCAATTACAGCCTCGCAAATTTGGCCGGCGCAACGGCTCTCCCCCGCGGGGCCAACAACCGAAGGTTGGGACGAAATACCTGCCGACGTGAATTCGCGCGACATGACCTTCCAACGCAGCCCGCTCTTTGCGACCGTTCGTACACCCGACGGATACGAATTGTCGCTCTTCATCGTCCACCACAAGGCCGGACGCAATCGGTGGCTTCGAGAAGCTGAAGCTGTGCAGATCATGAAGTTCGTCAACGAATTGATCACGCGAAACGCTGATGCAAACATCGCGGTGGTTGGCGACTTCAATGCGCAGCCTTGGGACCGATCTATGCAGGCCTACTTCCGTGGCGGCATGATTGATGCGCACACGCTTCGCACAACCAACTTGGAGCAAGGCGATACGTCACCTCTTCGCAAGACACATACGTCGAACCGACTGATTGACTTCATTCTGCTCAATCACGCTGCGACGGGCGAATTGGTACCCAACAGTGGCTTTGTTCTGGGCACTTCCGCTGAGGAATATGACTGGATGCAACAAGATCCGCCCGCGGGCTATGCCTCCGACCACTATCCCATCGTGGTTGACTTCGTCCCCCGCGAGGGTGCTGGGGCCACCGTCGAAGCGATGGCGTGGCCCGCTGGAGCAATGGCCACAGCCCTTGCAGCTTCAAGGCAAAAACCCCCGAAACAATCGCCATCTGCCACAAGGCCCACTGCCAAACCCGTCGGCAATGTCACCGGTGAGTTTCTGGCCTCCAAGCGAAGCAAGGTGTTTCACAATGCAAGTTGCAAGAACGCCCAGCGGATCTCAGAGAAGAATCGAGTGGCCTATTCCTCGACCGGCGAAGCGATCGCCGCAGGAAAGCGTCCGGCCAAGTGCTGTCAGCCCGGTGGAACGGCTTCCAGTGGGGAGCCACAGGCACAGCCTCCAGCCCAACCACAGCCAGTTGGTGATGTGCCAGGTGAGTTTGTGGCCTCAAAGAGCAGCAAGGTATTCCACAAGGCCGACTGCCGAAACGCTAAACGCATTTCGGAGAAGAACCGTATGGACTACGCATCGACCGGCGAGGCGCTGGCTGAGGGCAAGCGTCCTGCGAAGTGTTGCAACCCCGGTAGTTGAATTGATCGTCGGTCAATCGGTCGTCGGAGCAGGGGCCACCATGATGCATCGAAACCCAGTGTGATTGAGCGTGCTGTCCGGGGTTGCCGCCATTCGGGCGCTTGGTCGGTAACTCGTGCAGTACGAATCGTGACAGAGAAACGATCCGCCCTTCTGTACGCGAACCATGCTGGCATGAGGCGTGCGAGGATCGAAGGCCGTCTCGGGTCCGGAGGGATTGCTGCAGGCCGTCGCGTTGCCGTTGCGTCGCCGATGGGTGTCGGGCCGGTACAAATCAGCCGTCCACTCCCACACGTTGCCACAGAGTTCGTACAACCCCAGTGAGTTGGGTGGATACGACTTCACCGGGGCCGCGGTTGTGTGCCCATCCTTGGCAGTGTTTGAATACGGGAATTCTCCCTGCCAGATGTTGGCCTGATGTACGTCATCTGGAAGCAATCGCTCGCCCCATGCGTATATCGCGCCATCATGGTCGATGCGGGCAGCGCGTTCCCACTGCGCTTCGGTCGGGAGTTGCTTGCCAGCCCATGATGCATAGGCCATTGCATCATCCCAAGAAACATGAACGACGGGGTAGTTGTCTCTGCCCTCAAGCGTGCTATCGGGCCCCTCGGGTTGCTGCCAGTTGGCCTTTGGCACCCATCGCCACCACTGCAGGTATTGGGTCCGATTGACCGCCTCGGATGGCGGCGTAAACACAGCCGATCCCGGGACGAGTTGGTCATCTGGTGGTTTGGGGGTACCAGGTGGAAGCTGCGCGGCCAGTTCGGCCCACACGATCGGACGCTGGGCCGTCGTGACGTATCGGGTCGCGTCGACAAAGGCGCGGAACTGCGCGTTGGTGACTTCGGTTTCGTCCATCCAGAACCCATCGACTTGCACGCGATGGGGGGGTTGTTCGTCAACTCGTGCTGCTCGATGATCGCTGCCCATTGTGAACGAACCGCCTGGAACCCACACCATGCCCGAGGGTGGAGGCGTTGCGAACAGGCACATGGTCAGCAGCAGCATGTGTGCGATGGTATCAGGCTGCGAGCGAACATTGACACACCTGTGTGCTGACTGCAGGTTCGTTTGTGGGCCATCATGATTCGTCTTCGTACAGGAAAGTGTGTGTTCACCGCGTGCTTGAGTTCTATTGGGACCTCGCTGATGAGTTTTTTCGCAGCCTCTGGATCAGGTGATCCTGGAGATCTGGGGCGGGCACCTGAATGCTTGGTGTCTCTGGAAAATTGTTGGTTCACCTTTGGCGATGACTATCTCAAGTTCGACACGGCAGACGTGATGACCAATGCCGAGTGTGCGGACCTTGGCGGAAGTTGGATGGTCTCTGGTGCCGCTCCGGACTGCGTCACCGGTGCGTGTTGTCTTTCGGCGAGGCGTAACTCACGCGAGAATTGGCTTGATGACTTTGCCGTGAACATCGGTGAGTCGGAAATCTCGCCCCTGATGTCGATAGGTCAGGCGGGTGTGGTCGATACCTAATTGGTTGAGCATTGTGGCATGCAGATCGTGCACGCTGACCGGGTTCTCGAGGATGTTGTAGGAGTAATCGTCGGTCTTGCCATAGGTGATGCCAGGCTTGATGCCGCCACCGGCCATCCACACGGTGAAACATCGTGGATGGTGGTCGCGGCCGTAATTGGCAGTGGTCAGCGTGCCCTGACTGTACACCGTCCGCCCAAACTCGCCGCCCCACAACACCAAAGTGTCGTCGAGCATCCCACGTTGCTTGAGGTCCTTGAGCAGCGCCGCTTGCCCCTGATCGACTGCCTTGCACTGCTGTCGAATTTCACCTGGCAGATTGCCATGCTGATCCCATCCCCGCATGTAGAGCTGAACAAATCGGACGCCGCGTTCTGCAAGGCGCCTCGCCTGCAGGCAATTGGCGGCGAATGTGCCTGGTGTGCGGACATCGTCGCCATACATGGCCAGTGTTTCCTCCGACTCATTGCTGATGTCGGTGAGTTCCGGTACGGACATTTGCATCCGGAAGGCCATCTCGTGCTGAGCAATGCGGGCCATCGCTTCGGCGTCGCCGCTGCGTTCGTACTCTTCGCGATTGATCTGAGCGGCAAGATCGAGCATATGACGTCGGTCGTCGCGTGAAACGCCGTCCGGATTCCGCAAGTACAGCACGGCGTCTTGGCCGCTTCGCAGCCTGCACCCCTGGTGTTCGCTGGGAAGAAAACCACTGCCCCAGAACCGGGCGCTTAGCGACTGCATGTTGCCGAATCCCTGCGTGATGAGTACAACGAAACTCGGCAGGTCCTCATTCTCGCTCCCGAGGCCATAGCTCATCCACGATCCGAAAGATGGTCGACCCGGTTGCTCTTGGCCGGTTTGGAAAAAGGTAATGCCCGG
>CAZGFN010000021.1:0-36298 GCA_964524945.1 uncultured Isosphaeraceae bacterium
ATCGCCAAACCCATCGACGACTGTCGCTCCAGCAGCACTCAATGCCTTGACCTTGCCCGCGTGCGTGCCGCGATCACCCTCAATGATGGCCCCAGCATGACTGAACCGCGTGCCCTCCTTGGCTGCCTTGCCACCAATGTAGGCAATGACCGGCTTCGTGACACGGCCATCGGCCATGAGTTGGGCCAGTCGTTCTTCCATCGAACCGCCGATCTCGCCAAAGAGCACGATGGCGTCGGTTTCATCATCTTCTTGCAATTTCAGCGCTACCTCTGGGAAGGTTAGACCAAGCACCGAGTCGCCACCGACGTGGCAGATCGTCGAGATACCAAGCCCTGCGCGACTCAAGTAGTACCCGCAACTGCTCGACATCCCCCCACTTCGGGAGATGACTCCAACTGTCCTGCCTGCTAATGGTGTGTTGAACCACTGTCGCGCTGACTCGGCGCGGCCACCGATCATTCCGATGACGGCCCGACCGGGACTGATGACGCCCAGGGTGTTGGGCCCGATGAACTCTGCCTCATGGTGAGCCGCAACATCGGCGATGGCCATGGCATCCCACAGCGGCACACGATCAGGCACAAGCATGACTAGACCAACGCCAGCCTCAAAGGCCTCGATCGCGGCGCCTTTGACCAGTCGCGCTGGCACAAAGACCACCGACACATCTACACCGTCGTTGGCATCAACAATCTCTTGCACGCTGTCATAGACGGGCAACCCTTGGACATCCTGCCCACCCTTGCCCGGCGTGCAACCGCCAACGATGTTGGTGCCAAAGCCTCGCATCAATTGCGTACGGGCGCGACCCTCGCGGCCAGTGATACCCTGCACGATGACCTTTTTCGTTTCGTCAATGATGATGGCCATGTCAATTCACCTCGCGATCAAGTCCGTCGATGGGCAAATCGACGAACACCACTGGGTGGCCTGCGCGAAGGCACTCGATTTCGCAGGCGATGAATTCAGAGTCGGATTTGGCAGCCTGATCCGCATCAACGCCAAGGGTCGGCTTGCCGTGACCATCATCCACAAGCACACCACTGGACCATTGGGCGAGTTGGGCCGTCAGTGCCTGGTCGCATCGCGCTGCGTCGATCCACACACAGCCACCATCAATGGGCAGGTGGATGGCCTTCTCACCGACCCATTCCGGAACATGCCGCTGAAGATGCGTTAACTCACCGCCTTGAGCAGACTCCACCAAGGCCGTGAAACGCTGGGCGCAGAAGGCCGGCGTGTCGTCCTTGCGGTAGCCCTCAACGGTAGCGGGCAATGCCTCACACGCATCCTGCAGAATGTCTACGGCGCGGTCCTCGCTATTTCCACCGAGCCGCACGACCACAGGAACATTCAGTTTGACTTCGTTGAAGGCCTTGGCCAAACCGTAGGCCGAATGAAATTGTTCTTGGCTGGCAACGCCCGAACCGCTGCCAAAGTACCCCACCAAGCCGGGCTGAGACAGAATGACGCGTGCGGCGCGATACACCTTGGCCGCCGACGGATTGCCCGAGGTGTCGCAGAAATTAGCAAGCGTAAAACCTTCGTTGGTCACGGCATCCATCGACATCATGGAGCCGCCGCCACCGGCACCATGAAACCCGATGATGCCACGGGTCGACTCGGCGCCATCCGTTGGCAGTTGCGCAAAGTAGAACGTGCCGCGGTGATCGGCCTGCTCGATGTCGTAGGCGATTCGTTCCAGATCAGTGGCGGGGTGATCGAGTTCACGGGCGATCTCGATCCCTAGTTCGGGATGCCGAAAGACTGCGTAGTCATCGATCGTGACACGGCAATCTGCGGCGCACACCGTTCCATCGGTGAGCACGACAAGCGGATTCACTTCAAAGGCCCGGGCTTCGCAGGCGCGGGCCGTCTCGACGATTCGCTCGATGGCATCAACAAGATCCCGATGATTCGCCGTGGGAATATCCGAAGCAGCCAACACATCGGCCACATCCTGCGGAGCGATGCCATCGGTCACCGAGATGGGCAAGCGTGCCACGCTCGCGGCGCGATCCTCAATGCCCGAGCCACCTGCGCAGTCCAGCAGCAGCATGGGGGCGCGGGCCGCATCATCGATAGTCATGGATACGAAGAGTTCACGCTCGATGTCCAAGCACGCTTCGACGAGTACTTCTTCCACTGGGAAATTACCAAAGGACATTTCTAGCAGAGTCGCTGCAGCGGTTGCCGCTTCATCGGGCGTGTCAGCAAATAGCACGCCCCCACGAGACTTACGGCCAGTGATCCAAGCCTGCACCTTGATGACCACGCGACCGCCAAGTTCCGCGGCAATCGCTCGCGACTCGCTCGCTGTGCGAGCTGCGCGACCGGCTGGAACCGTCAGCCCTGCGGCCTGCAACAACGCCTTGCCTTGATACTCGTGCAACCGTGCCATGGATACTCCGTGCCTGTGTGTGAAAAAGGCCCAGTTTACCCGGCTGCAGCGCGGGTCGCGTTCGCTTCGGCCTCCTCGATCGACCAGAACGCGCCGTATCCCACCGCGGTGCCAAGTAACGCGCCAGCGGCCCAGTCAATGGGCAGAGGCAAGATCAGCCGAGGCACTTGGCCCTTGGCCCAAATCGACGCCACAGCCTCAGGCAATTCAAAGACGCCCGAAATCCAACCAGCCAAAGTGCCCGCCAATACGACGCCTACGGGCAGCAGCACCGGCGTCACGCCGGGCGCCACAAATCGAACCAGCATCGCCGAGCCGTAGGCCCCCAGCGTAGTGGCCAAAATCGTCTGCGCCCGAAACTCCGACGCGGCGATCAGCCACACGATCGGAATGGCCACCAAGCCCAGGGCCAGCACCCGCAGAGCCTCGGGCGATCGAAGCGGATCGATCGGACCCTCGGGGGGCTGATACACCTCTATGTGCCGCATGGGATGACTAGTGCACAGCGTCATCCAACTCACCAGTAGGACCGCGATGGTCCACACCATGCCATCGACGGCCAGCAGGGCTGCATCGCCCGAAGCAATCACCGGCCGGATGGTGCCCAGATCCATGGCGGCCCAGCCCATGCCCGCACCAAGTACGGCCAGGCCAGTCATCGGAGTCACCAGCCGAGCGAGGGACACGGCGATGATGCTTCCCACGAGCATGGCCGCCAAAACCGCTACAGCCGCCACAATGGGGTTGGCCGCCAGCACGAAGGCGGTCCCCGCTTGGCCACCGGGCGGCCGCTGCAGTGGCCACACGGCCGTGAAGGCCAAGGCGACCAAAACGAACCCGACAGAGATGAGAACCCAGCGAATGATGGCGGACATGGCACGGATGGTACCTCGCGCGATGCCTGTACAGTGCCGACTATGTCCCACGCACCACTTGTGCTCACCGGCGCGGCACTGAGTTTCGACGACGTCCTGAGCGTCGCCAGAGACGATCGTCGCGTCAAACTTGGCCCAGAGGCCCTTGCAGCAGTCCACGGGGCGAGGAACATGGTCGAGTCAGCCGCCTGCGGCGCCGACCCCGTGTACGGCCTCAATACTGGATTCGGTTCGCTATCGAGGCACTGCGTCGAGCCACACCAGACATCTGAGATCCAACGAAACCTGCTTCGAAGCCACGCCGCTGGTGTCGGCCCACTGCTCGATCGAGAAGTGGTTCGGGGCATGCTGATCCTGCTGGCCGCCAGTCTGAGCCGCGGCCACAGTGGGGTGCGGCCTCTGGTCATCGAACAGATTCTCAACCTTCTCAACCACGACCTCACGCCGAGTGTCCCATGCCGCGGATCGGTCGGTGCCTCGGGTGACCTGGCCCCGCTGGCCCATGCAGCGTTGGTGCTGATCGGTGAGGGTGATGTGGTGAACTCCGACGGAAGCTGCATGGATGGCGGCGAGGCGCTTGGCGGCGCTGGCCTGCAGCCGATCTCGCTGGAAGCCAAGGAGGGACTGGCCCTGATCAACGGCACGCACTTGATGGCGGCCATCCTCTCGATCCTGTGCGCCGATGCCGATCGGCTGCTGCCAGCGGCGATCGTCGCAGGCGCCATGAGTTTGGACGCCGCCCGCGGAAGTGCTGGTCCATTTGATGCACGCATTCACGCCGCAAGGTGCCAAACCGGGCAGCAAATTGTCGCCAAACGACTGCGGGCCTTGCTTGATGGCAGTGACATTCTTACGTCGCACCAAGTCGATGACCCCCGCGTGCAGGACCCGTACTGTCTTCGATGTATGCCCCAAGTCATGGGCGCCGCGTGGGACGCAATGGCTTCGGTTCGCGGTGTCGTGCAAAACGAATTGGGCGCGGTGACGGACAACCCTTTGATCTTTGCCGACGATTCAGCCATCGTCAGTGGGGGGAACTTCCACGGCATGCCCCTAGCCATCGCGGCAGACCACGCCGCCATCGCCCTGTGCCACATCGCCGGCATTGCCGAACGCCGCATCTTTTGGCTTCTCAGTGGGCACGACTCGGAGAACCCGGTCCCGCTCTATCTCAGCAGCAATCCGGGCTTGCACAGCGGGCTCATGATTGTCCAGTACACCGCGGCCGCATTGGTCAACGAAATGCAGTGCTTGGCACACCCGGCCAGTGTGGGCAATATTTCTACCTCGGCAGGCATTGAGGACTACAACTCGATGGGCGCCACCGCGGCCAGGCAGGCCCGCGAAGCACTGACGCTATGCCGAGACGTCGTGGCCATCGAATTGCTCGTCGCCGCGGAAGGCCTAGAACACCAGCGACCACATCGCAGTAGCAATCTCATCGAGGAGGCCCACGCCGCGGTTCGACAGATCGCCTTGCCGCTGACCTGCGATCGCCCACCGTCGCCAGATATCGAGCAGATTTCCGCGTTGATTGCCCAAGGTGGCCTGCCCGGTTGATGCCCCTGCCCTGTTACGATCCCGGTTTCCAGCCTGATTCGGGCATCATCATGCCCGATACGCCTCAAAGGAACCCTTCATGACCCTCCCCATGGCTGACACATCTCGCACCATTGCCGCCCCGCGTGGACCGGAGCGGACGTGCAAGAGCTGGGGGGCCGAAGCGGCCATGCGGATGCTCATGAACAATCTCGATCCGGAAGTCGCCGAACTGCCAGAACAACTGGTGGTCTACGGCGGTCGCGGTCAGGCGGCGAGAAGTTGGGAAGCCTACGACGCCATCATCGAGACACTCAAACGGCTCGAGCCAGACGAAACCCTGCTGGTGCAATCGGGCAAGCCCGTCGGAGTCTTGCGAACCACGACCGACAGTCCACGAGTACTCATTGCCAACTCCAATCTGGTGCCGCACTGGGCCACGCAGGATCACTTTGACGATCTCGCCGCCCGTGGACTCATCATGTACGGCCAAATGACCGCTGGTTCGTGGATTTACATCGGCACACAGGGCATCCTGCAAGGCACCTACGAAACATTCGCCCAGTGCGGCCGCGAACACTTCGATGGCACGCTTCGCGGCCGTTTGGTGATCACTGCCGGATGCGGCGGCATGGGCGGAGCGCAGCCCTTGTCCGTCACGATGTGTGACGGCGTGTGTCTTATTGCCGACGTCTGTCGCGAACGACTTGAAAAACGCGTAACCGATCGATACCTCGATGAAATCATCGAAGACCTCGACGAGGCCATCGATCGATCCGTGTCAGCCCGCGATGACGGCGAGGCCGTTTCCATCGGATGGCTTGGCAACGCGGTCGATTTGCTCGATCGCCTTATTGAACGCAATATCACCCCTGATGTGCTGACCGATCAGACGTCGGCCCACGACCCACTTGCAGGCTACTACCCCACCGGGCTGAGTCGCGAAGAAGCCGACACGCTGCGTGTCAACGATCCAACTGAGTACCAACGCCGCTCGATGGCCACGATGAGATGCCATGTCGAACGGATGGTGGAATTGCAGCGACGGGGCGCTAAGACATTCGACTACGGGAATAACATTCGCCAGCGAGCCGCCGATGAAGGCTTCAGCGAAGCATTTGACTTCCCTGGCTTTGTGCCCGCGTACATCAGGCCGCAATTCTGCCTTGGCCGAGGGCCGTTTCGTTGGTGTGCGCTGTCTGGCGACCCAAAGGATATTGAGACCACCGACAAGGCACTGATGGAACTCTTTCCAGATGACGAAGGCTTGCATCGATGGCTCACGATGGCTGGAGAGCGTGTCGCCTTCCAAGGCTTGCCCTGCCGCATCTGCTGGCTGGGGCTTGGACAGCGGGACAAGGCCGGACTGCTGTTCAACGAACTGGTTCGCACCGGCAAGGTGTCCGCCCCTATCGTCATCGGCCGTGACCATCTCGATTGCGGCTCGGTGGCCTCGCCCAACCGGGAGACCGAAGACATGAAGGACGGCACCGATGCCGTCAGCGACTGGCCGCTGCTGAACTTCGCCGTCAACATTGCCAGTGGCGCTAGCTGGGTGTCTTTCCATCATGGTGGCGGCGTAGGGATCGGCTTTAGTCAACACGCTGGGCAAGTCATCGTCTGCGATGGCACAACCGAAGCAGACGCACGTCTGGCCCGCGTCCTCTATAACGATCCGCTCATGGGCGTCTTTCGACACAGTGATGCTGGCTACGAACTAGCCCGCCAATGCGCCGACCGCTTTGGCGCCGACATACCGATGCGGGATTGGTGAGCACGTGCCAGACGTCACCATTATCAATGCTCGAATCATCACCGCCGCAGGGCCCCAAGGCGGTGGGCCACGCCGCGGCGAGGCAATGCAGGAACTCGGCGAAATTGAGTCCGGCTGGTTGGCCATCGAAGCGGGGCGAATTGCGGGTCTTGGTTCGGGAGAACCGCCACAGAACATGCAATCGGAAGTTACGCTCGACCTCGATGGGCGGCTGGTCCTGCCCGCGTGGGTCGATTGCCACACGCATGTGTGCTGGACCGGGAGCCGGCTCGATGAGTTTGAGCAGCAACTAGCTGGCGCCTCTTATACAGATATTCTCAAATCCGGCGGAGGCATCCTCTCGACAGTCATGGCGGTTCGCGCCGCAAGCATGGAACAACTCGCCGACGAACTCACTGGTCGGGCAGGCCGATTGCAGGTCTTCGGAACAGGCACGTTGGAAGTCAAGTCTGGATATGGACTGACCACCGAAGATGAACTCAAAATGCTTCGCGTCATTCACGCCTGCTCGCAGACCTGTGACCAACTATTGGTTGGCACCTTTCTGGGAGCCCACGCGATCGACCACGAGCAACCGGATTTTGTACACAGCGTCATTGAAGAAACGCTGCCAGCGGTCGCCGAAGAATTTCCGGGTATTACCTGCGACGCCTATCTAGATCAAGGTGCGTGGTCACTGGATGATGTGCGTCTGCTCTTTGAACGGGCCATCGATCTGAACTGCCCGCTTCGATTGCATGCCGATCAGTTCAACAGTTTGGGCGGCGTCGATCTAGCTGTCGATCTTGGCGCCCGCAGTGTGGACCATCTCGAAGCAATTACCCCCAAAGACATCACGCGTCTGGCGGCCAGCAATACTGCCGGTGTTTTGCTTCCAGCCAGCGGATTCCACCTCGACGGGCGATACGCGCCTGGTCGCGCCCTCATTGATGCTGGCGCCGTGGTGGCCATCGCCACCAATAGCAACCCCGGCTCAGCGCCCACATCGTCCATGCCACTGACCATCTCGCTGGCGTGCCGCTTCTGCGGACTCATGCCAGCAGAGGCCATCATCGCTGCGACCTGGAATGCTGCCAATGTCCTTGGTGTGCAAGACGACACAGGCTCACTGGAAGTTGGCAAGCGAGCTGACCTTCAAGTCATTGACCAGCGAGACTACCGTGCCATTGCCTGGGAGTTTGGCGCCGTCCCCCCACCCATTTTGCTCTTGGACGGCCAACCGGTGCAATTTCTGGCCGACACCGATCACGAGGAGCAGGAGTGACCGTGCTGGTATCCAAGGACTCACAGGCAGCAGGTGCTCGCGCCGCGGCAAGTCGCGTGTGCAAGGTCCATGAAGCACTTGCGGACTATCTTGAGCCAGGCTTAACGCTGGCCCAAATCGATGCCTTTGTTGGCGAGACTCTGCAATCACTTGACAGCCGATCGTGTTTCATCCGATATCGCATTCCAGGACAACGGCCGTTTCCAAGCCACTCGTGCCTGTCGATCAACGACTGCGTGGTTCATGGCACACACTTAGACCACGAAGCACCGCTTGTAGAAGGCGATGTGCTTAGCATCGATATCGGCGTGTTGCATCGGGGGTGGATTGGCGATGCGGCGTGGACCTACGGCATTGTGGATGTTTCAGATTCGGCCCGCAAGCTCATGGCCGTGGGAATCGATTCGCTTCGCCTTGGTATTGACGCGATGCAACCCGGTCGTCCGCTGATCGATTGGGCACGCGCCGTGCAAACGTGTGTTGAAGACGAAGCAGGATTCTCGCTTGTCCAAGGGCTCGGCGGACACGGCTATGGGAAGCAATTACATACGCCTCCCTTCATTTCCAACGTCGTACCGACTCGACCAAACGAATGGCCCGACGCTTTTAATACCTTCAAGCCAGGAATGTTGCTGGCTGTTGAGCCAATGCTCACCGCCGGGGGCCACAAAGTGAACTCAATTCCTGGATCGTGGCCAATCACGACCGTCGACGGTTCACTTGCGGTGCACTACGAAGCTGACGTACTCATCACGCCCGATGGACACGAAGTGTTGACTGCGGCGATGTTTGACCTGCCAGATCTCGTGTCCTGACGCAACCCATTTTGGAGAGATTGACATGACGCTGCTCACCATCCTTGCTGCCGTATTGAGTGCGTCAGTGTATCCCACAACAGCGCGTGTAGACGTCGTCGAGACCATGCACGGCATTGAAGTCGCCGACCCCTATCGATGGCTCGAGGGCGATGTGCGTTCACACGCCGACGTGTCAGACTGGGTCGATGCCCAGAATGTCGTCACTCAGGCGCACCTGCAATCTATTCCACAGCGGCAGGCCATCCGTGACCGCATCGAACAACTGTGGAACTACGAGCGGACCAGCGCCCCCTTCCGCGTGGGCAGCAGGTACTACTTCACTCGCAACGACGGCTTGCAAAATCAGGCCGTGTGGTACGTACAGAATTCGCTCGATGCGCAGCCTCGTGTGCTTCTAGACCCAAACACATGGTCTTCTGATGGCACCGTGGCCCTTCATGGAACTGGGTTCAGCCGCGACGGTCGCTATCTCGCCTATGGCATTTCCAAAGGTGGTTCGGATTGGGTGACGTGGAAGATCCGTGACCTCGACACCAACACGGATCTTCCAGAAGCTATTGAGTGGAGCAAGTTTTCTGGCGCATCGTGGATGCCTGATGGAAGCGGCTTCTATTACAGCCGCTATGCCCAGCCCACAGACGGCGAAGCAATGCAGGATGCCAACACCAACCAAACAATGTGGTTCCACCGACCCGGCACACCCCAGTCCGAAGATGTGCTGGTCCACGCCGACCCAGAGCATCCACATTGGGGATGGGATCCATCGGTTACCGAGGATGGGCGATGGCTCGTTGTCAATGTGTGGCGCGGAGGCGCCGAAGACCGGGTGATGGCGCAGGACTTGCAGCAAACGGGCTCATCGCTCGAACCGATCATTCCTGAATTTGAGGACGAATGGTCGCTTGTTGGCAATGATGGACCGCGGCTCTTCTTCCGAACGACCAAGGATGCCCCACGTGGACGGCTGGTCGCCATTGACATGAGTTCGAAGGACCGCCCGATGACCGAGGTCATCCCTGAGGGCGACGATCAACTCCGCAGCGTGTCACATATCGGAGGACATTTTGTCACCAAACGACTGCATCATGCCGCTTCGCTGGTCGACGTCTACGACAGCCAAGGTCGTCTACTGCGAACCGTCAACCAGCCCGGCCCGGGCACCGTTTCTGGCTTTGGGGGGTGGGAGGATGACCCCGAGACATTCTTTACATGGACCAGTTACACATCCGCACCGCAGGTATTTCGATACGACGTGCAAACAGGCGAGACCACCGAATTCTGGCAAGCAGATGTCGCCTTTGATCCGAACCTCTTTGTTGCGTCGCAGGTTTTCTACACCAGCAAGGATGGCACGCAGGTCCCCATGATGATCGTGCATCGCCGCGATATCACCCCCGATGGAAATCGCCCCACACTGCTCTACGGTTACGGCGGATTCAACATTCCAATACTGCCGTACTTCTCGGCTTCGCGAGTCGTGTGGATGGAACTGGGCGGCGTGCTTGCGGTCGCCAACTTGCGAGGTGGAGGTGAGTACGGCCGCCAGTGGCATCTCTCGGGCACCAAACTCAACAAGCAAAATGTCTTCGATGACTTCATCGCAGCGGCCCAGTGGCTCATCGAACACGACTGGACCAATCCATCTAAACTCGCCATTCAAGGCGGCAGTAATGGTGGGCTGTTGGTGGGTGCCGCGATGACACAACGACCGGATCTCTTTGGAGCGGCGCTCCCCGCCGTTGGGGTCATGGACATGATTCGCTATCCACAATTCACCATTGGACGGGCGTGGATGCCCGACTATGGCGACCCGGAAGTTGAAGAAGAATTTAAGGCGCTCATCGCCTACTCCCCCTACCACAACCTGAAGCAGGGAACGAGATACCCCGCGACCATGGTGACGACTGCCGATACCGACGATCGTGTCGTGCCTGGCCACTCCTTTAAGTACGCCGCGGCCCTGCAGCACGCCCAGTCCACCGATGCCGATGCGCCCTTGGTGCTCCTACGCGTCGATCGCAAGGCGGGCCATGGTGCGGGCAAACCAACGAGCATGCGGATGGATGAAGTTGCCGACACATGGGCCTTCTTGGTCGATGCACTGAACATGCAGGCCGATGCCACTGGCGACGTGCAGCACTAACCCGAGAGCATTGATACGAGCCGCCCGACTGGAAGATCGTCAACGAGGACATCTTGTCCGGTGATAGCGCTGGCCGCGAGATACCCACTTCGCACCGCCCCCTCCATCGTAGGTGGCCAGCCAGACTGACAATAATCGCCCGCGAGATACAAACCCTCGAGGTCGCCACCATCGTGCCCCACCGGGCTTGGGCCTGCGGCGGGACGCGCCTGCTCGGCCTCTGGCGTAGCGCGGAAAGTCGCGCGTCGTTCCTTAACCGGCCGCGCATGCAATACCACCGCATCGGCCGCGTCAGGACATACGGATTGCACGTCACGGAAAACCCGCGAGACAATGTCATCCTCGCTTCGGTCCATCCACTGATCCGCAGCGCTGATCACCGCGTGGAGGTGTTGGCCTCCATCCTCGGTGCGGCCCTTGTCAAAAAGCCAATGGGTGTCGTAGCCAGGAAGTACCAGATGCGGCGTGCGCAAGACCTGGCGATCGAGCAAGAGGTGCACGCCAAGAATCGGACTGTGACCAAGTGTGCCAAGACGCCCGAGTCGCCTGTCGATTGTTCGTTGAGGGTCAGTCAGTATGGCATCGAGTTTCTCCCACGGGAGCGCCATTACAACGGCATCGGCTCGCTGAAATCCGTCGACTGCTTCCACGCCAATAACCCTCCGGGCTTCCACGCCAATGCCTACAGCCTTGACGCCAAGCCGCACTTCCCCACCACCATCTTCAATGCTTTGTATGGCCGATTCGTATAACGACTCCAGTGGTACTTCTGGGACACCCATTGTCGCGTGCATACGACCGGCGAGGAAGCCCTCCTGCATCACGTGCAACACATGGGATGCGGCGACTTGGCCAGCCGAGACATTCAGAGCGCTGACGATCACCGGATCCCAAAACAGCCGCCGCGCCGTGGCGGTCTGCCCGAGATGATCCAGCAGGTCGGTTCCCGTTCGGCTCTGCCATGCCGATCGGTTGGATGGACCGATGCGAAGAATGCCTCGCATCCCCTTGGCAACTGACAACCGATCTCGCAAGGGGAGCAACTTCATGCGTCCAAAACTGATCGTCTGATGCAGGGGCGCTGGCAGTCGACCGATGTGCATCCGGTCAACGCCACCGCCGGGTCTTGCCCACCACGTGGTGTCGTGCCAGCGAATCATGTGGTCGACCCCAAGCCGGGTGTACAGATCGAGAAGATTGGTACAGCAGCCCATCAGCACATGCTGGCAGTTGTCCAAGGAGTGTCCGGTCCGTGGATCATGAAAACTCGATGCGCGACCACCGAGGCGACGCCGCGACTCGAGCAGGATGGGCGTCCATCCAGCGTCGAGAAGCGCCAGGGATGCGGCCAGCCCCGCCAGTCCACCTCCCACGACGACCGCCGTGCGACTCATCAGCCTCGCATCCGAGCGTAGAGGGAAATGCCGACTTTGCCAATGGCTGACACACTCGCTCGGGGACCAAGGCTGGTTCGGCATGGCCTGCGAGCGATTTGTCGCAGCAGCGCGTGATAGATGCCTGTCATCGCCCGCAGCGTGGCGCGACAGTCACGGTCAATCATGGCATCCAAGGGCGCCGATGCCTCGTACCGTCGTTCCGCTTCATCGACCCATCGGCAGACCAAGGTTTCGCAGACATGCTCAGGTTCCCAGATGCGCAGTGCGTCACGCGTGAGGCCTGCAGCTTCCAACTCATCGGTTGGCAGATAACACCGCCCCATATCAAGATCCTCGCCGATGTCTCGCAGAATATTGGTCAGTTGCAGTGCGATGCCGCGATCGACCGCCAAGGCGGGAGCGGCGGAATCGTTATAGCCCCAGATCTCAATACACAGTTGGCCAACCGTGGACGCCACACATCGGCAGTATTCAAAAAGATCGTCTGCCGTATCAATGGTTCCTTCGAGCAGGTCATGCCGCTGCCCTTGGATCATGTCCAGAAGCGGCTGATGGGATAATCCGAACTGCCCAACTGCCCAGTGCATGCCCTCCCACATCGGTCCCTCAGCCACATCGCCAGTGCCATAGAGCGCGCCGGTGCGGTCCTCAAATATCTGCAATTCATCCATCGCTAGCAGCGGAGCTGTCGCATCATCTGCAATATCGTCAGCCGCTCGCATCCATGCATAGAGCGCAAAGAGCCCGCTCCGCTTAGGCTCAGGGAGCAGTCGCAAGCCCCAATAAAAATTGCCTGCTCGCTCACGAACCAATTGGTGGCACCATCGAAGTGCGTCCTGTGGCATATGTTTGGTGGTCATGCCACACGCCCATGCCGTGTCGCCTTCCACACGAGTAACGCCTTGCGAAGTTTAGAAATCTTCACGCGGTAGAGCGCTGTTTCACAATTGGACTGCTCGATGAGATCAAGTACTGTCAGACCTCCAGCGGCAAAGAGCCACACCATCGGTCGCACGTCGGGATCAAGTGATGCCAGCAGAGGGTGTACACATTCAAGCATCGGACGCGTTCGTTCAACGAGTGCCCGTATGAAGCATCGATAGGCTTCGAGAAAGTCTGGATCAGGAGCATGTCCCTGACGGATGGTCGTCACGAGTCGGCTTTCAAACTCGTCGATATTTGCCTCGTTCATTGGCAGGTAAATGCGGTCCCGCTCAAGAAGATCACGCTGCACATCCTGCCAGTGGTTGGCCAGTTGCAACCCTGTACAGACTCGATCGCTGTGCTCCAACTGCTCCTGGCTCTGATCGGCCCCCGCGATTCGCAGCACGAGGCGGCCCACCGGGTCGGCACTCCCGGTGCAGTAGTCAACCACCTGATCCCAAGTGAGATATCGATTGACATGCTGATCCTGCACAAAGGCATCAATAAGTTGATGGAACTCCGTTGGTTCCAAGTCATGGCGGTCAATCATGGGACGCAAGGACAAAAACACCGGATGCGTCGCGCGGCCGCTAAAGCATGCGTCCAGTTCCCCCCGCCACCACGACAGAAGTTCCTCAGACTTGGCGGCATCCCCCACTTCATCACCAAGATCATCGGCCCATCGACAAAAGGCGTACACGGCACATACGCCCTCCTGAAGCTGCTCGGGCACCAGTGAACTGAGCACACTGAAGTTCTCATATCGCCCCAAGGTCAGCGAACGGCAATACGCCTGGGCTTGGGCTTCTGTGCAGGGGCTACAGCCGTCAGGACCCCACTGGCTCAATTGCGAAATGACCTCTTTGGGCATGGTGCCCGCTAGGCTATCATGCGACCTTCGGCGGAGGAAGTCCGTCCCCAACCATGCGAATCATTCTTGCCAATCCTCGTGGTTTTTGTGCCGGCGTCTACATGGCCATCGATGTCGTTGATCAGTTGCTGGACATTGTCCAAGGCCAGCCCATCTACGTCTTCCATGAGATCGTTCACAACACACACGTCGTCCAACGATTTCAAGATCGGGGCGTCATCTTTGTCGAATCACTTAGTGATGTTCCTGAAGGTTCCATTCTGGTCTTCAGCGCGCACGGCGTCAGTCCAGAGGTACGAGAAAAAGCACAAAGACGCTCGCTCGTGGCCATCGACGCGACCTGCCCATTGGTCACCAAGGTGCACGCCGAAGCCATTCGATATGCGCAACGAGGCTGGCAGATTCTGCTCATCGGACATGAAGATCATCAGGAAATCATCGGCACGCGAGGCGAAGCCCCCAACGCCATTCAAATCGTCGACTCCGTGGAACGAATCGCTGACCTGAAGATTATCAACCAAGAGAAACTGGTCTTTCTTACGCAAACCACGCTGAGCATGGACGATGCCTCAGTCATCATCCGAGCGCTCAAAGAAGCCTTCCCTAGCATCAACGAGCCACCAAGCGATGACATCTGCTACGCCACGACCAATCGCCAGCACGCTGTGCGACAAATCGCCGGAGAATGCGATTTGGTCATCGTCGTTGGGTCAAGTAATAGTTCCAATTCACAGCGGCTTCGTGAATTGGCAGAAGCCCGAGGCACGCAATCGATTCTCATCGACGACCGCTCCGAACTCACCAACGAATTGCTCAATGACGCTGAAACCGTACTGGTCACAGCTGGTGCCAGCGCGCCAGAAGACTTGGTGCAAGGTCTTGTCTTTGACCTGGTCCAACACTACGGTGGCGAAGTTGAGCAGTGGGACGTCTTCAACGAATCCGTTGAATTTGGCCTGCCTGGCTCACTCAAGAAGTTCATGCGAAGCCGCGGGATTGACCCCGAGGGACGCCGCATCACCATGGACAACATCGCATCGACGAGCCGCTTCTTGCAGAAGCACCTCATCCCCAATCGCGTTGTAGATCTGACCGTGAGCACGGGGACGTGAACGACACCGAAGGTTTCTTTGATCTTGACCCCGACGGTCTGCGCCATTGGTGCAGCGACGCAGGGCTTCCTGGATACACCGCAGACCAACTGCTCGACTGGGTATATCAAAAGCAGGTGGTTGACCCGCGCGAGATGACCAATCTCTCGGCGGCCCATCGGGAACAACTTGCCGCGACCATGCCGATCGATCAGGGCGATGAAATGGCCAGCCAAATCGCCACCGATGACACCCGAAAGTTGCTCATCCAGTGGCCCTCCCAAGACGGGTCCTTGCCGGTGCTTGGCGACGTGCCCCGCACCGAAACGGTACTGATCCCCGCTGGCCAACGTCGAACGGCCTGCGTTTCAAGCCAAGTCGGTTGCCCGGTCGGATGCCGCTTTTGCGCCTCAGGAATCGGCGGACTGGAAGGCAACCTCACCGCTGGTCGAATCGTTGAACAAGTCCATCGTTTGGGCCGGGTGGGCATTGGGCAAGTCACCAATGTCGTTTTCATGGGCATGGGTGAGCCCCTAGCCAACTACGCCGCCGTGACACGGGCTATCGAAACAATTAATGCACCGTGGGGGCTGGGGATCGGAGCACGCCGCATCACCGTATCAACGGTCGGGCTCCCCGCGGCCATTGAACGCTTGGCTAGGTTCCACCTGCCGGTGACACTAGCGCTGAGTTTGCACGCCCCCGATGATGCCACTCGCCGGGAACTTATCCCCTGGGCGACCCATGCCACCATCGACGAATTGATTACGGCATGCGGTCACTATTTTGAGGCCACCGGGCGTGAGATCACGCTGGAATATCTACTGCTGCGAGACGTCAACGATCGCCCTGCCCACGCTGCACAACTCGCCGACATCGCTGCGACCATCCGAGCCAATGTGAATCTGATCCGATACAACGAGGTCGAAGGTCTGCCCTATGCAAGACCGATTGATCAAGACGTACGATCCTTCCAAAGCGTCCTTCGTCGACGGCACATCAATGTACACATTCGCGCCAGCCGCGGCCGAGACATCTCCGCGGCATGTGGACAGCTCCGACACGAATCGCGTCAGTCCTCCTGACGACACTGCTGCAATTCCGCCGCGAGTGAATCTGGCGACATTCGTCGCAGCCGCCCTTCCATCGCCAATAAGTGCAACCGATCGAGAACTCGACGATTAGATTCATACTGATCGTCGCCACCATTGGTCGCCTGCATGACTGCGTCTTCGACCAAATCGCGGATGCGCCGATCCCGTCGCCGGCCGCGCCACCCGTGCGGCATGACATAGCGAAGAATCGCAAGTCCTTGCGCAATCCAATCGCTCGTTCGGAGGTCCAATCGGAATCGCCACGCCACGAAAGTGAATTCCAAGCGAGTGAGATATCGAATTGACAAGCGATCTCCTCGACCCAGTCGTACATTGAGCCGCTTGCGGGTTTGCCGTCGATGGTCAACACTCACGGCCATGGACGCAACGTAAATGGCATCGCGAATCAACGTAGCCTCTGCCAGTGGTAGCACCGCAGACCGAGTCAAGGACCGCCCTTTGTCAGCGCGATCGGCTTGATAGAGCCGAATGATGCGGTCCGCCCACCGCTCGGCCAGATCGAATCCGCCCCAGGTCACACAGCGTCGCAGCGCGATGATCATGTCGCGGTGCGCGGCCCGACCTGGCTGTGTTTCCCGTAAGCCCGGCACTTCATTGACTACACGCTCAGTCAATCGACGGAAGCGGCTAGCCCGATCGCTTCCTGCGAGCCGCTGCCGCGCAAGAATCAAGCGGTACCGCCTAGCAGAACGTCGTGGGGTTTCCATGGACATGTCTGGAAGCGTCGACTGAATGAGTTCTGGATGAAGGGCCGCTGCGCGTCCAAAGTCAAAGGCCTCGCCAAGCCGCGCGATGCCTTCGTTTTCCAATCGACGCAGCGATACTTGTAGTGAATCGAGCGTCAGTGGAATCCAACCAGATTGCCAAGCCATACCTACCAATACCAGGTCCGCAAGTCGTTCATTGTGAAAGTGATACCGACAGGCAGACGAGAGGTCTGCGGCAATAACCTGATCGCTGCGACCAACCTGTTCGAGATACTGACGAAGCCGCTGCGACGCATCGGTCTCTTCGTCTGGTTCGTCTAACTCGTCTTCAAATCGACCGATGTTGACCGCCATGCTCGTGCAGGTGCTCGAGGCTACCTGTAGTGCGCCGTCTGGATCGATGGCCAAGAGAGAGGCGGTAAGGTCGTACCCAAGCACCACGTCCGCTTCACCCCAGGGAATAACTGGTGGGGCGCCTCGTCGCTCCTCTGCCGTGCGGGGCCTAGAGAAAACCAACTGCGCCCACCGGCGTCTGCCAGAACCAATTGGCTTTGGATCAAAGGCGCACTCGGCGTGGTAGCCCATTTCCTTTGCCGCATTGGTCAAGCAGGCCGCTGCAATGCCACCATTATCGCCACGGACACCAGCTAGGTGCGCGCACCACACTGGTTTGTCAGCGTGCAAAAAGTTTGGTTGGGCGGGAAGATCACCGCCGTTGCTTCCACGACTCGGTGCCGTTTGGCGTCGCACCACTACTTGCTCCACAAGCGGATGAACTCTGGCTCCGAGTCGTGGCGGCCAGCGAAGTGGCGTCGAATCCACTGACACGCTCGTGGTAGCCCCTACGGCTTCATGTACCGCACGCAGTTCGGCCTGCATTTGATCAACGGGCTGACGAATGACGCAGGCGCGATCGGCCGGCCAAGTCAGCCGCTGCATCGGCTGATACCCAAGGGCATCTATTTCGTGAAAGCGGCGGTCAATGACACGGTTATCGAATCGAGCCTCCGGCCCATCCTCAACGATCAACACAGTCAAGCCCGGATAGTGCGCAGAGTCTCGCATGAGGCGGCGGATGTCACCAGCATCTTCCAACCATCGTCGCATGACCCGGGGTTTGGTGTGTGATGCAGAGGGCAGCATGCCCACCACGAGTCGTTCGATCTCAGTGCCAACGCCCTTGCCCCCAGCACCAACCACGATAAGCCATGATCCGCCATCAACAGCCGCCTGCCGAACGGCCGCTGCCCCGCTGCGGCGAAAAACTGGATCAGTCCATACCTCAGCGGTCACCGTGCGACCGTCGGTGGGACCACTCCATGCCCCATCCATGAACCATCGCACGGGCTGCACGTCCACATTCGATTCATCGGCGGCCACCGGCTCATCCTCAACGTGCTCCCCCTCGATGGCCTCATGCAACAAGGCGGTCAGTTCAATCTGCTGGCCAGTCGCTCCGAACGTGCGAGGTATCACTGGCCACGGAAGGGGCGGCGCCCGCTCAGCCAATTGACCTTCCAGTGAGTTGCCACTTGTAAGCGGCCCGAGGAACGATTCAAGTACTCGAGCCAGTTCAGACGGGTGCGTACGCCCAGCGATTCTTTCTCCAGATGGCATTCGGCTTCCCCAGATGAGTGGCCAAGGGCGGTCATCTTGTCCCATCTGCTGAGCAATCCCAAGGGCCATCATTTCCACCAGCCGACCGTGGGGCTCCAACACCACGACATTGAGGCATCGTTCCAAGAGACGTTCGATCGCCGCCTCGTCCATTGGCCAGGTCACACCCATGTGCAGACAAGGCATCCGTCCGACGATGTCAAGCATCGATTCAAGCCGTCGGATCGACCGGTCGACTTGCCCGACAGTGATAAAGCCAACACTGGCGCGTTCGCCCGGACTGGGCATCGCACGGCTGGTGTTGAGTTCCAAACGCCGCGCCAATCGCAGTGGACCAGCAACTTCATCCCCACGACTTGTTCGCCGCCTTGGCAACCCCGCCGGCGGGGCATCTCCACTGTGGTTCGGAAACAGTTCGATGGTGGCCATACTTCTCATGATGGACCGTTCGACCACGATGGCCGCTGGACGCCGGGCGGCGCGACTCAACCGCAAGGCCTGATCGATCGCTTCGCGCGTATGCGGGACACCAGTGGCTTCGATCAACGGCAAGCCCATCGCTGTCAATCGACGTCGCAGATCTCGAAGTACACCACTGTCCTCGATCAGCACCGCCAATGCTTCGGCATCTTCAAATGGCTGCGAAGCCGCCACTTCCAAGGCCCGCATGCTCGATGGCACCGTCGGCCCAGTCAACAGCGCCACAACCCGGCGGCCTTCCCTCGCTTCCCAACGAGCCAAGGTCGCTGCACGCCCGGCATCCTCCACCGTGTGGTGTACCAATTGATGACGGCGAAAGGCTTCACGCATGGAGCCCGAATCAAGCAGGTCAGCCAAGATCAGAGTGCTGTCGGAACGACTCAGAATAAATCGTGAGACATTCGATTGGCACTCCAAGACACCCTTGAGCACACAGTGACTAGCCGACATCACCGCTTGGCCCTGATGGTCCAGCAGAGGTTGTTCAGGAGCGATCATGGTCGCGACCGCCCACTGCCAAGATCCAATCGCCCGGCCAGCAAGTCATCTATCAGCGTGGCGACCCCATGGTCCTCGTGGTCACCGGTAACAGCATCGGCCACGGCCAGTACGCGATGATCTGCATTGGCCATCGCCACGCCAAGCGCACATCGTTCGATGAGCATGACGTCGTTCAAGCCATCGCCGACCGCCGCTGTCCGGTGCATCTCGATGCCCTCCAAGCGGCACCATGATTCGAGCATGGTCCACTTGTCCGCGCTTGGATGAAAGACTTCGAGCAAGTGAATTCGCTGCCCAGCCCGTGCCGAACTGGTGACTGCTTCCCAGTGTCTTGCCAAGATGGCATCACCAAGCGTCATATGCAAACCATCAACCATTGGGCCAAACTGATCGGGCGTGCCAACAGCGCCAATCCGAACCGTGTGATCAGGGTGCGGGTCATCTTCCAAACATGCAACGCGGTGATAGGTGGCGCCAGTGTGCTCAAACCACCAATCGGACACCGGGTGCAGGTCGCCCGTCCCCACAATGACATAGTCCACACCCGTGGCATGGCAGTCCTTGAGCAGCATGATCGCTGCGCCTTCAAATTCACAGGCCTGCAGCACATCGGCCACCACATCTGGAGCGAGGATGCGTCGATCGATGGTCCGGCTGGTTACCACGTCGCTGAGCAGCGAGCCGCTTGCCCCAATAATGGCCCCTGGTCCGTGCAGCTGATCCAACACATGGCGGCACTCATTGGCGGTCCGCCCAGTGGCCACGACGATGGGAAGCCCGGCCTGAGCGGCCCGCTCCAGAGCCGACACATTCTCATGAGACAGTTCGCCATGCCGATTCAGCAGCGTGCCGTCAAGATCCACCACAAGTACATCGGGCCGGCCCATAGATGAAAACGGTAACACGATCTGTCAGCTCCGTGACTTGCGACTCGGCCGCGACTTGCGTACTGTCGCACACCATGGCGGTACTTGCATGAAGCATGATCCTGCGTTGGCTCAGCACCTTCTGCCCTTCCTCCAGGAGGCGTGCAATGGTCGGCTCGATGCAGTCTCTTGGTTCAGGGCCGACTGGCAACGCGGCGGGGCCAGCACCGCCCGAGCCCGATGGGAACTCGATGCCGACTCCTCCCGGGACGTCATCATCAAGTTCCCCGTGGTCCCCCACGAACTCTTCTGGACTCGGCAGCTGCAGAATTCAGACGGCTCGCCACCAGATTCCATCCCCCATCTCTTTGCATCAGGCATGTCGCTGGGGCACTACGACCTGGCGTGGATGGTCATCGAACTACTTCCCTTTGGACCCCTGGGCATGCGGTGGCACCGCGACCACGTGCCACGCCTCTGCCAAGCAGCCGCCCGCTTTCAACTACTGACCAACGACTTGGCAGTAGACGACCATCGGCTCAGGATCGAGTCTTGGGACGACCTGCTCGACCGCTCCCGCGAATCGATCCGAGATAACACGCTGACCAATGCACCCCGCTGGGTGACCGCCCTGAAACGCGTTCAACGAATCTCGAACGATCTGGTCGTGCGTTGGCGGCACCGAGATGGATCACACTGGATTCATGGAGACCTCCATCTGGCCAACGCCATGTCCCGAAAATCAACCCAACAAGGCGATGTCGTGCTGATCGATCTGGCCGAAGTGCGGTGCGGCCACTGGACCGAGGATGCCGTCTTCCTGGAACGCCAGTTGTGGGGTCGCCCAGATCGACTGGATGAAACCAAGCCCGTCCGGGAGATGGCCCGAGCACGTCGCCGTCTCGATTTGGTGGTCGAAGAGGACGCCCACGAACTGGCCGATATCCGACGCATTCTTATGGCCGCGACGGCCCCGGCTTTTCTGCGCACAGAAGGCCATCCACGGCATCTGGCCGGGGCCTTAACCCAATTGGAGCGGGCCCTAGATCGGATGGGCTCGTAAGGGGTCTTGTAGGGCTCCTTGCGTGCCGGTACGATGTCCAATCGACCTTTTCTCAGTCCCCAATCAGCGAGTATCTATACGACCCATGGCTGACAAAGAAGACCGTAAACGGCTCGCCGAGGTCCACACCACCGACCTTACCGAAAGTAATGTCAACGAGGACTTTGTCACCTGGCTCAAGACCAAAGGTCCCACGTGGCTCCTCATCGTGCTGGCCTTCATCGTCGCCTATCTGGCCATGGTGCGCTGGCAAGAGGCCGATGCCCGTGGCCGCGATGAGGCTTGGCTTGAACTCGCTACCACGGTCCACCCCGCCTCGCTCGAAGACGTCGCTCGCCGGCACGTCGGAATCGATGGAGTGTCGGATCTTGCGCGACTGATAGCGGCCGACACCTTGCTCACGGAAATCCGAACCGGCCGAACCCTTGATGCGACGGGCCAAGAGTGGGAAACCCTCACGCCCGACACTCGAGCAGCCCACATCGCCACCGCTCGACGTATCTACCAATCGGTCCTCAACGACGATGATGCTTCCGCCGGCCGTACATTGGCCACCGTCGCAGCCCTCAATGGCCTAGCAGCACTGGATGAAACCCAAGGCAATATCGATGACGCACGCAGCCGATATGACCAGATTGCCACCCGCGCCCAGCAGTGGCTCCCCCCTCTGGCCAAGCAAGCTCAAATTCGCGCCGCCTCACTAGACCAGATGGCTCAGCCCGTCCAACTGGCCACGCCACCAGCCATCCCAAAAGCTGCATCAACTGTTCCAGAACTGCTTTCAACTCCGCCGGGATTCGTGCTACCAACCAAGCCCGATCAACCCACCGTAGTTCCACAAGCAACTAAGCCCGATCAACCCACCGCACCCCCGGTACCCCCGGTACCCCCGGTACCCCCGGTACCCCCGGCACCCCCGGCCACACCAAAGTCCCCGTGACCAATGATTCGCCGATTGCCCCTGGCGGCGCGATCGACCCGGAGCGTTTCGAGTCGGACGATGGCCCGGCTGAAGTCGTCCTGACCCTGCAGCGGGACCTCAACAAACGTCTGGACAAATACCTCGGCGACCGCATTCCATGGTTGAGCCGCACCTCCTTGCAACGCCTCATTCGAGAAGATGCGGTGCGGGTTAACGATCGTGCCCCAAAACCATCGACGAAACTGCGCAAAGGCGACACCGTACGAGTCATCCTGCCACCAGCACCAGATAGCACCTTGCCGGCCGAAGAAATCCCGCTGGACATCATGTACGAAGATGATGACCTGCTCATCCTCAACAAACACGATGACATCATTGTGCACCCAGCCCGAGGCAACCAGTCCGGCACCATCATCAATGGTCTGGCGTGGCACTTTCAGCAACAAGGCAAAGGCCAACTGTCAGACGTCGGTTCCGAACATGCGCGACCCGGCGTCGTGCACCGGCTTGATCGTCATACGACGGGCGTCATGGTCGTAGCCAAGAATGAAACAGCGCACTGGCGGATCGGCAAGCAATTTCAAGATCGACGCACACGCAAGCGATATCTCGCGCTGGTGCATGGTGATGTCGAGCCAATCGCAGACGTCATCGATATGCCATTGGGAATACATCCGACCATTCGCCACCGGTGCGCCGTTCGATGGGATGACACCGGCAAAGAGTCCGTTACGCTCTACCGAGTGATCGAGCGGTACGGCGACTTCACCCTCCTGGAGGTTGAACTAAGGACCGGGCGAACTCATCAAATTCGCGTTCACCTGACCCACAATGGGTGGCCTCTTGCCGGAGATGATCTTTATGGTGGACGTCATGTGGAGATTCGTGATGTGCTGCCCGCCGACCGATCGCAAGGAGATCGTCAACGAGTACTGCTCGGGCGGCAAGCACTGCACGCTTCGTTACTGGGCTTCGTGCACCCCACGACCGACCAAGACATGACCTTCACCGCCCCCCTCCCCGATGATCTGGCATCGTTCATTCGATTGCTCCGCCAGCGAGGACCAGTCGACACCCCCAAGGTGCCCGGGCGTGTCGTGAATGTCGATGACCTAATGCCACCGAACGAATAAGGTTCAACGCAGTTTCATCACGACCAAGGCAACGACCACCAGTAGCACCCCGATGATCCAAAATCGAACGACCACCTGCGACTCACGCCATCCCGCCAGATGAAAGTGGTGATGAATAGGCGCGCACCGAAACAACCTTCGCGCTTCGTGGTCGCGAGAAAACCGCCGCGTCCATTTGAACCACGATGTTTGCAGCAGACTACTGGCGCATTCCATGTAAAACACCCCGCCGATGATCAGTAGCAAAATCTCTTGCCGTACACAGCACGCGATCGTGGCGAGCAAACCACCAAGTGCAAGCGATCCGGTATCGCCCATGAAGACCGACGCGGGCGCGCAGTTAAACCACAAGAAGCCCAAACACGCACCAGCCATGGCCCCCGTCACGACCATGAGTTCGGATGTTCCATCGATCCACGGAAAGAGCATGTAGTGGGCCCGCTCTGCAGAGCCAGCGATGTACACGAGAATCATGATGCCAAGTGAGGCAATCAACACCGTACCTGGGGCCAAGCCGTCCATCCCGTCGGTGATGTTGACGGCATTACTCGTTCCGGCAATCGTGAGGGCCACCAGTGGAATAAAGAGCCACAAACTCAGCACCAAGACCCCCGGCTCGAGCAACAAAGCCTCGGTGTCGGGCTGGTAGGTCCGCTGAAATGGAAGCACCAAGGACCGAGCCGCCGCGTTTTCTCCACCCAAACGCCAAATAAAGAACGCTGCGACCAGTCCGATGCCCAACTGATAGAGCAACTTCTCCCAAGCTTTGAGACCTTCTCGCGATCCGGGCGTCCGCCTCGCGGTGGTCAACTTGAGCCAGTCATCGGCAATGCCTACCCCAGCCATGTACACCGTCATGAGCAAGGCCAGATGCACATACGGATTTCGCAGATCCGCCAGCAGCAGAGTTGAGACCAAGATGGCGCCTACGATCAGTACACCACCCATCGTGGGCGTATGCCGCTTGGTACCCATCAATTCATTCAGATCAGCGCGATCAAATTCTGGCGAATCGCCGATCTTCATGCGAATCAACCATCGAATCACCGGGCGAGCAAAGACCAGCACGAATCCAAATGACAGGATCGCTGCGGCAAAGACGCGGAACTCGATCTGATACAGCACCTGCAGCAGGGAGTATCCAGCCCATTGCTCAAGCCATTGATCGCCATACTGCAGGAGGTTGTAGAGCATGTCAGTCTTGGTTCATCGGCTGCCTTGGCCCGACCCCTTGGAAATCCATGGCATCAATCACACGCTCAAGTTTCAATCCCCGAGAACCCTTAACCAGCACCAAGTCACCCTGGCCAAATCGGCCAGCCAATTCGACCGCCTCATCATCGCTCAGCATAACCAGATGCGACACAATGGGACCACACGACGAGCCAGCCAAGGCTTCAACGAGCGCCGCCATCTCAGTGCCGATCAGCACCACCTGATCGAGCCGGTGGTCATCACGCAATCCAATGAGCGTGGCCGCAAGTAGCCGGTGCTGGCGATGCGAATCACCGCCCAGTTCCAACATGTCGCCCAGCACAAGCCATCGAGTCCCGGTCGATGGCATATTCGCGAATGTCTCCAGAGACGAGGCCATCGAATCTGGATTGGCATTCCACGTGTCATCGATGATCTCCACGCCATGGGATGATCGCAATTGCATTCGCTGACTGGACGGCGTAGCAGCCGACAGGCCCGCCTCAATACACGCATCGGTCACCCCAAGCCACCTAGCCGCAGCCACTGCGGACAGGGCATCGAGCGAGGCCGCTCGCCCAAGCAAGCCAAGGGGCCATCGCCGCTGGTCATAGTGAAACCAGTTGGGCCCCCATTGCTCCAGCACCAGATCGGCCATGGGATCTTCGCCAAATGTGTGGATACTCGCATCACAGGCTGGGAGCGGAATGTCCTGACGCAATACCCAGGCATGCCCACCACGCTGAACCGATTGCACAAGCCGATACTTCTCAGTTGCCACCGTCGCGAGGGTGTCCAACCCCGCAAGATGGCCGTGCCCCACCAGCGTCACGATGACCGCGTCTGGTTGCACCATGTCCGCCAAAGGCGCCATTTCACCAACCTCGTTGATGCCCACTTCGGCAATCAACACCTCATCATCCTTGCGGGCCGACAGGATGGTCAGGGGCACGCCAATGTCATTGTTGAAGGAACGTGGACTTGCAACGGTCCGCATACACGTTTGGCAGATCCCCGCCAACAGATCCTTGGTGGTCGTCTTGCCTGCCGTTCCCGTAATGGCAATCACCCGGGTATCCGTAAGTTGGCGCCGCCACCATGACGCCAAGGTGCCAAGAGCAGCGAGCGGGTCCTCCACTGCGATCAAACCCAAACCGTCCACAGCCTTGGTGCCACATCGCACCATCGCCGCGGCCGCACCGCCATCCTTGGCCCCTGCCAGGTGATCGTGCCCATCAAAGCGAGGCCCTGACAGCGCCACAAAGAGATGCCCCGTCAGCGGCACGCGGGTATCGGTACTCACAGCAGCAATTGGAATCGATGGATCCCCGAGGCATGTTCCGCCTGCAGCATGAGCGAGTTGTCCAAGCGTCCAGGTCGTCACGATGAGACCGTCCCATCCGCTTGCAGACAGGCGGCTGCGACAACACGATCATCAAATGGCTCGGCCCGATCTCCGATGAGTTGGACCTGTTCGTGCCCCTTGCCCGCAATCACCACAACGTCGTTGGGGCCTGATAGGGAGATTGCCTCTGCAATGGCCTCCGCCCGATCCGCTTGAGCGTGCACCATCACACCATCAGGAATGCCGGCAAAGATGTCGTTCATGATGGCTTCGGGCGATTCGCCGCGAGGATTGTCAGACGTCACCCAAACATGATCTGCGTGAACTGCGGCCACGGCCCCCATCCGCGGGCGTTTGGTGCGGTCGCGATCTCCGCCACATCCAAACACGACCGTCAGTTTCTGGTCAGGTCCCATGACCGAGCGAAGGCTGCCAAGCATGGCGTCAAGCGCTCCATCGGTATGGGCAAAGTCAACCAAGACAAGCGGCTGTGAGGCCACTGCCGGAACTACCTCAAGCCGACCGGGCGGTCCGGGCGCCTTGGCCAAGATCGCCGCCACCTCCTCGATGGGCGTACCCAGCCAGCAGGCCACAGCCATCACTTGCAGCGCATTGGACACATTGTGCTGCCCCACCAAAGGAATCTGCATGGTGGCGCTGCCCCACGGGGACGACACCTCCACGAGGGATCCGCTCGTTGACGCATCGCGGATCACGCCACGCACATCCCCTTGGCCAGACACGGAACACGCAAGCACATCGGCCGCCGTGCCTTCCACCATCCACCTGCCACGTGGATCATCTAGATTTGTGCACGCCAGTGTGCCAGAAGCCAAGGACTCAAATAGTTGGCGCTTGCACGCAGCGTACCGGTCCATCGTGTGGTGATAGTCCAAGTGGTCGCCCGAGAGATTGGTAAAGACCGCCGCCGTAAGGTGCAGTCCTCCAATGCGATGCTGGTCGATGGCGTGACTACTGATTTCCATGACAGCAGTTGGACAGCCAGATGCGACACACCGCGCAACCCAGGACGCGACCTCATCGGCCATGGGCGTTGTGAGGCGGGCTGGTGCCGAGGTCATGCCATCATCGATCGACACACCGCCAAGCAAGCCGCATGGCTGCGTCACGCCAAGGACCGTATGCAGCAGCGTTGTCAGGGTGGTTTTCCCATTGGTGCCAGTGACTCCCACGAGGCGAAGCGCATACGATGGATCGCCGAGCAATCGGTTGGCTAAGATCGCCCCATCGAGTTGCACGTGCGTACTCAGAAGCGCAGGCCCTGCTGCAGCACCGCATCCACATTCATCACTAAGAATGCACACCGCGCCAGCCTGTTCGGCTTGGCGCACGAACCGATCACTGGGCCCAGCGGCCCCTGCTCGCGCGAGGAAAAGATCCCCCGCTTGCACCTGTCGACTGTCCTCCACGAGCCGCGTCGCCACGGCCTCCCGGGCGCCGCGGAGCGGCTCAACCGAGAGGTCAGCAATCATGGTGCCAAGAGGTGTGTCAGTCACAGGGTCAAAGTACTCGTTTGCACGCGGCGAAGGAGGGGCACGCCATCACGGCAATAGCAACATAGCGTCGCCATAACTGTAGAACCGGTACTCCTGCTCGATGGCCATCTGGTACACACGCCGCATGAGATCCATGCCCATAAAGGCCCCGACGAGCGCCAGCAGCGTAGAACGAGGAAGATGAAAATTTGTCATCATCGCGTCAACCTGCGTAAAGCAATGCCCTGGTGCGATGAGGAGATTGGTCGACCCGCTGGACGAACCAACTGGCAGATTGGGGCCAAGTGATTCCAGCACCCGCACGGTGGTCGTTCCAACGGCCACCAGTCGCCCTGATCGTGCTGACTGCTGGGCAATGACCGCAATGGATTCAGCATCGACATGCCACCGCTCGGAGTGCATTGGATGCGACTCGATCGTCTCGCTGCGAACTGGAAGAAAGGTCCCCTCGCCAACATGCAAGGTGACTGAAGCCTGCGGCACGCTCATGGCCTCGATGCATTGGATCAATTCAGGCGTAAAGTGCAGGCCCGCCGTGGGCGCAGCGATGGACCCACGACGATCATCGCGTGCATACCACGTGCGATACCAGTCGCGATCAACCTCGTCGGTGATGTCCTCGCCACGATCGCGACGGGCTTTGCGGATGTACGGTGGCAGCGGTGTGTGACCACATCGATCGAGCATCGCTTCAAGCGAATCGGCCTGCGAACACTTCACCAGCCACGAATCACCTTCACGCTCAACTAATTCCAACTCGGCGGTGTCGCCATCACGGATCAGTTCGATGCGTTCACCTGGCACAAGCCGGCCACCGGCACTGAGTCTGACAAGCCAGCGGCCATCGCTTCGTTGCTCCACACACAAGCCTTCTACCCGGCCGCCGCCGCGATCGCCCTGCCGCGCGCGTCGTCCTTCGAGTCGCGCGGCCAGTACGGCCGTGTCATTCCATACCAAGAGGTCCTCCCGCGTGAGATATTCGGGCAGGTTGCTCACGAGGCGGTGCTCCACGGATTCATCTGCAATATGCACCACCATCAATTTGGCCGCGTCCCGCGGCACGGCCGGGGTGGTGGCAATGCGCTCAGCGGGCAGATCAAAGTCCAACTGTTCGGTTCTCACGAGGCTGGTTCCACCCGCGCACCCTCGGGAAGCCACTGCACCAACTCCTCTGGAACCCGCTTGAGACCTCGACGCAGCGCCTTGGACATGGCATAACGCATCGCCTGCTCGCGGCGACGCAGAACCCGGTCCGTGACATTAAACCCTCGCTGTCGCATTTCTCGAATCGACCATTCCCACGCCAGGTGCTCTTCCATGCATCGCAGACGCTGATGGGCAAACCCAATGGCATGGTGCCCAACCTCGTGCAGAAAAATGGCGCACGAAATAGGGCCCCGGGGGTAGGGCGACTCGATCATTCGCGTCACATCGCCCCTGCGGTCGCGAAGTTCCCAAGCACACCCACTGGTACTGCCCCGCCACTTGTGAATGCGGACATTCCACACGCGTTTCATTTCGTCGATGAGCGCGTCGTAACGGTCTTGCTGGGCGGTTTGGTGGCGAGCACGCGTGGGCGATGGTTTGGCGACAACCTGCCGACCAGACAACCCTCGTCGCAGCAAATCCCATAACGCAAGCCCCGTCATGGCGCCATCTCAAATGGCGCAATTGGGACTGGCTCATCAATGCGCCGGCCGTTGGCCCACTGCGAAAATGCCATCACGCGTTTGCCTGGCGGCTGAACTTCCAGCAGTTGCAACTGACCGTGCTGGCACCCCACGTGCCCATCAGGCATCACCATGTCCGATGGCGATAACTCTGCGGACACCATCGCGCGGACCAATCGCACGCGATGACCATCAATGAGGGCATCAACGCCAGGCCAAGGCGACAAGCCATTGATCCGCCCAACCGCCTTCTTGGCATCGAGCAGTTCCAATGTCGCATCACGCCGTGACAGTTTGGGTGCCAGGGTGACGGCGGCGGGATCTTGTTCAATGCCCGACAGGGTGCCCTGTTCGTGGCGCGAGAGCACATCAAGGATCAAATCGGGGCCAAGAGCAGCCAGCGTGTCGTGTAATTCTCCGGCCGTCGCAGTGGGTTCGATATCGCACTTGGTTGCGCCCAACACTTCGCCGGCGTCCATCGTGGAGGCAAGCGTGATGACGCTGACACCGGTGACCTTGTCCCCAGCAAGCATGGCATGGTTGATCGGCGCGGCCCCACGCCATCGCGGCAAAAGGGAACCATGCAGGTTGATAGCGAAGCGATTGGCCAGCAACTGCTCAGAGAGTTTCTGACCATAGGCAATAACGACCCATGCGTCGGCTTGGACCTGACTGATGCAGGTTGCCTCGTGGGTCTCGTTGATATCTGCTGGGCGTTGAGTTTTCAGGCCCCTGTTCATCGCCCAATTCGCTACGGGCGTTGGTGTCGCCTGTCGTGATCGACCCGCGGGGCGATCTGGCTGTGACACGACCAGTGGAATATCGTGCCGCTGTGCCAACACTTCAAAAGTTGGAAGGGCAAACGCTCCGGAGCCAAGCAGCACCAGCCGCATCGGTCAGGCTCGCTTCAACTGACGGAGGGCCTTGCGATTTCGCAACCGTTCCATGGTGTTCATCCGGTCAATGATCAGCACGCCGTCGAGGTGGTCGTACTCATGCTGATACACACGGGCAAAGTGGCCATCACGCACGTCGACAATTTGCTCACCATCAAGACCGATGGCCGTAAGTCGCACCTCAACATTGCGACGCACCGTGACGTCGATATCGGGCAGGCTCAGGCAGCCTTCGACGTCCTCGACAACTTCTTGATCAAGAATCTCGATCGTGGGGTTGATGATGACCTGCCCTCCATCGGCTTGTCGGTCATCAGGATGCCGGGTGACAAACATCCGCCATGACAGGCCGACCTGCGGGGCGGCCAACCCAATTCCCTCGGCTTCGATCATGAGTTCAAGCATCCGATTGGCAACCGCACGGACTTCATCCGTGATCTTGAGGACCTCTTGGGCCGGTACTCGAAGCATGGGGGCGGGATAGACTTCGATCCTGAGCGACTCGGGCTTGACGTCCATCTGGGCATGGTAGATGACCGGCGGTCAGATGGGACCCTAAGGCCATGCCCCGTCTCACTAGGGCAGTATTGAAGCCATGGTTTGACCCCAATGGCCCTGCTCAATTATCGTGCCCACTTCCGATCTCCTCCCGCCCATGAGGCGAGGCTCTGGTGAACCCGCAAAGGCAATGACTCCGTGGCACTGTTTGGCAAAAAGAAACAAGATGAGTCTGACGAATCAACGGACGACCCACAAGAAGAGATCGCCTTCGCACCACAGCCCGAAAAGGCCCGCACATGGTTCAATCACGCCAAGACCATGGCCGACTCGGCCAATTATGAAACCTCGCTGATCTATTACGTCAATGGTCTCAAACTCGACCCAACGGCCGAAGAGCCGCTGATGGAAATGCTCAAGGTCGCCATTCGGCATAGCCAAGAAGGCGGCAAGCAGGTGTCGGGCAAGAAGGCCAGATCCGTTGCCGGGGATACGCCCATTGATCGCATGGCCACCGACCTGCTGGCTTGGGTGAGCGGAATTCAAAATGCGTCGGCCGCGATCAAGGCCATCGCTTCAGCCCACGCGGCGGATCAATCAACCTTTGGTGCCCGAATCGCCCCTACAGCCTTCAACATCATCCGTTCGGGAAAGAAGCAATCCAAGAGCAGTTACACCGCGCTCAAGGACATCTGCAAGGAGGTTCAAGCGTGGGATGTGGCATTGGAATCTGGCAGGATAGCCATGCACTTGGATCCATCCGATGGCAGCCTTGATGCCGAAATCAAAGCAATGGAAGCAGAACTGGCCATGGCCAAGGGCGGATTTGAGAATGCCGCTGGTAAAGAAGGCGGATTCCGCGACTTCGTCAAGGACATGGATAAGCAGCGGGAACTGGAAGAAGAAGAATCACTCGCTGGTGTCGGTGGCGGCGGCGACCGCGTGCTCGAACGAGCCCGCGAGCAGTTCGAAGCCGAGCCAAGCGTGCCCGACAATGTCAATCGTTATGGCATGCTGCTTCGACGATCTGGGACCCCTGAATCGCTCAAGAAGTCCCGAGACGTTTATAAGCATGGCTATCGAGAGACAGGCGAATACCGGTTCCACATGGCCGCGAGCGATATTCGCATCCAGCAGTACCAAGAGAAGATTCAACGGATCAAAGTCAAAATCAAAGATGATGGCCATACCGATGAACTCGCTGAGTTGCTGAAGAAGACCACCAGCGACCTATTGACCTTCGAAGCCGCGGAGTACACCCAGCGAGCCCAAAAGTACCCCACAGATCGAAACATCAAATTTCAACTCGGCGAAGTGGCGATGCGCCGAAACGACATCGAAACAGCGATGGGCTGCTTTCAAAAGGCCAAGGACGAACCGCGGCTTCGAACCCGTGCCGGTCATTCGCTCGGGCTGTGCTTTGCCGCCGAGGGGTGGCACTCCGAGGCCATCGCAGAATTCAAAGACGTGCTGGCCAAGATCGACGCCACCGAAGCAAATCGGGAAATGCAGATTCGCTATGACCTAATGCGGTCGCTCCAAGAACTCGCCGTTCGGGAAAGCTCTATTGAGCACGCCCGAGAGGCGTTGGAGATCTGCTCAGGCATCGCTCGCAAGGACATCATGTTCCAGGATATTCGCGAGCAGCGGCGAGCCTTGGACGAACTGGTCCGAAGCCTGTGAGCGCGGTGCGAGTCGCGGCAATCATCCCTGTTCGAATGGGCTCCACACGCTTTCCAGGGAAAGCAATCGCCGCGGATACCGGGCGGGCCTTGGTGCTTCATGTGGCTGATGCTGCATCACGTGCCAGCCGAATCGATCAGGTCATTGTCGCTTCGGATGATGAAGCGATCGCCACTGTTGTAACCGACGCAGGGATGGCCCATGTGATGACCAGTTCCACGCACCCCAATGGGTCCTGTCGCGTAGCCCAGGCTGCCAGCAGCATCCAGGCGGACATCATCGTCAACCTGCAGGGTGATGAGCCCGAACTCGAGCCCGCCCTGATTGACCTATGCGTCGAGACCCTGACCAGTGATCCTCAGGCCGCCGCGGCCACCTTGGCCGCCCCACTGAATGATCCAGCCCAGGCACTCGACCCCAACATCGTCAAGGTGGTCTTGGACGCTGGAGGCCGGGCCTTGTACTTCTCACGCCTGCCGATCCCAGCCTCTCGTGACGATGAGCCCATTGAGCGACTTCGACACGTGGGCATCTACGCCTACCGGCGATCGGTGCTTGAGCAGTACCCGACACTGCCGCCATCCCCTCTGGAAGAAGCCGAGCATCTCGAGCAACTGCGGCTTCTGGCACACCGACTCCCCATCGCAGTGGGCTGCTGCGATGCCAACCACGCGGGCATCGATACGCCCGAGCAGTATGAAGCCTTCGTGAATCGTTGGCGTCGCTGCCATCCGGATTGATCCCCATGGGGGCGGCGCGGTAGTATTAACCATGCCCCACCATCAGGACGACGACGCCAACACATCCGAACACCTCAGCGATGGGGGCTTCCTCGGACAGTTCGGCAAGACAACGGACAACTCCGAGTTCTTTTCCCCAATCCCAGAGGGGTATCAACCCGGGCGAACGGCCTTCGTCGTCGTAATGGGATCGGTCATGTCCGGTCTTGGCAAAGGCATCTTCAGCGCCTCGCTTGCCAAACTCATGAAGGACAAGGGTCTCACTGTGGCCCCAATCAAATTAGAGGGATACCTCAACGTCGACAGTGGCACGCTCAACCCGTATCGCCACGGCGAAGTGTTTGTGCTCGATGATGGCACCGAATGTGACATGGATCTGGGGACCTACGAGCGTTTACTCGACCAGAACCTCACGCGATCCAACTTCACGACGGCCGGACAGATCTACAGCAAAATTCTCGAACGTGAACGACGCGGAGGCTACCTTGGCCGCGACGTACAAATGATCCCCCACGTCACCGGTGAGGTAAAACGCCGTCTTCGCGAACTGGCCATGACCGGAAGCCCGGACGGGTCCCCAGCGGACATGCTCTTCATCGAGGTCGGCGGAACAGTCGGCGACTACGAAAATGGCTTCTACATTGAAGCCTTGCGTGAACTGGCCTTTGAAGAAGGCAAAGAGAACTTCTGTTTCGTGGCGTTGACCTATGTGCTTGAGCCTCCGGCATTGGGTGAGCAAAAGTCAAAGGCCGCCCAACTTGGCATCAAGCGTTTGATGGAGTCTGGTATCCAGCCCCAGCTCATCGCGTGCCGAGCAGAGAACCCGGTCACCGAAACCGTGCGTCAGAAAGTCGCGATGTTCTCGAACGTGCGACTCCCTCGAGTCTTTTCGATGCACGATCGAGATTCGATTTATTCCATCCCTGAAGCGATGCGAGCCCAGAGTTTAGACCGCGAGGTGCTAACAATCGTCAATCGACACCATCTGGTCAAGCCAGTTGGCGAAGATCAGGCACGAGCCAAGTGGAACGCCTACGCCACTGGTATCACCGCAGCCCGGCGGCACACGGTCAATCTGGGAATCCTTGGCAAATATACGGCCCTTCGTGATGCGTATGCGTCCATTGACAAAGCCATCGAACACGCATGCACCCACCTGTCCATCGAGCCAGACGTACAGTGGATTGACGTCAGCGATATGACCACCGGGTCGGCCAATCAGGCATTGGCCCCACGCGATCTGCACGCGGTCATCGTGCCAGGAGGCTTTGGCGAACGAGGTGTTGAAGGCAAGATCGCCGGCGTGCAATGGATTCGCCAGCAGCAGATCCCTTTCCTTGGCATTTGCCTGGGCTTCCAAGTGGCCGTCATCGAGTACGCCCGGCACGTGGCGGGCATCGAAGATGCTCACTCGACGGAATTCCGCCCTCGATGTGATGCTGCGGTGATCTCGGAACTCCCCGACCAAAAGGCCATTGAAGGTCTCGGCGGCACCATGCGTCTGGGCGGGCAGGATGTGCTCCTAAGTCCGGGGTCTCGGGCGAGCTGGCTGTTTGATGAGTCCACCCTAGTCCGCGAACGATTCCGCCATCGCTATGAGGTGGAGCCCAAACGCATCGCTCAATTGGAGGCGGCCGGACTGATTTTTTCGGGCCGCCACGGCGACCATCCAATCATGCAGATGTTGGAATTGCCCCGCAGCGTCCACCCCTACTTCGTGGCCGCGCAGTTCCACCCGGAACTTACCAGCCGTCCACTCAGACCTCAACCACTCTTTATGGGCCTGCTTGCCGCAGCTGTGCAGCGAGCCAAACCAGATGCTGCAGTCGCCAGCATTTCAGAGCGATGGCTCGAGCAACCCGAGACCGACGATGACGACCCTGCTCCGGCAGGGTCAGCAACCCCCACCGCAACGCTCCATTCCTGACAGGCTGACAAGTCGCATACGGCTTGTCGAGGCCCCGCCGGGTCAACTACACTGCCCTATCTCCGGCGATGTAGCTCAGTTGGTTAGAGCGAGGGATTCATAAACCCTAGGTCACAGGTTCAAATCCTGTCATCGCCATTGGTAGGCCTTGAGGGGGCCCGATTTTGACAACACTTGTTCTATTCCGCTCCCCTGCGGAGCTGGGCCCATACAAAGAACAACCCCGCGACCGAAGTCGCGGGGTTGTCAGAGTATGCGTAGGTATCAACCCAACATATCAAGGCAACAGGCCTTGATCGTTTGAATCGAACTCAGCGTCGGCGACGACGACCAGCGAGGCCGGCGAAACCGAGAAGCGCTAGGGCACCAGGAGCCGGAATCCAATTGACTCCGATATTCTGATAAGTGCCTCCATCATCACTGCCTTGGACATTGACCTGACCGACGAGGTCGGCATAGCCATCGCCACTAGCACCGATGACGGTGAACTGACCGATAAGGACCTGCCCATTAATGGGATTGCCCTGATCATCGACGGGGGTCACGAACCACGAACCATTGTCCGAGGTAAAGGAACCACCAGCTTCGAAGCCGGAGAAGTCAATGCCAATATCGAGAAGGGCATTGTCGGCAAATGGGTTGCCGGTGGAATCCATCGCGCCAATCGTGACGAATGAGTCCCACTCCAGCGACGGGGCCAGCGGATAGAACGCAGGGTTGTTGCCTGTCGATAAAGCGCTGCCATAAATGTTTTGATAGAAGGACATGCCAGCGGCCAATCCGATGTGCATAGTTCCCATCGAGTTACCAAAGATGGCATCTACTCGACTGCCTTCAGTCACATTGAGGTACATGTGATACGTGGTTCCGTTGCCGGTATCCCCAATATTCACAATTTCAATGCCTGTGACGTCGGCTGTTGCGGTACTGCCAAGCGCAATAACACTCGCTGTACCAAGGATGGTCATTACTTTCATAGGTCTTCTCCATCCCCCGCTATCGGGGGCGTTGAAACATCCCACAGTAAGGTGCTTCAGGTCTCTCTTGAGAACTCTTGTAACTGCCCTTTGCAAACAAAGGACACCGCTTCCGATGAACAACCTACACGATTTCTAGGTAATTCAAGACTCATCCTTTGCTTTATTTGAGAAAAAAGTACGCCACATTGCGGGTTAGTAGCCTAATAACGCGGCTTTTACATCATTAGAAATGATGGGGCCAAACGAAGCCCGAGGGGCCTGTATCACAAGGCCCGCAGGCGGCACCTCAATGACCCCGAGGAGAATCGAACTCCTGTTTTGAGGATGAGAACCTCACGTCCTAG
>CAZGFN010000022.1:0-34993 GCA_964524945.1 uncultured Isosphaeraceae bacterium
CGCCCTCCGGCATGGGGGGGGGGCGGGTGTGGGGTGGGTGTCCCCCGGGGGGCGGGGGGGGCGGGGGGCGCGGGGGGGGCGGGGGGGGCCGGGGGGGCGACGAGTATCAGTAGGGTCAGGAGCACCTGCATCATGGCGCGGCCTCGGTGGCATATTGCTCGGTTGAACCGGTCCACACTTCAAAGCCCAAGAGCCTCGCATCGACATTGGCATGGCGGACAGGGATGCGGCAAGCCGGTCGCAGACCGATGCCTTTGGCCAGATTACGATTGCCCGTGAAGACCCATCCGCCCCAGCCCCCGCATGCTTGTTTGAGGTGATCGCCAATACCTTTGTAGAGCGGTTTCAGTTCGCGTTCCTCGCCCATACGAAGCCCATAGCCGGGGTGGTAGACGATGACGCCATCGTCTGTTGGCATGGGCGTATCTCGAAAGTCACATGTTGAAATGTCGATGTGCTGGGCGCACCCGGCGGTGGTGGCATTCTTGGTGGTTGCCTCGATGGCGGTGGGGTTGATGTCGTTGGCGATGATTGGCGGAAGTTCTTTGGCCGCGGCTCTGCGAGACTTTGAGGGCGTCGCGTCGGCTCGCATGCCACGCCACGCATCTTGGTCGAATCCGATCAGGTGTTCAAAACCAAACGGAACGGTGCGAAGCAACCCTGGCGGGCGGCCCGATGCAATGAGCGCCCCTTCGATGGCGATAGTGCCGCTGCCGCACATCGGAATGACCAGTGGGGTGTTGCCTTTCCAGCCAGCACGTCGAAGGATGGCCGCGGCGATTGTTTCCCGAAGTGGCGCCTGGTGGGGCATGCGTCGATACCCGCGGTCCGACAGTTTGCGTCCCGATGTATCGAGCCAAATGGAGGCTGTGTCGCCGTACCAATGCAGGTAGACCACCACGCCGTGGGGATCGGCGCCCGAGTCGGGTCGGCGGCCATAGACGCGTCGGATACGATCGACGATGGCATCCTTGACGCGAACGTTGGCGAACATCGTGTTGGAGATGGTGGGGTGCTGCACGCTCGAGGTCACCGTGAGGTAGCCATCGGCGGGAATGATGTCGTCCCACGGCAAATCGGCCAGTCGCTTGTGGAGCGTGTCTGGTCCGTCGCACGGGAAGCGATCGATGAGGTACCGCACGGACATGGCTGTTGAGAGGTGCAGATTCAGCCGCATGGCATCGAGCATGGTGCCCTCGGTCTCGACTGCGGTGGTGTCCTGCATGGTGCACTGGACACCAAGCGACTCAACCTCATCTCGAAGGATGTCGATCAGACCGGCGGTTCCGGTGATGCGAAGAGTGGAGGAGCGGGTAGAGTCCATACGGTACATCGACCACACAGGGGCAGAAGGGCCTCGTGGTCGAGTTGGGCAGGCTACAGGTGATTGCAGGCAAATGGACGATTTGGTTATCAATCGCAGACTGACGATTCCCGCCCGCTTCCTGCGGATGGAGACATCCACAGCCTCAGGGCCAGGGGGTCAGCGGCTCAATCGGGTGCAGACTCGCGTCACGCTTCGCCTGAATCTGGAGCGGGCCCAAGAGGTCTTGGGTACCTATCGCCGAAACACCATCGAGGCCAGGCTGGGGCACCGAATCGCCTCTGATGGGTGTTTACAGGTCGTCTGTGGGCGTCATCGGCACCAAGGACGAAACTTGGCCGAGGCCCGAGATCGGCTCGCAAACCTGCTTGCGGAGTCGCTCAAGCCCGTTTCGGTCCGAAAGCCAACCAAGCCAACCAAGGCCAGCAAGACCCGCAGGCTTGATGCCAAGCAACGTCGTGGCCGTCGCAAGCAGGAACGCTCTGGCCGCTGGAACTAACGCTCTGTAGGCTCATTGGCCCCAACTACGGTTGCGGGGATGAGATATAGTCTTCAAATCGCTGGCAGAGCTAAATAAACGGCGGTTCAATGGGCTGGCGGCATCCCATCACCCAGATGGGTCGAATAGGAATATGAGACATTCGGGGCACTTGATGAAACGCATGTGGAGCGAAAATCGGATGAAGCATTTTGGTCGTGCTGTGTTGTTGGCGGGCGTTGCAGCCCCGCTTGGACTAGTGGGTGTGGCGCAGGCCCGAACGCCTGTTGTAAAGGTGGCTGTGGTGAGTCCGGGCGACGATCTCTCGATCGTGACGACCACTGTGAAGTTTCATGACTTCGTCCGGGCACGTCTCCGAGGCGGCAAACTTGTCAGTCTTGCTGGACGCGATGTCACTGAACTGGCTTCGATACTTCAAAGTTATGGGGCGACTCTTGAGCCGTGCATTACATCGGTGACCGAAGCGCAACTCGACGTCATTCGCGCTCGTGGCTTGCAGCGGACCAATAAGGATCAGGCTGACCTCGCGGGCATGTTTCATGTGCATGTTCCGGCTGAAAACAGATTGATCGTGGCGCAAACGCTCAATGCATCGAATCTGGTTGAGCAGGCTTGGCTCAAGGTCAATACGCCACCAGTAAAGTTCGAAGCATGGTGCGAGGACACCGATTACCCGCCGACTACGGACGACTGGCGAAGTCTGCAAGGGTATCGCGATACCAATGTCAACACAGGTGGGCTGGGCATTCTTGGGGCACGTTTGGCATCTGGAACACTCGACCCAGATGACGATGGCGACTATGGACTGTACGGCGCTGGTGTGACTGTCGGGCTCATCGATGTGTATGGCTACGACCTCACCCACGAGGATCTGTGTTACGTCACGCCGCGTACATCCATCACGGCCGATGATCATGGTTCGGCTGGCCTCGGTGTAGTGCTCGCCAAGGAAAGTGTCGATCCCGAAGCCACCGGTGAATACGGCATGGGCGGCATGGCGCCCGAAGCGCGGGGCTATTTCTGGGCAGGTCAATGGGCCAATGGTCTCATGGACGCCTCGGTTAATCTGCCTCAGGGCACCATCGTGTACTGCACCATGGGGCAGTTATCGCCTTGGTATGGCTTGTCTGATGTTGACGATTGCATGATGGCGCCGTGCTACCCATATTGCTGCTTTGATGCCGTTTCTGGCGGCGATCCAGCCGGATGGGCCTGCTGCCCGTTTGTCAACATGGAGATGACGACGCTGGACAACTTCCTCGTGGCGCAGGCCGCGGTGGCCAACGGCGTGATTGTGATCTCATCGGCGGGCAACACTGCATTTGACTATGACTCGCCATTCTTCAACTACCACCGTTCTTGGATCGAGACCGAGGGCGAAACTGGCCACTTGATGATTGGCGCCGGAACGGCGGACCAGAGCCACGACCGGCTCGGCTTCAGTTGCTACGGCTCGCAGGTCAAACTGCAGGGCTGGGGTGAAAGTGTCGCGACGCTGGGATATGGGGATCTGGTGCCGATTGCAGGTATCGATCGCAATCAGTGGTACACCACGGAGTTCGGCGGCACATCTTCGGCAGCGCCCATCGTGGCTGGTGCCGCCGCGGCGTTGCAAGGCTTGGCCCTTGAGGTTGATGGGCAACCCATGACCGGGCAGGACTTCTACGCACTGCTGACCGATCCAGAGAGTTTCCCGGTAGCCGCAGGTGATGACTGGGATACCTCCCTAGATACCCGTGGTCCGCTCCTTCCCAATGTTGAAGGCGCGGCGATCAATCTGGTCGGCGGCGGAACGGTGTACACCTACGGCGCGTGTTGTTTGGGTGTGGACTTTGGTGAGTGCATGATGGTGCCTGATCAGGAAGAGGTTAATTGCTGGCTTGCTGGTGGCGTCTATCGTGGGCAAGGCTCGTCGTGCAACGATGCGGCGGTCTGCGGTCTCGCTCCAGAAGCGGACCGATTGATTCCCCCCGGTTCCGGTGCCGGCGACGGCAATGGCAACAAGGTGATTGTGAGTGATGATGGCGCATTCCTATTCATGCTGTCTGCATCCGGCCAGATGACCTCCTTCTCCGATGCTGCTGGCACGTGGGTCTTTGACCAGATGTTTACCACTGGCACGGTCACAACGGCGACCTCGGACTTGGATGACTCACTTCCGACTACGCCCGAACGCCGGGTGGTGGCGACGAATGGCGCTCAAGCGCAGGTCTGGAAGGAATTCGCCAGTGTCTGGCAGCTTGAAGAAATCCTGAATCCCGACGCGGGCTTCCCGTCTCAGGTCGGCGCGGTTTCTGTGGGAATCGAGAATGACGTCGTACTGCTTGGTGACCCTGGCAATGGCAATGTGCAGGCCCCAACGGGCATGCAGGTCAACACGTTCTATCGCGATTCGCTTGATCGATGGGTAGAGGGCGATCCGATTCTTCGCCCGGACGGACTTGAGTGGACCAGTTCCTTTGGGCGGTCCCTAGCTGTTGCCGATGACCTTTTGGTTGTAGGCGCTCCGTTCTGGAATGACGGCGACACTGGGTGGGACAGCGGAGCGATCTACCTGTATCGACGCACCGGTGATTCGTGGAGCCAAGTCGCCATGATCAACGATCACGACGAAGAGGGGCACGCCTACTTTGGCGAATCGATTGATGTACACACCATGCCTAATGGGACATCGCTGGTGCTGGTGTCTGCTCCGGGTGCCTGGAACGAAAGTGTGCATACCGGTGCGGTGCATCTCTATGAGGTGACCGCGGGGAATGAAATCACATTGATACGTCGATTCAGCACGCCAGTAGCGGATTCGGCAGAGCGATTCGGCAATGCCATCGATCTGTCCGCCGACGGCACATCAATTCTCATTGGGACCGACCGAGCCGAGGACATCAATGGTGCCGAGGTTGGCTATGCATGGGTCTGGCAAGATGTAGATGGCATCTGGACCGAGTTGTATCGTTTGTCAACGCGAAACCCAACCGAGGGTGATGAATTTGGCTACGCGGTTGCGGCGATTGGTTCGTCGCTGTCCAATGGCAATCAAGCCTTGATCGGTTCGCCTGGATTGCAAGGCACCAATGTCAATACAGGTGCTGTGGTGGTGTATCCGCTTGCCTATGCCGATTGCAACGACACTGGCACCAATGATGTGCTCGATCTGGTTCGCGCCAACAACGGCACAGTTGACTGCAGCGACTCAGACAGCTACGACGCTGTGTATTGCGATTGCAACCAGAATGACATTCCCGACTCGTGCGACCTCGTCGCCGGCACCAGCGTGGATCTCGACGGCAATGGTCGACCCGATGAGTGCGATGGCGAAGCTCGTGGATCGATGCGAATGGCTGACTGTAACTTCAACGGCATCCCTGACCATGCAGAGAATCTGCCCGATCTCAATGGCAATGGGCGATCCGATACGTGCGACCACGACTGCTACAGCCAGTGGTGGTGCCCAGCGGACGTCGCCGGTTGGGATGCCAACGTGAGCCTCGAGGACTTGCTGGCCGTCTTGACACACTGGGGCCCGGTCAACGCCTCCAATGACCAGTCGGTCCGATCAGACTTCCTGCCAGGCGCCTCCGATGGAGCCCTCGATGGCGACGGCTATGTCGATTCGTCAGAACTCATCGGTGTTATTCAGGGCTGGGGTGGCTGCCCAGACAATGCGATCGAGGACATGCTCTGCTTCCCGCAGGACACCGATGGCAACGGTGAGCCCGATTCGGTCCTAGGTGGTTGGTATCGCGTCTTTTGAGTTGGCCCAACGGGCTCATGACGATTTGTCGAATCGACCCCCCAACTTGGCCCCGCCGGGTCTGAATTGGCGGTAGATTCGGTCTGTACGGGCCCAATAGGCCCGAGACAGGCAACAGATAGGGGCATGTGGTTCACATATGCTCGGTTCGTCGCATAGTGAATAGGTGGGAAGGGTCCATATGCTTCCAAAAGTCAGTCTCATCCTGTGTGTGCTTCCGTTGGCTGGTTCTATTCCAGCCATCGCTGATGTTGTAATCACTGATGATCTGCCATTTCTTCACGAAACTACCGCTTGGCAGGGGCCCCATTCTTTGGGCCTGCATGGCGATGCGGTCGCGGTACAGGGCGATTGGGCGGTGGTGGGCCGACCTGGTGACACAAGTGATGGTGCCCAGAGTGGGGCCGTCGATGTCTATCGCCGGACCGCGACCGAAGCCTCCCTTGAGGGACTCCCATGGGCGTGGTCGCTCGTCTCGACCATCCGACCGATGGACCCACAACCGGGCGCACGCTTTGGTGATGCGTTGGCCCTTGATGGAAGCACGCTGGTCATTGGTGGATGGCGGCACGGAAACAATCACGGCGCAGCGTGGGTCACTGAACTGGCGACCGATCTGTCCTCTGACTTCAGAATAGGCACCATGCTTGCTCCGGAAGATCTTCAGCCTGGAGATTACTTTGGGTGTGATGTTGCCATCGATGGTGATGTGATTGCTGTTGGTGGATGGGGTGGCGATGTATTGACGCCAGGCGACACGGCGGGCAAAGTCTGGATGTTCCAATTGGACGAGGGTGTCTTCGAGCATGCTCAAGTTCTGGTCGCTGGTGGGGGTGCTGTGCCCGATGACCGATTCGGCACCTCGCTGGATCTGCACGCTGGGACACTGGCGGTGGGGGCCCCAAACCGAGACCAATCCAGCGGCGTTGTATACCTGTATACGAAGCAGAACGGGGCATGGCAGTTTCTTCAGGAAGTGACCGCTCCGACCTCACAACCTTGGGCGCGATTCGGCGCAGCACTTGATCTGGTTCCCGGGCGTGACAGCCCGCTGGCTGGAATGCTCGTTGGGTCGCCAGGTGACAATGAACTTGGCCCACTTGCTGGAGCCGGCTGGGTCTTTGCAGCAGATGGCACCGGTGGAGTGGATGCCGTACCAGAAACCAAGTTGACCACCGCAGGCGGGCAGGCGTGGGATCTTGCAGGCTCATCTGTTGTGGGACTTGATTCCGAGGGCGAGGAGGATGAGGGGGTAAGTGTGTTGATTTTGGGGGCACCTGGTTGGCGTGATCCGATTTCCGGTCTCGTCTCCGGTGCTGCGATCATTTTCACGCCCGATCATGAACAATCAGGGGGCGACGAGGAAGATGGCCCGCAAGGTGATGATGGTTATTGGTTCCACGACATCACAATTTCAGGAGACGCTATTGAGGGCGCCGCTGGCCATTCCATTGCGATTGACATCTCGACGGTCCAAGCGTGGGATACGGACGTTGTGTCGATCTGGGTTGGGGCACCAGGATCTAGCAGTGGCCAAGGTCTCGCGTCCCATTTTGATGTGGTCGTCGGTGAACATGGCGACTGTAATGAGGACTACCGGCTCGACTTGATGGAGGTGCTGCTGCTGGGTAGTGAGGTTGACTGCGACGGCGATGGCACGCACGATGCGTGCCAGTTGAATTGGAACGACATGGAAGCCGACTGTGACGGCAATGGGGCGTTGGACTCCTGTCAGATCGATGACCAGCCGCAACTGGATTGCGATGGCGATGGCGACTTAGATGCTTGCCAGATCGCGTGGGATCCGTCTATGGACTGCGATGGAAACAGCCAATTGGATATATGCCAGTTGCAAGACCCGATGCAATGGGATTGCGACGGTGATGGTTGGATCGATCTATGCCAAATCGCGGAGGACCCAGAACTCGATTGTGACGGCAATGGCCGCATCGACGCTTGCGACATCTCGGATGATCCCGCCAATGACTGCGATGATGACGGTGCACTCGACGCTTGTCAGATCGCGGCCAATCCGATGTTGGATTGTGACAGCGATGGCATATTGGACATTTGCGAAACTGGCAGCTCTGTTGATCTGATGACGCAGGCCTTCGACTTCGATTTGGATCTCACCGGGCTTGGCGGTCGATGGGTTCCTCCATCCGGTGGCCAGGGGCCATGGACTTACTGCACGGTGCAGGCGACGGGCACATGGATTGATCCCTCGGCCCATTCGGTGCTGTCGCTGACCGACGACGACATGTATCAGTACACGATGCCGTTCGCCTTCCCATTCATGGGGCAGAACTGGAACCAGATCGGTATCGGCAGCAATGGCTATGTCACCTTTGGCCAGACCGACACGACTTATCAGCCATCGATTTCTGTTCACTTCTCGATGCCTCGCATCAGCGCGCTCTTTGCCGACTTCGACCCCTCGGTTTCCGGTGATGTCCGTGTTGGGCCCGGTCCGGCAGGGTCGCTGATCATCACCTGGCTCGATGTCCCACTGTGGCAGCAGTCCGAACGGATTAATCGCGTGCAATTGGCGTTGCATCCCGATGGCGCGTTTGAGTCCACTTGGGAACTGCTCGATGTAGATCAAGCGGTGTCGGGTATCTCGGCTGGTGGTGGCGTGCCGCTGGGCTTCATGGAGACCGATCTGTCCGATGCTTTTAACTGCGATCCGCACGCCGAAATGGCATTTGCTGATTGCAACACCAATGGTGTATCGGATGCATGTGAGATTCCGCTTCCAGGCGATCCGTGGTGGGGTGTCGAGCACTTCGCTGCCGACGTCGATCTTGGGATGCGACAGGTCCGTTGGACGCCGCATCCAGATGCCTCACCTCCTCATTGGGAGGTCTGCACGACACCGGCAACGGACTTTCAGATCGATCCACTCAGTGGAACCGAGGTGCTGATGGATGAGGACGACTCGGTGCTGTGGCCTCTTGGATTCTCGTTCCCCTTTGAAGGCCAGTCTTACAATGACATGTTTGTCGGGAGCAACGGCTACGTCACCTTTGGAACTGCTGAAACCGGTTATTCGCATCTGCCTCAAAATCACTTCCAGTCGGTGGGTATCGCCGCGATGCGGACGGACCTTGATCCGACGGCGGGTGGCATGGTGACTGTTGCCACTGGTCCGCTCGGATCAATAGCCATCACGTGGTTGAATGTGCCTATGTACTCGGGTTCAGCTTCAAGCGCCGGTGATCAGGTCAGCATGCAGATGTTGCTGCACCAGGATGGAGTGATCGAGACGACATGGCTGGAGGCGTCTTCGTCCTTTGCCATTGTCGGACCGTCGGCAGGAAATGGCATCCCGTCTGGGTTTGCGCAGACAGATCTCTCGGCGGCAGAGTTCAACTGCATGCTTCAGCAGCCATGGGATGATTGCGATGAATCCGGCGTCCATGACAATGTCGAGATTGCGTTGGGCTGCCTGTACGACATGGGCGGCGGTGTCGTATTGGAGTGCGGCACATTCATCGGCGGAGATGCTGACGGGCCTTCAGTGGCCTGCTCACGCGATATCACACTCGATGATCGTGTAGACGTGATGGACCTCATCGCGGTGCTGCATGCGTGGGGACCACTCAAGTTGGGCGATCAACACATTCGTGCAGATGTGGCGCCAGCCAAGCGTGATCTGCGGGTCGACTTGAACGATCTGATCGTCGTCATCGAGTCGATGGGCGACGTCTGCGGTCAGCCGTAGCGTTCGATCGACTCTTCAATGATGCGATAAGCCTCGACGCGATCCTGCCAACCGTAGGTGTCAGTTTCCTTGCCTTCCAACTCCTTGTAGATGTGGAAGAAGTAGTCGATTTCGCGGAGCGTGTGGCGTGACACATTCTGCAGCCCATGCATCTCATCTTTTCGCGGATCATGCGTCGGAACTGCCAGAATCTTGTGGTCGAGCCCCTTGTCGTCCTTCATCTCCAAGACGCCCAGGGGCCGGACTTCGACTACCGCCCCGGTGAAACAGTGGCCTTCGAGCAGCACGAGCACATCGAGCGGGTCATCGTCTTCTGCCAGGGTTCGGGGAATGAACCCATAGGCACCGGGATAGTGCACGGGGCTAAAGAGTGTCCGGTCAAGCCGAAACACATTGAGTTGTTTGTCGTACTCGTATTTGTTGGCACTGCCAGGTGGAATTTCAATGACCGCGTTGAGAAGTTGCGGAGGATCAGACCCACTGGGAAGTTCAAGATAGTTGGCGGTCATGTCGCAGTCTCCTGAGCAAGCAGCGATGAGATCGCGTTGCATGTGAAGTCAATATCTGAACGTGTGACGGCTAGGCTCGTCACGGCGCGGACGGTGTGTGGGCCGGTCTGGAGCATGCGAATACCCGCTGTGTCGAGGCTGGCTACGATCGATGCCGCATCACCGTGCACGTCAAAGTACACGATATTGGTATCTACACTCGAAGCATCCAGATCAACGCCCGGGCAGTCTGAGAGCACTTCGGCTAGTTGGCGGGCGTGCGTATGATCGTCGCTGAGTCGGTCGACGTGATGATCCAGTGCGTGCATCGCTGCGGCGGCGAGCATGCCACTCTGTCGCATGGCGCCGCCAAACATCTTGCGGGCGCGATGTACGTGCGTGATGGTGTCTGTATCACCACAGACAATCGAGCCGACGGGACAGCCAAGCCCCTTGGAGAAACAGGCCGACACGGTGTCGAAGTGAGCGGCCCACATCGAGGGTGGCACTCCTGTTGCGGCGCACGCATTCCAGATGCGAGCTCCATCGAGATGGCATCGCATGCCATGCTGTTTTGCAGTCGCTGTGACCTGTTCAATTTGATCCAGTGGCCAGACAGCACCGCCCCCGCGATTCTGTGTGTTCTCCACGACAAGCAACCGTGATCTTGGAAAGTGATGATCATCCATGCGGATGGCGGCGTCGACATCGCTCGCATTGAACTGTCCGCGCGAGCCTCGAAGCAGGGCGATCGAGCAGCCCGAGACGGCAGCCCAGGCCCCACCTTCGTAGCAGTAGATGTGGCTGTGTTCGTGGCAGATGATCTCGTCGCCGGGCCGGGTCTGGACGCGGATGGCGACTTGATTGGCCATCGACCCTGACGGCACGAAGCATGCAGCCTCCTTGCCGAAGATTGCGGCGCAGTGGTCCTGCAACGCCAGCACAGTTGGATCGTCCCCGAGTACGTCGTCGCCCAAGGGCGCAACGATCATGGCCTGCTTCATCGCATCGGTGGGCTGGGTGACGGTATCGCTTCGGAGGTCGACGACGCGGGACATGGCGGCCATGGTACCGCGGTGACCGGGGTGATTCTGCGATACCCTCCGCCCATGTCAACACTCAACGCCGAGAAAAAATTCAACAGCAACCCTCGCATGAGCTTTTCCTTAGGGTCTCGTCTGTCATTCATGATGTTCCTACAGTTCGCGATCTGGGGGGCGTGGCTTCCCTTCCTCGCAGACTATCTGAGCATCAATCTGAAATTCCAAGGGGTTGAAATCGGCTGGATATTTACCGCCGGGGGTGTCGGGGCGATCCTCGGTCCCTTCATCGCGGGGCAGGTTGCCGACAGGTGGTTCAACACCGAGAAGTACCTCGGACTGAGCCACATCGCCGGCGCCATAGTTGTTTGGATCATGTCGACAGTTCAGAACACGCCTGTAGAAGGTGAAGTTGGGACTGGATTCTGGTTGTTTCTTTCACTTGCCATCCTGTATTCATTGATCTACGCACCGACGCTCGCATTGACCAACTCCTTGGCATTTCACCACATGCCGGATCGTGATCGTGACTTCGGTCGTATCCGGCTCTGGGGGACCCTCGGCTGGATCGCAGTTGGAATTGGTGTGGGACAGTTGCTGTACGTTTACTTCACGCCTGTGGGCGCAACGATTTCCGAAAAGGAAATTGAGCAGGCGGCGGGGATGGTCAACGCGTTCCGAATCAGTGCTGTCATTGGTGTTGTCATGGGCATCTACTGCTTCACGCTTCCCAGGACCCCTCCACAATCTGGCAAGCAGAAGTACGCTCTGGCCGAGACGCTCAAGGAAGTGCGATCAGCACCTCTCGTGACCCTCTTTCTTATTGCGGTTCCAGTCAGCATGATTCACCAGTTCTACTTCATCTTCACCGGGCCATTTCTGCGGGGGCATCAGAACAAGGGCGAAGAATTAACACAGGCAATTAACAACATCTTCGGTGTCGGGGGCGGCGGGCTTATGACCATCGGGCAGGGGATGGAAATCCTCGTCTTGTTCCTGATTCCCTTCATTGCGGCGAAATGGTCGCGCAAGACCTTGCTGATCATCGGCCTGGCCGCCTATGCGGCGAGGATGTTCCTCTTTTTGCAGGTTGACTGGTTGAGTTCGGCCGTTGGAATTCCAAGCATGGTGACACTCATTACAGCTGTCAGCCTGCACGGGATCTGCTTTGGCTGCTTCATCTTTGTGGCCTTCATGATCGTGGATGAAGAGTGCTCGGATGATGTGAAGGCGACAGCTCAGAACCTGTTCAACCTGGTCATCGTGGGCATCGGTACGGTTGTCGGCAGCCTGTTTACAGTGAATCTGGTTGGCGTGTGGGCGACAACCAATGGCGAGACAGATTACAGCAAGCTCTTCTCCGTTCCGATGTACATGGCCATCGGCTGTCTGCTGCTGATGCTGGCGTTCTACCCGGGCAGGAAGGAACTGGCCGAGAGAACCTGAAGGGCTTCACGGGCAACCCACATGCACACCGGCGGGGATCATGCCGGGTCGACGGTGCGATAGGCCTCAATGAGCGCGACCTCACCCTTCTTGCCACCGATGCTCTTGCCGTGTTCCATGCCCACGATGCCGGTGAAGCCTCGCTCGTGCATGTGTTTGAACACGTTGGCATAGTTGATTTCACCGGTGCCCGGTTCGCGGCGTCCGGGGTTGTCTCCCACTTGGAAGTAGGGGATGTAGTCCCACGCGGCGTTCATATGATCGATGAGATTGCCTTCGGTTGCCTGCTGGTGATAGAGATCCTGCAGGATGCGGCACGAGGGTGAGTCGACCCGTTTCATGATTTCCATCGACTGGGGCGTAAATCGCAGATAGAGCCCGTTGTGATCTCGCCAGTTCAGCGGCTCGCACACCATGACGATGTCGTGTTCTTCCAGTACGTTGGCGGCCTGCTTGAGTGACTCCACAACATTGGCCATCTGGGTGTCTTCATCGACACCTTGAGCCACCATGCCTGGCACAACGGTCATCCAGTTGGCGTTGACACGCTTGGCAACCTCGATCGAGTCCTTGGCATTCTGCACAAATAGCGCCCGCTCGCCGGCGTCGCCGGTGGTCAGGCTCGGTCGCCACGCACCATCCATATTCATGACGAAGACCCCCATGCGCATGTCATGTCGTTGCAACGCATCGGCGATGCGTTGTTGATCCTCGACGCTCCGGCTGCGCATGCCGTTGTCTTCGATCGACCGGAAGCCCGCTTCGGCCATGAAGTCGATCTGATCGATCATGTCTTCACCGGCGTGGTGATGGAACATGCCGAAATGCGGCGCGTAGTCCAAGGTGTAGGTCGCGGCAGCATTCGAGCGACGCGGTTCTTGGTCTGGCATGGGATTGAACACAGGGTCGTTGCGTCTCGGGTCGCCCGGAGGGAAGTCCGGTGGGTATGGGTCTTCGTGGTCCGGATGTCCGTGCGCCAGTGAACCGGCCACGCCGGCGAGACCCGCGGCGACAAAGGTGCGGCGGTTCATGGTCATGTCGTCACCTCGTCACTCTGAGGCCAGAGTTCATCGTCCATGGACGTAGTACCCGGCCGCGCGATGACCGGGGTGGCCAGCGTTCCAAAGGCGTACTGCGGGGGTGTCATGTCCAAGTCTGCGTTCATGGCCTCGTCCCATGTGATGGTCTTGCCGCTGTAAGCGCTCATACGACCCATGATGGCCGTCAGTGTGGATTCTGCGATTCGCTGTCCTTCATTGAGCCGGGGCTGTTCGCCGCGAATACTCGCATGCAGATCGCGATGCTCTACGACGTAGGGGTTCGGGTTGTCATTCTCAAAGGTCCAACTCGGACCACCCTCGAATCGCGCGCGTCCGCTGCTGGTGACACTACGCCCCTTGGTGCCTTGGATGATTTCTTCGACGCGTCCAACGCATCCATCGGCTTGTCTGGCCATGCTCATGGCATGAATGCCACCGGGGTATTCATAGTCGATGGCAAAGTGATCGAACCCGTGTCCGAAGCGTGGTTCGATGCGGGTCTGGCGACCGCCCATGCCCGTGGCTTTCACAGGATGGCTGCCCAGTGCCCAGTTGGTGGCATCGAGGTTGTGAACGTGTTGTTCGGTGATGTGATCGCCGCTGAGCCAGGTGAAGTAGAGCCAGTTGCGTAGTTGCCAATCCATGTCGGTCCAGTCCGGCTGGCGATCGTGGCTCCACAGGCCTCCCTGATTCCAATAGCAGCAGGCCGAAACAGGCTCGCCAATTTCACCATCGCGAATGCGTCGCATGGCATCGAGGTAACAGGCTTCGTGGCGTCGTTGTGTGCCAGCAACGACCGAGAGGTTTTTTGTGTCGGCTTGTGCAGCCGCAGCGATGACTTTGCGGATGCCAGCGGGATCAACCGCCACTGGCTTCTCCATGAAGACGTGTTTGCCCGACGCGATCGCGTGACGAAAGTGTTCGGGTCTGAAGTGTGGGGGTGTGGCGAGAATGACGACGTCGACATCGGGTCGGCCCATCACCTGCTGATAGGCATTCCAGCCCGTGTAGCAGTCGTCATCAGTGACCTTCATGCGTTCGTTGAGTTTGTCCATATGCGATCGGCTGGAGTTGAGCCGGTCGGCATAAAGGTCGCCGATGGCGACGATGTCAATGTCAGGCGATGCAGAGATGGCATTGAAGGCGGCCCCGGTGCCGCGTCCGCCGCATCCGACGACGCCCAAGCCTAGGCGGTCATTGCCAGCGGCGAAGGCTGATCGGGCGATGGCGGGCACCGCGACGGCGCCCACGACAGTGGTGTTGAGAAACGTGCGTCGATCGATGGTCATCCGTTGCCCTCATTCCATTTATTCCATGTGCCGAGTTGGCCGGGTATTGAGACCGAAATAACCGGCAACTCCCCAAGTGCGTAGGACGTTGGCCCAAGGCGATCGTCGCTGTTGAGGGCGTCGTCCCAAGTCACTTGCTGGCCGCTGTAGGCGCTCATGCGTCCCATGATGGCCATCAAGGTACTGGCCATCATGGCTTCGGTGTCATCTACTCGCGGGCGTTTGCCACGGACGGCTTGGAAGAGTTCGTCATGTTCGACCTGATACATATTCGGATTAGGGCCCTCATACTCCCAAGCGTTGGGTCCCTCAATAACTTGCGTGGGGCCCCATGAGTTGACGTAGCAATTTCCGTTGGTGCCGATGAGGTACTCGGTGTTGTCATTCCAACAACCGGGCATTTGCCGGCAATCGTGGAAGCACCGTGAGCCATCGTCGTAGACGTACATGACCGAAAAGTGATCGTAGACATTGCCCGACTCGGGCGTTTCTCGCATCTGCCGACCGCCCAGCGCGATGGCCTTGGCTGGCTTCATGCCGTTCTTGGCCCAGTTGATCTTGTCAATCGCGTGGCAGGCTTGCTCGGCGATGTGGTCACCGCTGAGCCAGTTGAAGTGCTGCCAGTTGCGAAGTTGCCACTCCATGTCTGACCAACCGTCTTGTCGGGGCTTGGTACCTAGGGGCGCGGTGAGGTAGGTCGAGTGGGCGCACACAATGTCGCCGATGGCACCATCATGAATTCGTTTGTAGCACTCGCGGTTTGGGTGGTTGTACCGCCAGCAGAATCCACCCATGACATTGAGGCCCTTGTCCTTGGCGATCTTGGCGTTGGCGAGCACCTTGCGGACGCCGTGACCGTCGACGGCCATGGGCTTCTCCATGAAGATGTGCTTATTGGCTTTGACTGCCGCCTCAAAGTGATCTGGCCGGAAGTGGGGCGGTGTCGTGAGAATGACGACATCGACGTCGCTATCGAGCACCTTCTGGTAGGCATCGAAGCCGGTGAATCGACGTTCTTGGGGGACGTCCACACGATCGCCGTATCGGTCGGTCAGATGGCCGCGGCTGTTTTCGAGTCGATCACTGAATGCATCACCCATCGCGTACAGCACGACGCCATCGTCGGCATTGAGTGCCTGACCGGCGGCGCCGCTGCCTCTTCCACCACAGCCGATCAGGCCGACCTTGATGCGATCATCACCGCCGGCCCAGGCCATCGAGATGGGGGCGGCGGCGGCCAGTGCGCCAAGCCCTACGCTGCTGGTACGAACAAAGGTGCGACGCGAGACGTCACCGATTGGATCGTTGGTTGATTCACTCATGAGGTCGGCTCCTTCTCGGGATCCTCGGTGGAGTTGGTTGCAGCGGGTGGTGGTGTTTCGCACACAACGCGGAAGCCCGCGAAGGCTGCGTCAGACAGCCACCAGATGCTCTTTGGGATTTGGGGATCGGTGTCGTTCCACTCCGGAACGGGTGTCTTCTGGGCGCCGCACAATTCGGTGGGGGTGGCATCCTGATAGGACAGCCCCATCAGAACAAATCTCCCGTCTGGTGTCGTGCACCACTCGGCGACATCCCCGTGTAGATCGTGCAGTCCGTTGGCGTCGGGAGCGAGGCTCCCGAGCGGATGGGTCTTGCGTTTTGCGTTGTCCTTGACCCATGCATATTTTGTCAGTTCTTGCGGCGTGATACCGCTTGTGGCGCACATCGCCTTCCATTCTGCCACAGTCGGCAGTCGCCAGGGTCGCCCAGTTTTGGCGCTCATCCAGGCGCAGAAGGCTTCCGCCCCGGTGTAGTTGACGCTCAGCGCCGGATATCCAGCATGGCCCCACCCGCGGTCGGCCATCAGATATGGCTTTGTCGGGCGAGTCAACCCACCGTCGTCGTCCGCTTCGCCCTTGGGAACGTCCAGCCGATAGACCAGTGAGTCGTAGAGATCCCAACTGGTTTCATCGCGGGCCACCCAGATAGTTGGGGCGTCATCGCTGCACTGGACCGGAATCATGGTGATACTGAGGGAAGTACCAGGCACGGGCTCCGCGAACGAAGTTGGTGCAGCGGTCAGCGAGATAGCGAGTGCGAGAGGCGTCATGAACATCATCCCAACCATACTACTGCTGATTGTGGGGGTATCCGGGGCGTGTTCGAGGCCTCTGGAGAGATTTGAATTCACCCAGATCCGCATGGGGACCGAGGCGAGGATCGTCCTGTACGCCCGTGGCGAGGACCACGCACGAACCGCCGCTGCGGCGGCCTTTAGCCGGATCGGCTCCATCGAAGATGTGCTGAGCGATTGGCAGGTCCATTCCGAGGTCGCTCGCCTTCGCAAAGCCCCCACAGACACGTGGGTGACCATCAGCGACGATTTGGCCGGCCCGCTGGTGCTCGCTGAGCAGATTCGACGTCAGACAGGCGGTGCTTTCGACATTCGGTGTGGCCGTGCCACAGCAGCGTGGCGGGCCAGCCGATGCGATGGCGAGCCGCCGAGCGATGTGGAGCCGGTGGGGGATGAGTGTCTGACCGTGGATGTTTCCAATGCCCACATTCGTTTTACGTCGCCGGTTCCGTGGCTGGACTTTGGCGGGATCGGCAAGGGGTGGGCGGCCGATGAGGCCATCATTGTGCTGGCATCCAACGGCAGTCAAGCGGCCCTCGTGGACATCGGCGGTGATATCGCCATTGGGCACGCGCCTCCGGGACTGAACGGATGGCGGATCTCACGGGTGGACAGGCCGTCTGTGCTCACGCTGTCTCATTGTGGCGTGGCTACCTCGGGCGCATCGCAGCAGTCCATCGAGACCGACGGGCACACCTGGTCACATCTGCTCGATCCGCGGACGGGCCGATGGGTGCGATCGCATCCCAACATCACCGTCATTGCGCCAACCGCAGCCCAGGCCGATGCGCTGGCATCGGCGGCTTGCGTGCTAGGGATCGTTTCACTGCGTGGGTGTGTAGAGGATGACCCCAAAATTCGCGTGCTGGAATCGGACTGCCGCCCGTGATAACACCTGCCACCGCGGCAGCATGTAGCTTTGGTGGCGGTAAAGCGTAGTTGGGGTGTGGGTGGACGGCGAGGGTCGGATTGCCGAGTCGAAACGCGTTTGGCCAGTGGCAGGTGACGCCGCATTTTGCGGGAACGTCGGCGACTTGCTCGCGGGGAACGCGCCCCACTACGGCGAGCGTCAAATGACCATGGCGTGACTTCAAACAGTGATTTGGCGCCAATCTTTCAGGAATGCACCGTTGGTCAAGGCTGTTGGGTACGCGGATTGTTGTCAGTGATGCGTCCTCGAACGAAATCGGGGGTACACGCGGCCAAGGCCGTATTGGAGCATCGTCATGATCAACAACACGTACATCGACACGACGCCGAACACCAAGACAGGCGGACACATGGAGGAAGGCCTCCAGTGCCGCATGCTGCCCGATCAGTGGTTGATGATTACGACAGGACTCCCAACGACCGTGGCTGGAGATGTGGATGTACACCTCCGAGGCCGCGTGTTGACCATTGCGTCCCGCCGCGAGCGGAACACTGAAGTGCGTCTTGGCATCGACAAGGTCAGTACTCGCATCGAACTGCACCGACGACCACGTGGGCGAATTCAAGTGATCCGCAATCAGCGTGGGGTGGTGCATGTACTGGTCCCGCTGGATCGGGACCATAAAGCGAACGACCAACTCGAGACATACGCAACGGATGGCCTTGGCGGCATTGCCGCAGGCTCAATGGTTACGGCGCGAACGCTAGCCGATCGACTGTCGATCGACTCTCGTGCCGATGACCCATCCTCTTCTCAGGGGCCCAATGGACTTCCGCAACGTTGCGGACGTGTCTCGGATTCCTGAATCAGTTCTCAACACCAAGGAATACGAAAAGATCAATCAAAGTACAGGTCAAGAACAACGCCGATCGCACCCGTTTCAATGAGACTATGGGCACCAGCTGTGCCGCATACGGGAAGAGCGGTCAAGCCACCTTCAGATACAACAGTCAAATGGGCATCGCCCCTACGACCAACTGGTTTACCAGCAACGAGCCATGGCCCGGCATCTTCGCCCCCACAGGTCAGTTTCCCGGCGCCATGATGGGCGGCTGTGAGACAACGATGATCAACCGCGTCATTGCGACCAATTCAGCGCATGCCCCAAAGAGGAACTTGCGTTGCTGGTCAGGTCATGATGGACCAACTGCGGTGGTAGTTGCCACCCTGACACGCCATTGTCGTAACTGGCAGTCGCACCACCAATCAATCATGCATTAGTGGATGCAAAGGCACGATTTAACTTTGGCACATGTGTTGCTTTGGTGTAGGCAGGTGACGACATGTGTCGGAACCACACACCAGACAAGTCCCGGGTTCTGTGATGAACTCGGTCGACAGCAGGAGCACAGTCATGACTACTCGAACATTGCTCACACCCACGACCAACGCCATGGACATCGTCCGAAACGAAATCGATCGCCTCTTTGACCGCGCCATGACGCCGTCGCTTGGAGCGATGCTTCCCCATTCCCGCTTCTTTGACGCCATGCGGACCAACCCATTGGTCAATGTCATCGAACGAGATGACACCATTGTCATTGAAGCCGAGATGCCAGGCATCTCAAAAAACGACCTCAAAGTGAGCATCACCGATCGCATTCTGACCATCGAAGGCCAGCACGCCGTTAATACGCCCGAAGATGCGGACACCATCTGCTGCGAACGATCCACCGTTCGATTTGAGCGTTCTATGCGACTGCCTGCCGGCATTAGCGACGAGGCCGTTGACGCAAGCCTGGGAAATGGCATCCTCACCATCGTTCTGCCCAAATCACAGCAGAGCTGCACTCGGCAAGTTGACATCACCGCACGATGACGTCACTTCACGGCCCCTCTTGCAGTACACCCCCAACTACCCGAACAGGAGTTTTGACATGACTACCAAGACCAACATCAACAGTGACACGAATTGCTGCAACAGCGGCACATGCAACACAGACACGACCGGCACGGCCGTCAAGCATCCGCAGAACTACCGGGCGCCGGTCGACGTCTTTGAAACTAGTACGGAGTACCGCGTCGTCGCTGATATGCCAGGCGCCTCGATTGAGGGCATTGCCATTTCGATCAATGACAACATGCTGGTGATCGATGCCACCGTGGAGGATCGGTACGAAACGCTGGGGCGAATTCGCCATCAGGAATACGGCGTAGGCGACTTTCGTCGGTCCTTCCGGATTGGTACTGGAATCGATGCAGCCACGATCACCGCGAACTACCGCGACGGCGTGTTGTATCTAACCCTCCCCAAGGCCAAATGTGCCGAGCCGCGGAAGATAGATATCCGCACCAACTGAGTGATCTTCACCCCCCCCAACGGCGCCACGCTCCTAAGTCGAGCGGTTCGCGTGGCGGCCAACACCTTGCTGCTCCCTCCTCCCAGCACTGAATCGCTCGCCCTCACGGGATCCGTCTTTGGCGGATCCCGTGTTGCATGGCACATCGGTAGCATGACGCTCCTCTTCACTCACTCACTCAAGGAGCACCGCCACATGGCCGACACGACCGCAGACAAGACCACCCCCACAATGCCCTCACAAGCCGATGTCATGGACATGCTTCGTCGCGGGCGATCCGTGCTGTTGGTGGAAGGAATCGTGTGCTTGGTTGGGGGCTTCTTGGCCATTATGTTTGCGGGCATTGCCAGCCTGTGGGTCGATCTGTTGCTGGGCATTCTGTGTGTCGTCATCGGCTTCCTGGGGCTTCTTCGAAGCGGCGTAGGAGGAAGCGAACACCGAGGCGCGACCGCACTTACCGGCGTGCTGCTCCTGACGCTAGGTCTGCTGCTGTTGATCTGGCCGTTTGAGGGGCTTGAGGCGATCACCCTTGTACTGGCGATCTTCTCGCTGATTCGCGGATTCAGCGATCTTCTCGGAGTCCCGTGGCGATCGAGTGTGTCGCCTGGACTACAGGTGATCAGCGGCTGCGCAGGTTTGCTCTTGGGTGGACTGCTGCTGTGGTGGTACCCATCCGATGCGCTGTGGGCACCGGGGCTGCTCTTTGGTGTGCAGTTCTTGATGCTGGGCATGCTGCTGATGTCGCTGTGGAATGCAGCGAGCACGCCGGTGGCTGAGCCCCCCACACCCTAATCAACCCGCTCGGCGAGGGGCGTAGTTGAACGCGTGTCGAATATGGGCCAATGCACGGTGTTCGATCTGGCGAACGCGTTCGCGGGTAAGTCCAACTTCTGTACTCGTTTCCTGCAATGTTCGCGGCGGTTGACCATCTAGACCAAATCGCATTCGCACGATGTCGGCCTGGACACCGTCCAGTGACTGCAGAATGGCACCGATCTTGGCGAGATCATCCCGTTTTTCGCTTTGGCAGTCACCATTTGATTGGGCGACATCGGCATGATCGTCCACGCAATTTTGCAATCGCCCCTCTTGATCGAGCCGGCGGTGCGCGGCTGATCGTGTGGCAGCGAGCGTTCGACGAACAAGATCGAGTTTGCAACGGGGGACACGCATGGCCGCGGCCATCTCCTGTGGTGTTGGTGCTCGACCCAGATCCTCCTGAAGTTGTCGCAAGGTCTCATTCCACGACGCCATTCGCTGCTGCATATAGGCAGGAATGTGCATCGGGTGACCAACCATTTCGAGTGTCTGCTTGATGGTCTTACGGATCCACCACGTGGCGTAGGTGGAAAACCGATGTCCCAGTGCGGGGTCAAATCGTTCGACGGCGCGGATCAAACCAAGATTGCCCTCGTTGATGAGATCCGCCAGCGGCACACCACGTCCGGCATACCGCTTGGCAATGCTCACCACAAGGCGAAGATTTGCTTGGATCATGTGAGACTTGGCATCGGGGCATGCGTCGTTGACGATTCGCCATGCAAGGTCACGTTCCTCCGATTGTTCCAGCAGGTTGATCCGTCCGATGTCGCGAAAGTACAGATCTAAATCTGATTGGGTTCTTTGTTCGACCATAGAGTGTGCTCGGTGGGCGGCATCATTGCCGCAGAGCCCTCTACGCCCCAACCTAGGGGGGGTTCGCACAATTTGCGGCACATCGTTGAACCAACCGCAATGCCGGTCGTATCAGTTGTGACAACTTGCCTTGGAGGTCCGGGGGTCAGCCTGAGAAGTGCTCGCCGGACGCTTCGGCTCGCTTCTTAATGTTGCTTAAGAAGACTTCCGCCAATGCATCGTAAATCGCGGTCTTGCACACCAGTGAGGAACACTCGTACGCGATGATGGATGTCATTATCAGCGGCAGTGTTGCATACCGCGCGTCGGTCATTTCAATCATGATGACAAAGACGGTAATTGGGCTTTGCACAACACCGGCGAAGTAGGCCACCATGAACAGCATGATCACAAACTGTGGGCGAATACCGCCGAACAGGTCATGGCAATAATCAGCGCACGCATCCCCCAAACCTGCACCTACTGAAAGGCTCGGGTCAAAGAGCCCTCCTGGAATACCGCTGATGAGGCTGAAGAATGAACCGGTTGCTTTGGCCGGGGCATACCACCACGGATAGTCGCCCTGAGCGATGACCCAGCGGTCGTAGAAGTCGCGTTCATTTGTATCCCCGAGGGTCTGATAGGCCGCTTCAACTGCAAGGACGCTGTCGATGGCATGTCCTTTGTGGTCGAGCAGCGTATTGCTGTGCGCAAGCGCCTCGTAGGCGTCTCGAATGGCCTTTGCGTCGGCATCACGGGCCACGCCTAGCGTTTGGTAGTAGTCAGTATCGCGATAAATAAGGATGGCGCGAGCTTGGGAGTATCCGCTGCCATAGCTCTGCCCTTGTGAGACGACACCCGTAATGGCTAGGGCGACGCCAAGTCCCGCAGCGGTCAGCCATCTCTTTTTGCCTAGGCAGTGCGTGACCATCGGCGTGGCGCGAACTACCACCATGGCGAACAGCCCGCCGAGGAATCCGCCAATCACACCGATGATGGCAGCGCATAACCAATGCAGTGGCGCAAAGCCAAATTCATGTTTGACCTGACCGTAAAACAGGTAGTCCCATCCCAAACTGGCAATAACGACCAGAGAAGCGATCAGGACCGTTCGGACGATCGTGGCCGCGTTGTTTTTTTCAAATGAACGTCCAATTTCTTCGAAGGCGAAGATCATGCCAGCAATCGGTGCGTTGAAGGCAGCGGCGATGCCTGCTCCACCACCAGCAAGAATGAGGCCACGTTGCACGAGGTGGTCGGGGAATCGGCTGACCTTGGTGACTAGGTACATCAGGCAGGCGCCTACGTGGACCGACGGCCCTTCACGGCCGATGGTCATGCCCCCGAAGAACCCCATGGTCAGCAGGATGATCTTGCCAACGCCGATTCGAATCGACAACATGTACTTGCGAAAGCCAGAGTCCGGGACTTTGAGGCAGGCGATCACTTGGGGAATGCCGGTGCCTTCGGTTCCCGGAAAGAACCTATCGCGGAGCACGATGATCGCCACCATGGTCACAATTACCAGCGTCGCAGCAAGCCAGATGCCCGTCCCACCTGGAAGGGACACACCAAGGATGGTGTCCATTTCGTGAAGTTGGAGAAACAGGTCCGAGCCATAAATGTCGGCCTGCCGAAAGTACAGGGCTACCAGCCCGGTCAGGGCCGCAGCACCCACAGCAATGACGATGAGGGCGATCGCCCGGAGCGAAAAGAATTGCTCCCGCCATGTTGATAGTGGGGCCACACCAGTAGGGGGGCCATTTTCGTGCTGTGAGGGCTCGGGCTTCACGTCGTCAGGGGACCAGAAATGGGATTTGGGGGGGATTCGAGTGGCATGGAGGGGATATCGGCTCAATCGTACATTTTTTAATCAAAGCCTGAAAGGGCAACGGCTGGTGTGCGTTGTCCTTCCCAGACGCTCCGAGCGTCCTCAACTTCGACTCTCTCCTCTCTCTCCGACTGGACGGTCCCCACGCGGGATCGTCCAGTCGTTTTTGCAGGTTGGAGTTCAGCCGGATGGTTGCCTTTGCTGCCGTTTGGTGGATCTAGCGGCCAAGCCGCTGGGCTTGTTCTTCGGCGTGATAGGAACTGCGGACCAGCGGACCAGACTCCACCACGCGAAAACCCGCATCGAGGCCTACTTGTTTCCAGTGGTCAAATGTCCCAGGCTCCACCCATCGATGGATAGGGAGGTGGTTGCGGGTGGGTTGAAGGTATTGACCGATCGTCAAAATGTCGGTCGATGCGGCGTTGCGGATATCGATGATGGTGGCTTCAAGTTCATCATCACGCTCACCGATGCCCACCATGAGGCTTGTTTTGGCGGTCAGACTACCCTCGGCGATGTGAGCCAAGACTCTCAGGGATCGGTCGTAGCGTGCTTGGGGCCGCACTGCGGGGTGCATTCGTGGGACGGTTTCGACATTGTGAGCGAGAATTTCGGGCTTGGCATCCATGACGGTCTGCAAGTCATTGAGGTCCCCCTTGAAGTCCCCCGTGAGCACTTCTACAGACATGTCAGGGCATGCTTCATGAACTCGTTCGATGGTTTCGGCCCATATGGCAGCACCACCGTCAGGAAGGTCATCCCGATCGACCGAGGTGATGACGATATGTCGCAACCCACTTTCGGACAGTGCATTAGCAACTCTCTTGGGCTCATCTCGGTCAACCTGTGAAGGCCGTCCAGTCTTGACATTACAGAATCCACATGACCTGGTACAGACATCCCCGAGAATCATGATCGTGGCCGTACCGCGGGCCCAGCACTCACCGATGTTGGGGCATGAAGCCTCTTGGCAAACCGTGTGCAATCCATTGGCGGTGATGGTGGATTTGGTGGCCAGATACGTCTCGCCGCCGGGGGCCTTGGCGCGAATCCACGATGGCTTGCGGCCGATCATCATCGTCTGCGCTTTGGCATTGGACAGGACGCGGTCGGACAAACTGAAAATGGCCTCGCTTAGGCGACCTCGAGCCGTGTCCCCGCCCAATGCGCGTGGGTGACGCTGGGCGACGTGCTCGCTGGATGACTGGTGGCTGGGCATCCCCGCATTGTATCTCCCATGATCTCGCATCAATTTCATCGGAATTGCGAGATTGCTCCGCACATCGTGCCGAGGTAGGACGTCTTGGTATCAGAGGGAAGGGTCTTGAAGATCGACCACGGAATGTGAGCGCAACCCTCCGTTGGCGACGATAAAAGGCGGTCTGCTGCCCCTCCGTGGGGTACAGTCCGCACTCCGCGAGGGGCGGAGCGAGTTTGGAGAGCGACACTGTGACGATTGATTCGAACCGAGCACCCAGGCCGCCATCGTTATGGCGGCCATTGGTCGCCATGCTCGGGCTTCTCGTGCTTGGGGCCGCCGGCTGCGAGGTTAATAGTTTCTTTGATCCGTCCAAGACGGGGTACTTCGGAACGACGCCGGTCACCATGCCAGTGCTCGATCGAATTGCGGCCATCGAGCCGGTTGCAGATCCATGGGGCAAGACCACTCCAGTGTCCCGCGACGACCTGCTGCCGACCGATCTGGCGTACCTGTTGCATCCGGGCGACTTGGTTGAGGTTCAGATTTACGAGTTGTACACGCCCGGTCAGTTCTTTCCGTTCTCAGGTCGAGTCGACCAAGGCGGCATGTTGCACGTTCCAACGCTTGGCGAAGTGCCAGCTGCAGGGATGTCAGTTCCTGAATTGCAGAAAGAGATCGCCGGGCGGTTGTCAAAGTCCGTCATGGCCAACCCTACTGTGACGGTGAATTTGGTCGATGGCGGCGCGCTGACGTACACGATTTTTGGCCACATCAATCAACCCGGTCGTTGGAATCTGCAGGACCCGAATCTTCGGCTGCTCGATGCGCTGGCGATGTCCGGTGGTGTGCCGTTGTCAACCCGTCGCATTTACATTGTTCGGCAAGTGGCCATCGATCGCGATATGCACCCAACATGGCATGCGTCACGTCGAGCAGAACAACCCACTGCCAAGAAACGAACTACCAGAGAGAAACCTCCGGTCGACATTGAGTCGCTGATTGATCAATTGCAGGATGACGATCAGTCGAAGCCTAAGCCTGCCAGTGAGGCTCCTCAAGAGACAACTCCTCCACCGAGCCCCGGTGTGTGGGAAGACTCCGCTTCACCACCCATTGATATTGAAGACATCACTCCATCGGCGGTCATGCTTCCTAAGGTTGGCCTAGCGAGGCGGCCTTCGCAGCCTGACCAAGAGTCACCTTATGTCTTTCTGCCAAAGCAGGATCGCTGGGTCAAAAGGCGAACGGGCTCGCCGTCTACCAACAGGACGACAGTCGATCGTACGCAGACCCCTGAGGATGACTTTGTTGTCGAGCGTGTGATTGAGATTCCATACCAGCGTCTTGCCCATGGTGATATGAGTTTAAATCTCATTCTTCGCCCAAGCGATCAGATCTATGTCGACGGTCCGGAGGTTGGGCTGGTTTACATTAGCGGTGAAGTCAATCAACCCAACGCGTACGCTCTACCTTCAACTGATCGCATTACGCTGAGCCGAGTTATTGCCATGGCTGGTGGCTTGAGTGCACTGGCGATTCCAGACCGGGTCGATCTAGTCCGTCAGGTAGACGAAGGACGCGAAGCAACCATTCGCCTTGACCTAGGAGCGATTCGCCGTCGCACCGAACCCGATGTCATTCTCAAACCCAACGATCACATATTGGTTGGCACCAACTGGTTGGCCTACCCGCTCGCTGTCTTCCGAAATGGATTCCGCATGAATTATGGATTCGGCTTCCTTCTGGACAGGAACTTCGGCAACGACGTGTTTGGTGCACCGCCGGTCAATTTCCGCTAGTGACGTTGTGGCCGCGACTCCTCGGCTACCACTCGACTTTTCTCATGCCCGAAACCATCAGCATCCCGTCGACGCCACCAAGATTTGAGCAAACCGTTACGCCCGGTAGCTTCCTGCTGTTTGGATCAATCCTGCTAGCGGCATTCGTGTTTGTTTTTTGGACCTTTATTGAGCAACAGCTGACCTTCGCAATCGAACAACAGGCGGATTGGGGGCACACGCTGGTCATCCCCTTTATTGCCGGCTGGTTTGTGTGGATGAGCCGTCGTCAGATTCTGGCCGAGCCGTTCAGGCCCAGTGTCACCGGTCTCGTGTTGGTTGTACTGGGCATTGCATTGTTCACCCTCGTGTCTCTTGGACCAGTGTGGATAAAGCACCACAACTTTCAGGGCATGGGTGCTGGTCTTGTAATTACAGGACTCGTGCTTGCGTTTTGCGGGTGGCACGCCATGCGGTGGTTGTGGTTTCCTGTGGCCTACCTGGTGATCTTCAGCCAGACCATTTCTCCGGTGCTGCTTGAAACTATCACATTCCATTTGCAGGGTATTGCAACAATGGGGGCTGAGTTCGGCTTGTCCATCATCGGGTTCGATGTGTCGCGCGAGGGGCATACGATCAATATTTTTGACAACGGACGGAACGTGCCTGTCAACGTAGCCGAGGCGTGCAGTGGCATGCGAATGCTCGTTGCCTTCCTTGCATTGGGTGTTGCGATGGCATGGGGTGGGCTGGCCGCGACTTGGCAGCGTGTGTTACTGGTTATCATGGCAGTGCCCACGGCGATCTTCGTCAACATTCTTCGCGTGATGACGCTGGGCATTCTGGCGACCTACGACTCCGGCTTCGCCGCTGGCGACTTCCACACAATGATCGGCATGTTGTGGTTGGTTCCTGCCTTCTTTATCTATCTGGGCATCATGTGGGTACTCAAGCACATTGTGGTGGATGAGGAGGATGAACTCAGCGAGCCCGATGTCGAAACGCTTCAACCTATCCGTTTTGGCGGAAGAATTACGGGCATCTTTGTCGCATCGCTGGTGCTGCTCATTGGCGGCGGCTTGGCCTTTCAATCGGCTGCGGCCTGGCTAAATGTGCATCTTCGTACCGAGGCAGTTCATTTGAGGCAACCATTGACGCTCATCCCATCCTCCATTGATCAGTGGCAGATGTTGCACGACACGCAATTGGATTCGGCAACACTGGAACAACTTGGAACCAAGAGTTATATCAGTCGTGTGTATGGCAATCGAGACCGTCCGCAAGATCCGGTTCTCCAGTTTCATGTTGCGTACTACACGGGACAGGGCGGGTCGTCGGTGCCCCATGTTCCAGATCGCTGCATGCAAGCTGCTGGAAAGGAGCAGTCGTCTCCTACTCCTGAGAATCTTCCGATCGAGCAGGTGTCAAGGGATTGGACCTGGTCAGGCGCGAATCGTATTGACGACCTAGTTGTCCCGACCATTGCATTTACAGACCCCTTGACCGAAGTCGTTGAAGATGTGCACTTGCCAGTGGGCGATCAACTCTTTCGGCATATCGAGTTCAACGATCCTGCCAAACCTGGTGTGAGAATTCACGCGGGGTACTTCTTCGTTGCCAATGGACGATGGCGTGCTACGCCCCGCGGCTGCCAGCGTGCTGCCTTTTCTGGGGCCGACAAGCATGCGTATTACTGCAAGGTTCAACTTGTCGCCGCCGGCGATGAGTACTACGACACAGATGCGTTCTTGAAGCAGTCAGAGGCGTTCCTTACGCCGATGTTGCCACAGATCATGCGTCTGGTTCCCGACTGGCCCGAAATTCAGACGGCAGAGGCCGCTTCCATGGAAACCGATTAACATGAGCACCCCAAAAAACTCCCGCAAGAAACGTAAGTCCAAAAAGCGACAAATCAACACCCGCCTTCTGAGCATCATTGGCCTCTCAGTTGTGATTCTCGGTGGTGTCGGACTTGGCTTGGTCTACCTGAGAATTCAGGGAAGCGTTTCGAGAAATCTTGCCGCTGGTGATGCCAAGGTTGCAGAAGGAAAGATCGAAAAAGCGCTTCGACACTATGGTCGGTCGTTGCGCCACGAGCCTGGCAACAAAGAAGCTCATCAAAAACGTATCGCGGCGTATCAACTCTATGTGCCAGAGTCCAGAGAGCGTGCTCAAAAGTTGTATCCAGAGTACCTCGCGGCCTTAGGGCAGCGTGCACACCTCGTTCCATCAAACGATCAGGCCGCGTGGGATGCGCTCGATCAGTGGCATGAAGCGGCATGGAATACGAAGCAGAATCTGTTTTGGGAGGGCTTGAAGCGCCAAGCCGAAGTGATTGGCCGCGACAAGCCCGAAGGCTCCGACCTTGCAAACCACAGCTTGTTCATGACTGGAATTGCCAAGATGCGCCTTGGCGAAAGTAACTTTCTTGGTGATATTGACGAGACGGGGCATGTGCGATTCCCTGGTGAAGCGGAACTGACCCGATATGTGGAACTTGTACCAAACAGTGATGTCGGATTGGCACACCTTGCCTATGGCCGCATGGCCGTGGCGCGTCGGCTGGGGCTGCAGGGCAACACACGGCAGGAAGCCAAAAATCTGGAAATGGCGCAGGAGACTTACGATCGAGCGTTGGAAGTCAATCCAGAAGGCATCGCGACACTGCTGGCGGTCATTCGGCATCTCTATATTCATGAGTTGATCGCCAATGTTCAGGGGCGGGAAGAAATCAAGGCGGCTTTGGATCAACTCATGGAGCGTTTGGCACAGGCCGAATCACTGGTGACAGCAAAGTTGGCCAGTGTGCCTCGGCACCAAGTGCTCGATCTCTTGCAATTCCTCAAAATGATCGATCTTGAAAATGGGGGCGAACGGTCCATCGCTCTTATGAAAAAATGGGTTGAGTTGCACCCCACGGACTACGACCTCATCGTGAGGTTAGCTCGTGCGTTTCGGGATGCTGGTTTGCTTGATGAGTCAACGGAATATGCCACAACCGTGTTGGATGCTGCGGATCTCCCGGTGTCATTGAATTCCTATCTTCAATTCAATGATCGTATCTTGGCGGCAATTGAGCTTTTTGAAGTCAATGCAGATCTTCGTGATCAAGAAGACTCAGACCAACTTGCCCAGGAAGCTCGTGCGGCGCGTGGGCGTGTCGTGGCCCTGCTCGATGGCGATGAAAACCAAACGATAATCAAGATTATCGATGGCCGAATTGCTCATCAGAATGGAGAACACTCTAAGGCCGTGCGTGCTTTCGAAGAGGCTGTGGCCCTCAGCGACAACTTGCCCGCGGAGGTCTATCGATTGGATGCCGAGTCCCTTGAGAACATTGGGCAACCCGGGCAAGCCGTCAATCGCCTTAGGCGGGCCATCGAAACTGAGCCTCGGCGTGCGGGCAACCGCCTGCTCCTGGCCTCCTTGCATATTCGCATGCGGAACTTCCAAGAAGCCCTTGGGGTGCTTCAGCAGATTCCTGAGTCGGTACGAATCAACAACCCCGAGATTGCTCGGATGGAGGAGGCAATTCAAGTCATGCCCGCTGCGGGCGTAGCTTCCAGCCCCGACTATGACTCGCTCACCGACCCCATTCTCAAGGCCATCGCTCGTGCTGATAAGTTGGACCGTGATGGTTTGACAGCTGAGAGCGTCAAGTTGTTGGGCGATCTGGCTACAACCAATCCCGATGATGTCCGATTACTTATGGCCTTGGCGATGGCGCAGGCTAGACTTGACCGCAACGACGAGGCATTCAAGACGTTGGATCAGGCGTTGGTGTTGGCGCCAGACAACAAGATGATTTTGGATGCCAAACTCATTCTGGAGAACCCGGATCCGGTCGATCGCATTAAATCCATGGTGGCGTCAAGGCAACTGACTGACGAAGATCGAATAGCCACCATCTATGCTGGTCTGACGGTTCTAGCCGACTCGCGTGAAGCAATGGCAGAGTCAGAAGCGACCGATCCTGAACTTGCAGAGACCCATCTTGAAATCGCCGCTCGGGCCAGAGAAGAAGCGGAGTCCATGGCCGATCAGGTTGAAGCAATGGTGGATCACAACACGCAGGCATTTGCAATCGTCTTCGAGCGCTACCTTCGCAAAGGGCAGTACGATCTGGCAGAGCAACTCGTCGAGATGGCACGAGTAAATGACATCGATCAAGCTGGTGGCAATCTTGCCGAGGCTAGGTTCCTGTTGAACAAGGCACTGGCAGCGCAGAAAGAGGGCAACGCCGAGGAAGCCACGGCGCTGTTCGAGAAGTCTTCAGTCGCGGCCCGACGCGCTACCGATGTGGCGCCGTGGCGGAATCAGACATGGGTCACGCTTGGTCAGGCGATGCGTGGGGCCAATAATCTTCCAGAAGCACGAATTGCGATGGAAGCAGCAGTAGGGCGTGATCCATCTGACCTAGAGACCATTCGATTGCTCGCGGCATTGCATTTGGCAGAGGGTGGCGACACATCCCGCGCTGTGACCTTGCTTAGTTCCGCAAGTCGACGCATTCCGAACAACAAGTCACTGCGAAATGCTTGGTTGCAAGTGGAGGCGGCCCATGGATCAGAGGCCGTTGCACTTGGTAATCGCATGCGTGATTGGAAAGAAACGCCAGATGACCGTGAGGCCGCGCTATGGTATGCGGGTCTCATGGCGGCCTTCGAGCCGAAATACACACTGGTGCTGAGGGCGAATGGACAACCTAGTATTTCTGGCCGTGAGTGGCTTGCGATGAATTCCCAAACGCAGCAGGAGACGCTCGCTCAACTCAAGGCCAACTGGATCAAGACTACTGAAACAATCGCAGACCAACTTGCTCAGTACGATGACGAAACAGTCGTGCAAGCGATTCAGCATGCAACACTTCTCAGGGAAATTGGTCGCCGCGATGAGATGATGGGTCGCTTGACGGGTTACTTGGATGCGCATCGCAATGCCGATGATGCCGTTGATAACGTCATTCGTGCGGGGTCATTCCTCTCTCGCGCGGATCGTGCTTGGGAAGCACAAGAAATCATGTTGAAGTATCGGGACATTCAAGACCCCGATCTCTTGCAGATTGACACGCGACTGGCATTTGGGCTCCACGAAGCGGGTCAGTGTGACAAAGCGATGCAGTATCTGGAGTCCGTGGTTGCGTCCAACGAAAGCTTTGCAGCCCAACTTCGAATGGCAGACTGTCTCTTGCAACTTGGCCGCCTCGATGAAGCAGAGCAACTAGTTGCTCGGCTCGACACACAGGGTAATGATGCGTACCAGGTGGCCAACCTCAAGGCTGGCGTGGCACATATGAGGGGCCAGCAAGCTCAGGCCCGGGGCGACTCCGCGGAGATGGCCAAGGCCTCAAAGGCCTACCGTGCCGCGTTGGAACGAGCCAGTGAGATTGACCAGACACGAACGGCCCCGTATGCGGCTTTGGTGACATCGCTTGTTCAGGAGTACTCCCGTACGTTGGATCGTTCTTTGCTTGAAGAGGCGCTTCGATTTGCCGATGCTGGCATGCAAGTGGGTGAAGATGATCCAACTTTGATCGGGAGCCGCGCAGACGTGTTGATTGCGATGGGGCAGCCACGTCAGGCCGTTCTTGACCTAGAGGCCTACCTTCGACGCCATCCCGGTGACCGGGACATGAGAAGCAGTTTGGTTGATGCGTACGATGCGGCGGGCACACCAGAGCGATCGGTTGCTTTGATTAAGCAGGCTATCTCAAGAGAGCCTCGCGACCCGTATTGGCACGGAATGCTAGGCGACCTTTTGATCAAGTCAGACAGTGACCGCAAGGGGGCCACGACTAGTTATATCACTGCATGGAATATTGAGCCAACGCGTCGCAGATTGCGAGCGTTAACGGGGGCCACGCTGACTGAATTGGATTGGGACTACAACGCGGCGATACGAGCGATCAATGCCCACCCCGCCGAGTTTGCTGGCAATGCCCGACTCATGGGACTCCGAGCTAGGGCCGAAGCGGGCTTAGGTTTGCGTTCTCGAAGTCGCGAATCACTGCGGGAGGCTCGAGTCAGTTACGAACAGTTGATCGAGAATGGTGGCCAGCCTCCAGCGGAGCTCATTGCGTGGTACGAGGATCTCTATGCGTTGTATCCACGTGGCCCATTGGACGAGCCACTCGCATTGGTCGAGCAGGCAACGGGCGGCACTCTCACACTCTGGGACACGAGAGGAATAAGTCGTTTTTATAGTTTGCGTGGTTCACCAGAGGATCTTGAACTGGCCATCGAGTCGCAAAAGGAAGTGTCCAATCAATCAACAGGCGACGAGCAGCGGAGGGATCTGCAGATTCTTGGCGGTCTGTATTTGCGAGCCAAAGACAATCAAGCTGCGGCCGAGGCATTCCGACGGGTCGTGGAGTTGGCTCCCGAAGACTCCATGGCGCTCAACAACTATGCTTTTTTGCTTGCGACTGTTCTTGAAGACCCAGCCAAGGCTGAGCCGATCGCATCCAAGGCGGTCATGCTGTCCCCGCGGAACCCGTCATTTGTTGACACGATGGCGACCATTCAAGAACTGCTTGGGCAGTACGAAGCGGCTGTCACAACGAGAAAGACCATGCTCGGGCTCGATCCCAACAATATTGATGCCATGCTGCAGACGGCAATACTGCTGACTGATCAGCTCAAACGACCCCAAGAGGCCATGCCCTATGTGGACAAAGCGGTGTCGCTCCAGCCGCGAGATCCTCGGGTGCTCGATGTGGCTGGTTGGGCAGCATGGAACAGTGGGCTCACCGCCCAAGGGCAGGACCAGGTGTCGCAGTCGATTCGACAGCGTCCATCAGCCAATGCCCATCTTCACATGGGCAAGATTCTCGCGGCCAACGGAGACTATGACGAGGCTCGAAACCAGTTGTTGCAAGCAGAACGCCTGGCGACAGATGCCTCGATGAAAGCAAGTATTGATCAGGCCCGTGCAGGGCTTGACGGAGGCAGTTGACGCATGGCACAGTTCACCTGCATAAGGATCCAAGTATGAGTATGGCACCGATACCTCCGGGACAGCGACCCCGTCCGATGGCAGCGCCCCAACGTCGTCCGACCATCGATCCAGTACGTGTCATTCGACAGCACATCGTGGGGCTGCTCGCGTCATTGATCATTGGCGCCTTTCTAGGCGCTGCGGCTTTTATAATGTTTGGCAAAGTGTACCCTTTGTATACGTCGGAAGTTCTCTTTGAAGTGCGCCCCGGGTTGGTTGAGTCGACTGATATCGGAACAGCTGAAGCACTCAAGGACGAAGAAGTCGAACGAGTGGCACGCACACAAACTTCGTTGTTGCTGCAGCGAGATGTACTTGGTTCCGCGGCAGGAAGCCCTGCGGTTGTGAACACGAATTGGATGCAGACTTGGTTCGTCGACCCATCGACCGGACAGCCGCAGATTGCCCAGGCCGTTGACGAATTGGAGGAGACACTACGCACACCGGTACTACGCGGAACCAACCTCTTTGCGATTCGTTGGTCTTGGCATGTGCCGACCGATGTGCCCCTAGTACTCGATGCCGTTGCGACGGCCTACGTGCGAAAACTCAAACTGCTAGATGACCAGCAGTTCAGTGCCAATGAAACCGTATTCCGTGAGCAAGAACGACTGGTTCAACTGGCGCTACAGGACATCGGCGAGCAAATCAATTCATTCATCGTCGAGAAAGGCATCACTACACTGGACGATCCACGGTTTTCGCAGGCCGCTCTTGAGGTCGAAGTGCTTGCGTCATCACTCACCGAGGCGCAAAAAGCGTTGACTTCTGCCAAGACGCAATATGAGCAAACTGCGATGAAGGTGGAAGGCACGATGGAGCCTTCTGAAGAGGATGAGGTCGAGGCTCACCAAGATCCGACGATGGTTCAACAAATGAACCGACTGGAAATTCTCCGTTCCGAAGAACGAGCTATGCGAGAGAAATTCAACGAGGACACACCACAGGTTCGGCAGATCGAACGACAGGTTCGCAGTGTCGCAGAGCAGATCAGGGTCAAAGAGAATGAATTGCTCTCTCGAAACTTGAATGCGAGACTGCGGACACTTACTTTGGAACGGGAGCGTCTATTTAAGATCATCAGTTCTATTGAAGATGAACTCGAAGCCAAGGACTCTCTGTTGCGCGATCTTGCAGCAGATACATCGCAGTACCAGTACTTCAAGACGCAGCGAGAGAACCTCGAGTTGCAGCGAGATGACTCAGCTAATCTTCTTCGTGCCATTCGATTGATGAAACTTCGATCTGATGCATCTCGGGTGCGACAAGTAGGCCCGGCCGATCTTCCTCGCGAACCTAGTTTCCCTCGCATCGAATATGTACTCCCCGGTGGTGTGTTGTTGTGCTTTGCGGGCTTCCTTGGTTGGATTTTCCTGCGTGAGCTGACCGAGAAGCGTATCCGCTCGATGGCTGACTTGTCGGTCATTCCAGGCACCACTGTTCTTGGTGCCGTTGCAGACATTGAAGACGATCCAGCAGAGCCCGAGGAAGCGGAATTGATATTGGCGGATCATTCTGCAAGCGTGACCGCGGAATCGGTTCGCCAGTTGACCACTGTGGTGCTCCGCGCGATGTCACGCCAAGGGCACACGACCATGATGCTCGCTGGCGGAATGCCAGGTGCT
>CAZGFN010000023.1:0-34909 GCA_964524945.1 uncultured Isosphaeraceae bacterium
AGCCGCGCGTCGTTCTTTACCGGACGCCTGCCGATGCGGACTGGCATCGATGCGGCAATTACGACGGCGCACTTGCCCGCTTCGCAACTCAATCCATCCGAGATCATGACGCCCAAGGTGCTCAAAGAGGCTGGCTATCGCTGTGGTTTCAGCGGCAAGTGGCACACGGGTGAAGTGCCCTTCGAGGAACGACAGCCAATCGCAATGCATTGGGACTGGTACGACGGCAACTGGCTTGGATGGGTACCTGGTATCGACACGACGGGCGCGGGTCAACTCTCCAGTGCGGCGCCTGATGCCGACGCCTATCCAAATGGGTGGCTTCCCTGTGGCGGACCACTGGGGAACTCGAACAACACAGGCCCGTGCTGGGAAGACGTGTGGGGCCCAGATTGCATGGCCCTTGGCGGCGTGCCATTGATGTCGCTTCAAGACGATGGCATGGGTGGGCAGCAACCGGTACTTGCCTCGGACTGTGGCGATGGCTGCAACGAGATCATCTTTACCGAAGATGCGGACGGAAACAACGCGTGGAATGGCTTTATGGTGTGGAATCGGCAATGGGCCGACGCAACCAGTGGTTCGTTTGGACTCAACGAGTATTACCACGGCAGCATGCTGACTCGCACGACCGACACGGCCATCGATTGGCTTGAAGATGTCGACCCGATCGATGCCCCGTCTGAGGATCCGTGGTACTTGGCACTTCAGTACAACACGGCGCACGATCCGGTCATGCCTACGTCCCCTGACATGGTGGCCCGAATGGAAGCCGATGGCATCGATACGGCCACACTCGACTGCCTCTCGGGTACGGGCATCAAAACCGTGTTCCCATACATGATTGAAGAAGCCGATGCCGAAATCGGTCGCCTGCTCGAAGCGCGTGGGCTGGGTCAATATGAGTCGGATGGTTCGTTTGCGCTGGGCGATCTTGAATCAGCCAACACGGTCATTGCGTGGATCGGTGACAACGGGACATTTTACTCATCGACCCGAAGTCCGTTCAATCCGCTGCTCTCCAAGGCGACCGTGTATCAAACTGGTGTGTGGGTGCCAATGGCCGTCGCTGGTGCGGGCGTATCGGCAGGCTCGGTGGACCATCCTGTCAATGCGGTTGACCTCTTCGAACTCTTCGTTGAACTTGCGGGGCTTGACCTTGCAGCAGTGGTTCCCGACTCTCATATACTCGACAGCAAGTCGTTGATGCCATATTTGTCCGACTCATCGCACGAGTCGATTCGAGCCTTCAACCTGGCACAGAACGGCAAGGGTGTGCTCAATCCATTCAATCCACCTCAGGCATGCCTCTTGGATATCGCCGGCGTGTTGCTCTGCGATGACATCCACTTCTCTGGTGCGGGTCTCTGCGAGTCTAATGGCGGCGTGTGGTATGGCGCAGATCCATCCTCGGACGACTATCCGGTGAGCTGCTGCGACTACATGAGTGACATCAACAGCACTGTGTCGCCTCAGGCCGACCGTCAGTACGCCATTGCGATGCCCGATGATTCCTCTGAGAGTTACCACTTGTGGAAGATCATTGTGCGGCAGGAAGCGTGGTGCGTTGAAGACGCCGATGGGTACTCGTGTTTAGACAGTCTGGAGTTCTACCGGCTGCCCACACCTGTCCCGCCACATATCCCTGGTTTGGACAACCCATCGGGTGTCAATCAGATTGCACTTCCTGCGGTTCCAGCCGATCTCTCCAGTACGCTGACCGCCACCGAGTATGCCGCGTTCATGGCCCTTGCCTGTGAACTCAAACGAGAGTGGGCCAGTGCTGACACCTGCAAGGCCGACATCAATATCGATGGGCGCGTTGGTGTGGTTGACTTGCTGGCGGTATTGGAAGCGTGGAGTGGCCAGAACGAGCAAGTGTCGTTTTCGGACATCGACGGTCCGAATGACCTGCCCGATGGGAAAGTCAACCTGCGTGACTTGCTTCCAGTTCTGACGAATTGGTCAGGGGGCTCATCGTGTGTCAAAGACGACGTGTATCCCGGGGCCGACTGTTTGTTTGACTACGCGATCGACTGCCAGTAGCACTACTTCCAGCGTTTGTGGAGTTCTTGAACCGTCCACGCACCAACGTGTGATGAGATCGCCGCTCGTGTACGGGCGACGTCCGATTCCGTCAACGGTGACGCGCTGTTCTTCCATGCCAGACGGATGTAGGTGCCAATGGCTGCGAGGTCTTCGTCGGATTGCATCGGCGCAGCAGGCATGGGCTGGTTGTAGGTGATTCCCTCTAGTACCAGTGGACCATCAAGTCCGTGAAGCAGAATGGATAGCAGTGGTTCGACCGGACCTGTCACGATGGGTGAACCAGCAAGCGGCGGGTAGAAGCCCCGCACGCCGCGGCCATCGGCCTGATGGCATCCTGCGCAGTGTGCAAAGAGCGCAGCGCCCCGAGCCATTCGATCGGCGTCGGCTGGGGGGAGGCCCGTGAGATCGAGGATCGGTGTGTACCCAGGCCGTGTCGGCCAGGTCGCGTGGGCGTCGATGAGTCGCAACATGCCACCGGCAAGATCGGGTTCATCGAGCAGTCGTTGGCTCCAATCAAATGGGATGCCCGAGAGCCGCACAGGCTTTGGATCCCCGCTTCGAAGTGCATAGGCGTCGGCGACCCCATGCGCCACGGCCGTTGCCATCCAATGCTGATCTGGCGGTACTGCTGCGATGAATTCCAAGAGTTGTGTTCGCACCGCATCATCATCCGATCGGGCCGCCGTGCGACCGATCGATTGAATCATCTTGGAAGCACGCTGCTGCAAGGGCGGGTTGAGCCAGGCGAGTTCCTGTAGTAACGCAACTTCCATGCCAGACAGTCCAGACACGATGGTCATCCGGAGCACAGTGTCTTCAGGATGGTCGGACAGGGCTTGGGCTGCGTGCATCAGCGAGGAGGGATGTCGACTATCAACGATCGCCGCTGCGGCTTCACGCCGCACTTCGGGCACATCGTCACGCATGGCTGCGACCAAGGCATCATGCAGTTCTGGTGCATCGCAATCATCAGCGGCAATGCGAATGGCTTGCACGCGAAGTGGCCATGGGGCGTCGTGAATGATCTGTGCATGGAGCGTCTGGGGCAAGGCGTCCAACGCATGAAGTGTCCAGATCGCATGGGCTCGGCCAAGTGCATCTTCGCTGTCTGATTGTGCTAGCAATTGCAGCGGTTCAATGCTTGATGCATCGTTTCGGTTGACGAGCAAGCGTTGGGCCAATCGACGAATCGAGCCGTTAGGACTCTGCAGTTGCTGCACCAACTCGCTGCTTGGCAAGGCGGTCAGGTCAGGAAGCGCACGGTGGTGGTCGTCATCGGGGACGATTCGCCAAATGCGCCCTGCATTGACCGGCCCGATGAGTTTTCGATCGATAACCTGCTGACGCAGGAAACTGGTCATGAAGATCTTGTGCTGCAAAATGCCGCGGTACATGTCCGCCACGTACATCGCACCATCGCTTCCGGTTTGCAAGGCCACAGGTCTGAATCGTTCATCGGTTGAGGCCAGCACAGCACCGACACTGGGGTCGATGCGGGCTTGCCCGGCCGTTCCTGGTGACGACGTGAGGTTGAGATGTTCAACAGTGTTGGCTGCAGGTTCACACACGAAGACATCGCCCTGGAACCGTTGCCCCAATGCGTTATCGACGTAGATCTCCGGACTGCATGCGGCGGTGTAGTTGCGGAGGTGGAAGTCGTCACGTAGCGTGTCTTTGATATAGCCACGATTGACACCCGGATTGATGCGAATGGAGTGAACAGCTTTGTCGGCCGGGACAGCCATCGCGATTCCTGTGCGGTCTTGCTGGGCACGATTCTTCACGGCGATGTGTTTGGGAACGAGGTCCGTGATGACCGGGTAGGAGTTGGAATTTACGTACCATCGGCCCCACGCATCGGATGTCGTGCCCCACTGTCCATGCGTGGGTACGCGTCGCTTCTCAAGTGTGTTGTGTCGCCATCGATACTCCCATGGGTGCTGGGACATGTGCAGCCAACCATCAAGACCCTGTCGTAGGCCATTGTCCGCGTGCTCAGGGCTGTCAAGCCCTTGAAATGAATCATCTACCACGGTCAATTCATCCGCTCGATCGTCGCCGTCGGTATCACGGGCGTAGACCAGGTTGGGTGGGGCAATAACCAGTGCACCATCAGCAACAACTGCCACCCCACGAGGCAGCACGATTTCGTCCATGAAGACGGTTCGGGTGTCCATCACTCCGTCGTGGTTGGTGTCCGCGAGAATCACAATGCGTCCATTGGCTTCGAGTTCTTCCGAGCCGTCCAAGTCGGTCATATAGCCGGGCATTTCGACGACCCACAGACGTCCGTCGGGTGCAAGGTCCATCCATACTGGTGCCTGCACGAGCGGTTCGGCGGCCACCAGTTCGACCCGCAGACCGTCAGGCAGGGCAAATGTTGCCAGTGCGTCCTCTGGAGTCAGTGGGGGTGAGGGTGGGACGAGCAGCGAATCGGGCAGTGGGGGCTGCGGTTCGCCTGCGTGGTCACCCTGCTGCGCCCGCGCGGCCGAGGAGATCAACACGATCGCCATGATCAGCGGCCATGTGATCAGCCTATGGCTGTGGGGGTATGTCGGATCGCCCATGAGGGATCCCGTGGGAGCATTGAACATGGTCGCGGATGCTACATCCACGCCCATGGCATTGATGCTATTGATCATCTGACATGCGGTAGAATCGAAGGTTTCTCACGCAGTTCTTCGCGATTGAAAGTTCCATCAATCAGGAAGCCTCCGCGATGGCTGACACGCCAACCATCATCTACAACCACACAGACGAAGTTCCCCCTCTGGGCACCCGCAGTTTTCTACCGGTGCTCAGGACCTTTACCGCTGGGACCAAAATCGGCATCGAAACACGCGACATCTCACTGGCCAGTCGGGCGCTCGCCCACTTTTCAGACCGGCTTACACAGGACCAATGTGTCGATGATGCACTGGCAGCACTTGGTGAACTGGTTGGCGATCCATCGGCCACCATGATCAAACTTCCCAACGTCTCCGCTTCGCTTCTACAACTCAAAGCGGCCAAGCGAGACATTCAATGCGGTGCTCGATGGAGCGTGTACGACCTGCTAGTGGTGTGAGTCAGAAAGACATCACGATTGGTCAGTCCCGCCACCAGGTGCGCCACTGCGTCCAGATCCGCCGAGGCATGGCAAGCACCAAGAGCGCGATGCTGATGGTTGCCGCGACGAATCGCATCATTGGGTCGGCGCTGGTGATCAAGAGCGCAGCGACGATGCCTCCCAGTCCGACCCAGCCCATGAGCGGGCGTTTCCACTGATTGACCCAGTCAAGCATGGATGTTTCTTCTGTTGGTTTCTGGTGGCACATGCTGGCGGCAGCATACCGGCTGGGGGCACGGTCAGTATCTCAAGCCTCTGCGGTGGTCTGGTGTACTCAGTTGCCCGGCGGGGTTCGGCCATTGGTGGCCCGTTCGAAACGATGTCCTAGGCCAAGCAGGCGGGCCTCTGACCACTTGGGCCCGATGAATGAGAGACCCACCGGGAGCCCGCCGACCATTCCAGCAGGCACGGTGAGATGCGGGTAGCCCGCGACGGCCGGAAGCGTCGTGGCGGCGCCGCCGAACCGGTCTCCTCCCTCCAGTGTGATTTCAAAAGCTGGACCGGTCGTGGGCGCGATCAATGCGATGACATCATGTTGGGCGATTAGCCGATCGATTCCATCGATGCCGGCGCGACGCTTGGCATCCTGCATCGCAATGAGATAGGTCGTGTCGGTGAGGTCGGGCAGGGACTGTGCCTGCACGAAGAGTTCCTGTTTGAAGTGTGGCATTTCGACATTGGCATTGATCTGATTGAATTCGATCACATCAGCAAGTGACCGTGTTTGCACGGGATCTGCTGTGGTCTTCAGATAGACATTGAGGTCCGCCTTGAGTTCGTGCAGGAGCACGTCGAGTTCCTGTCGGTGGATCTCGTCCATTCCAGGAAACGTCCGAATGTCCACAAGTTCTACGCCAAGCGTACGAAGTTGCTCGAGTGTCGCTTCAAATTGGGTCAGTTGATCATCATCGCACCAGTCGGTGTGGAACCACATGACGCCAAGTCGCGCACCACGTAGTGGCGTGTCGTCGAGCGTTGCGACAAAGTCGATGGCATGCGAGTCAGCGTCCACTGTTGCTGGATCGGCTGGATCATGCCCTGCCATGGCCGTTAGCAGCGCAGCGGTGTCCGCCACGGTTCGGGTCATTGGACCAGCGGTGTCTTGAGTGTGAGAGATGGGCACAATGTGGCGACGAGAGACAAGTCCGACCGTCGGTTTGAGGCCCACGAGTCCGTTCATCGCCGCGGGGCATGTGACCGATCCATCTGTTTCGGTTCCCAGTCCGGCAGCGGCGAAGTTGGACGACACCGCTGCACCTGTGCCGCTGCTCGATCCACAGGCGCTTCGCGTGTGGTCATATGGGTTGACTGTCAGTCCGCCTACTGCACTCCAGCCGCTGCTCGAGGTATTCGAGCGGATATTGGCCCACTCGCTCAGGTTGGTCTTGCCCAGCACGACGACGCCGGCACGACGAAGTCGTTCGATGACGCCCGCATCGCGATTGGTGATGTTGTGCTGCAGGGCCAGTGATCCTGCGGTCGTGGGCATGGGGCCCATGACTTCGATGTTGTCCTTGACCACAATGGGAATGCCATGCAGCGGACCTCGGGTGTGGCCAAGGGCGCGTTCGCTGTCCATGGCTTTGGCCATGTTGCGGGCGCGTGGGTTGACGATGAGAATGCTGTGTAGCCCCGCTTGGCCACGATCAAGGCGTTCGATTCGTTCGAGGTAGAGGTCGACCAGCTCGACGCTCGTGATGCGTCCAGCGTCGAGGTCCTTGCCCATCTCGGCGATGGTCCGTTCGCGGATATCCAGAACGTCTGCCGCAGTGGGAGGTAGGGGCGGCGCTGGCAGACTCAGTGCCAAGGCGGCGATGAGGATCGACATGGGTGTGCTTCCAATGGCTTGTTGAATTCTGACAAAGTGATTACGGAGACACGTCTATCTGTGGAAGCTCGCGGTGTGAGTGATCGTCGATTTCAAAGTAGTCAGCAGCCTTCACGCCCGTGATCGCGGCAACGAGATTTGGCGGGAAGGAGCGTCGCATGGTGTTGAGTTCACGGACCGTACCGTTGTAGAACCGCCTTGCCGCGGCGATGCGATCTTCGGTATTGACCAGTTCCTGCTGCAACTTCAGAAACTGCGAGTCGGCCTTGAGGTCTGGGTAGGCCTCCGCCGTGACTTGCAGTTTCGACAACTCTCGAACCAAGGACCGCTCGTCGCCACTCAGAGAAGTCGGGTTGCGGCTGTCGGCCATGGCCTGCGCTCTTGCAGCAGTGACATCACGAAGGAGTTGCGATTCATGCGCGGCATAACCCTTGACCGTTTCGACCAGATTGGGAACGAGGTCGTATCGCCGTTGCAATTCAGCATCTAGATCGGCCCATGTTGCTGCCAAGTGTTTTCGGAGTGCGACGAATCGGTTGTACATGAGTATGAACCACACGCCAATGACGAGCACGGTGATGACGATGACGATCAGAAGCACTTTCATTCCGAGTCCTCCCCGCGATACCGACCTTCGAGCAGACCCCGCCGCGTGTGCTGCGGCCATCGGTCCATGAAGCCATTGGCGAACTCGATTATGGCACGGAATTGATCAGGACTCCACTTTGACTTCTGGGTCAGGCACACCCAGCCATCTTCCAACTCAATCGGAGGCGAGTCGGTTCCAAGCAGGTATTCCATCATCCCCTGATCGATGAGGTCCCACGCGAATCGTTTGTGACTTGAGCCGACCTTGAATTTCTTACTGAATTCAACGGACTCGAAGTCAATATCGTCGAAGCCGAAGAAGGCCGCGAGTTTGTCAAAGAAGTGTTCTCGGCGGATCAACACGCTTGGCGTCTGGCCGTATGGAATACGCAGCAACGCATAACTGAATCGGATGATCTTGGTCGATTGGTGCTTGCCAGATTGTTGGCGCACTGTGTATCGAAAGTCTCCAATGAGTACTTCGGTCGCCTCACCGCCCATGGACAGTGAACCTGTCATGGTGTTGTACGCAGTCTGGCGTGTGCCGGTCTGGAAGCACGCGAACTGTTTAAAACGTTCGTTGTGCATGGTGTTGTCATTAGAATTGAATTGAAGCCCGAGTTCGCTTGCCAGAAGCCCCATGGCCTTGATCCGTGCATCTCTGGCCCTGCTGATGGCAATCCAAACGAAGATGGCGATGGCGACGATTGCGATGAGCAGAATGCCCTCGCCGCTGAATGCCAGAAACGCATTTGAAGTGTCAGGCATGGGGATCATGTGGAGTATGAGCATAGTGCACGTTCTAGGAATCCGCGTACGATGGCGGCATGTTGTCTGCACTCGTTCTTCTGATGCTTGTCGAACCGCCCACTCAAGCCCAGATGCCGCCCAATATTGTCATTGTGCTTGCCGATGATCTTGGGTGGGGGGATCCAGGCTGCTACAACCCCGAGTCGAAAATACCCACGCCCCACATCGATCGCCTTGCATCACAGGGACTTCGACTGACCGACTGCCACTCGCCTTCGGCGGTGTGCACACCCACGCGGTACGGCATATTGACCGGACGGTATGCGTGGCGGACCCATCTCAAGCAATGGGTGCTTGGTGGATACAGCGAGTTGTTGCCCGATCCCAACCGATCAACCATCGCCAGTGAACTGCAGAAGGCTGGCTACCACACCGGGGTTGTGGGCAAGTGGCATCTTGGACTTGGGTCGACCGATCCTGCCAACTTCAACAAGTCGCTTCGCCCGGGTCCACTGGAATTGGGGTTCGATGAGTGTTTCCTCATTCCTGCATCGCTTGACATGCCCCCATATTGCTACGTCGACCAGGACCAACCCGTTGTGGCACCAACAGCGTTGATGCCTGAAAGCAGACATCGACGCAACGGGGGCGGTGGGATGTGGCGTGCCGGAGCAGCCTCACCAGGCTTTGACTTCAGGCAGGTGCTTCCGACGCTCCAAGATCGCGCGGTGGAGTTCATCGAGGAGGCCGCCGCACACGGCACACCATTCCTGTTGTATTTTCCGATGACCAGTCCACATACACCTTGGGTGCCTACGGAATCGTTTGTGGGCGTGACGGACATCGATCACTATGGCGACTTCGTGGCCCAAACCGACTCGACGCTCGGAGCGGTCATGGAGGCACTCGATCGGACCGGAGCAGCCGACAACACGCTTGTCATCTTCACCAGCGACAACGGGGCGCACTGGCCCATTGACGATATTGAAAAACATGGCCATCGGGCCAACGGTCCGTGGCGTGGACAGAAGGCAGACATCCACGAGGGCGGTCATCGGGTTCCCTGTGTGGTCCGATGGCCCGGCCAAATTGCTCCGGCAACCCAGTCCGATGCGCTGACCTGTCTGACGGATCTCTATGACACGTGTATAGAGGCGTGTGGCGCAACTGGTTCCCTAGGCGGACCAGACGGTGTCAGCCAACTCGCTGTGTGGACCGGAGGTGCAACCGCCGACCGCGGCTCGATCGTGCATCACTCCGGCGATGGAATGTTCGCGATCCGGCGTGGCGATTGGAAACTCATCGAGGCACAGGGCAGTGGTGGATTCACCAACCCCAAACGACCGGTCGCTGCGGTGGGGCAAGCGCAAGGCCAGCTCTATAACCTCGCCGACGATCCAAGCGAGACCACCAGCGTGTGGTCTTCGCACCGGCAGGTCGTGGCGGCCATGCAGGCCGAACTTGACGCCATTCGCACTCAGGAATCGGGCCAGTCAACGCCCTGAAGGTGCGACTCGTAGTGTTTCCATCGATCGATACTCGTCGAGTACAGCGGTTTGTTGACTTGGTCATAGCTCAGCGTACGTACCGTTCGGCGAGACTCGTGGAAGGTGGTGCACGCATCGTTCCAGTCCAGACCAATGAACTCGATGAGACGGGGCATTTCGGTCGCGGGAGATTGCACGAGGTCTTCGTACTGGACGTCCATTATTGGAATCTCCAGCGTGTCTGACCAGAATTGCATCATGCGAGTCGATTGCAGTTGAGCATGCGCGATCCACTCGAGTTTGGTGGTCCATGAAAACGTCCGGTTGTTGAAGCCTCCGAGGTAACAGCTCACGGCTACATCACGTGGGTCGCGCCGCGTGTGGATAATTCGTGTGGATGGAAAGAGCCGTGACAAGAGTCCAATCAGCCGCTCGTTGCCAAGGGCTTTGTTGACGATTCGTTGGGCTTCTCGTGGAGCCAAGGCGCTGACTTGGGCTATGTACTGGTTGGCGGCTCTGGTTAATTCTGGAGACTGGTAGGCCCCAAAGCACTCCGGGGGGAGTTTAGACACGTCATAGGCCTGTCCAAGTTGCCGAGCAAAGTGTTGAATGGAGTCGAGTTCGCCAACGCCAGCACCTTGTGGGTGAGCGTCGATGATCTGATCGACCAGACTCGTGCCGCTGCGAGGCATGCCGGCGATAAATACTGGTACTTCTGATGGGCAAGTGCTCACAGGGAAGCGGTCAATCAGTGCAGGTGACCAGCGGTTCATGAGCGACGTCACCTGCCCAGCGTGACCATCGGGTACATACTTCGTTTGCCCAATGCTGTTGGCTTGCGTGGCCGAGTCCCACGCATCGTCGTAGCGACCAGCGCGATCGCAGACTTTGGCTCGTAGGAACAAGGCCTGTGATCGCTGATCATCTCGCGTTGTTGCGGGCAAGAGATCGTCGTCAATGACAGCCACGGCGGTATCGATATCGCCGCGGCGAAGCAAGATTTTCGCCCACTCGTAGTGCGCCATGGCCACAAGATCATCGCCTTGCTCCATCATCTGGATTCGAATCGGTTCGATGACAGTTGCGGCCTCTTCGATTCGCCCGGCTTCTTCGAGCAATTGGCCACGCAGCAATTCAATGGGGGTCTGGTCTGGGGCCAGTTCAGTTGCGCGGGCACAGCACGACAACGCTTCATCGGTCTGGCCAAGCTTTCCAAGCGCCGTGGCCAAGGCGACCAGCCCGTGGGGACTTGGGTGAATGTCAACCGAACGATGTGCGCACAATGCCATTTCGCGAGTGTTATTCACACGCTCGGCGACCATCGCTCGCAACGCCCACGCGTCCGCATCGCGGCTGTTGGTCTTGGTCATCGGCACCAGTTGTTTCATGGCGTCGGCCAATCGACCCTGCACGATGAGTTGTCGGATACCAGCGATTTGCTGCCGGCGTGCGTGGGACGTATCGATGGGGCGGTTTGCCATGGTCCGATCAGGATAGCCGGAGGCAGAAGCAAGTAGACTGCCTCGTTCATCAGTGGAGCCCCCAAGTGAGCCAATCTCATCCAACGCTGCAAGCCATTGTGGACGTCTCCCGTGCCTTGGGTGCGGACGACTCGCTGGTTCTGCATGGTGGAGGCAATACCTCGGCCAAAGGAGCGGTGACCGATGTCCTCGGTCGCCAGCGTGAGGTCATCTGGATCAAGGGCAGTGGATGGGATCTGGGAACCATCGAAGCGGCCGGCTTCCCCGCATGCGATCTCGAAGCCTTGCGAGCCCTGCGATCGCTCGAAGCGATGACCGACCAAGACATGGTCCGCGAGGTTCGCGCCACCATGCTCAACACGTCCGGTCCGACGCCATCGATCGAAGCCCTGTTGCACGCATTCCTGCCGCACCGATTTATTCTGCACAGCCATGCCGATGCGATCATTGCAGTATCCAACTGTGCAGATGGCCACGCCATCTGCCAAGATCTGTATGGCGACCGCGTCGTGTACATCCCGTACATCATGCCTGGCTTTCCGCTGGCCAAGGCGGTCGCCGATGCGGTCGATGCCAAGCCGGGTGTCCAAGGGGCGCTGCTGCACCAGCACGGCCTGTTTACCTTTGCGGACACTGCCGATGAATCATTGTCGCTTCACTTGGACATGGTCGATCTTGCATCTGCACGCTACGCCGATGCTCCGGTGGCCGACGGATCAGACGTGACGGCTACCCACCAAGCCTGTGACCTACTCCCGGTGCTTCGTGGTGCCATCAGCGGCGATCAGCCAATGGTGCTGGAGGTCCGGGATGACGACTGGATCCTCGCGGCCTTGGCCCAGCCCGATGCCCGTGATGTGCTGTGTACGCCCTCGCTCACGCCCGATCACACCATTCGCACCAAGCCCTGGCCGTGCTGGATCGATGCTGTTCCAACTGATGTTGGCCCCGGAGTTGTTGAGGCGATTGGCGCATTTGCTGGCATGTACAACCGGTACGTTGATGCGGGCATTGCTGCGCGAGGCGACCGGACGCGGCTCGATTCGATGCCGCGACTCATGCTCGTGCCTGGTCTGGGGCTCATTGCTGCTGGCATCAATGCCAAGGCAGCATCGGTTGCAGCGGATATCGCTGAGCACACGATCGCCACAAAGATGGCCGCGCGGGTGCTCGGTTCCTATCGCGGCTTGCCGGATCTGGATCTGTTCGATATGGAGTACTGGGCCCTCGAGCAGGCCAAACTTGCCGCGTTCTCACCACGCGAACTCGAAGGCCGTGTGGCCGTCGTCACCGGTGGTGGTGGCGCTATCGGCGAGGGTGTTGCCCAGGTGCTGCGTGATGCGGGCGCCGCGGTGGCATTACTGGACATTAACGAAGCGCTGGTCACAGCCGCAGCCGATCGGCTCGGTGGCAGTGTGGTGGCCATCACTGCTGACGTTACGGATGAACAGTCCATGGCCAGCGCCATGGACGACGTCTGCCGGGCATTTGGTGGCCTCGACATCGTTGTTCCAAATGCCGGGATTGCGCACAGCGCGTCGATCGAGTTTCACGATGCCGATGCCTTCCGTCGCGTTGTCGATGTGAATCTCACCGGTGTCTTCCACACATTGCAGTCGAGTATCCGCGTGATGCGTCGGCAGGGAATGGGCGGAAGCGTCGTGATCGTCTCCTCCAAGAACGTCCTGTCTCCGGGCGCGGAATTCTCGGCCTATTCGGCGAGCAAGAGCGGGGCGCATCAACTCGGCAAGGTCGCGGCGATGGAATTCGCCGGAGACGACATTGTTGTCAACATGGTGTGCCCGGATGCGGTATTTGGTTGCGGGGACAACCCTTCGGGGCTGTGGCAGGAAATCGGCCCAGATCGTGCCCGCGCCAAGGGGCTTGACGCCGCCGCGTTGGAATCGCACTATCGCGACCGAAACATGCTCAAGTCACTCATTTCGGCCCAGGATGTCGGCCGGGCCGTTTTATTCTTTGCGGCCCGACGCACACCCACAACTGGCTGTCTCATTACAGTCGACGGTGGTGTGCCCGGCGGTTTTCCCAGATAGCGAGGCTTTGTATCCATGATTGTTCCCCGTACCACCCGCACAGAAATTCTGCAGCGCCTCCACGCCAAGCGAACAGCTGGTTTGCCCATCATGATTGCCAGCGCCGGCAGTGGATTGGTGGCGAAACTTCTCGAACAGGCCGGTGTCGACTGCATCAATACGTTCTCGGGCGCGCGGCTTCGGGCTAACGGGATGGGCACCATGTCGATGATGTGGCCCATTTTGGACAGCAACCGCCAGACGCTCAACTACACGCGTGAAGACATCATGCCTGCCATCGAGGGCTACACGCCCGAGCGTGGGGCCTTCGTCTGCGCCTGTTTGAATGCCAACGATCCGCTCAAAGACATGCGGATGGTTTTGCAAGAGTGCAAGGACATGGGCGTCATGTCTGCGTCCAACATCGGTCCGTCGCTAAGTTATGTGGACAAGGGTTCGACCATTCGCGCGGTCATGGAGAAGAGTGGGGTGGTGTTTCAGAATGAAATCGATCTGCTGAACCTTGCTCGCGAGATGGACATGGTCACGATTGGGTTGGCCTTTGATGAGGAAGACGCCGAGGCGATGGTCACGGGCTGTAAGCCGGATATTTTTTGCTTCCACGCAGGGACAACCAAGGGGGGGCGAGTTGGCTACGACTCGGGTGAGACGATCGCCCAGACTGCCCAGCGGACGGAAGTCGTGTATCAAATGGCCCGTGGAATTCACCCTGAGATTCTGCTCGTAGGCCATGGCGCCGCGATGGAGTCACCCGAGGATGCGCAGTACATGCTCGATCACACCAGCGGTGATGGATTCTGGACGGGCTCGTCAACCGAGCGACTGCCCATTGAGCGAGCGGTGTCTCAAGCAGCCGCAGCCTTTACATCCCTGCGATTTTCCAACCGAGGATGATGGCGATCCGTCCGACCATAGCCGTACTCGCAACACTCGACACCAAGGGCGTCGAGGCACAGTTCCTGCGTGAGCAGATAGAGCAGTGCGGTGGCCGCGCACTGCTCGTCGACATCGGCGTCATCGATCCGCCAACGGTCGAGCCGGATATGTCCCGGGCTGACATCGCCATCGCTGGGGGCGGCACGATCGAAGCCCTACTACAAAATCCGACGCGACAGAGTGCCTCGCCGGTCATGATTGCCGGAGCCTCACAACTGCTCGGTGATTCGGTGGCCAACGGAACTATCCATGGCGTGGTCGCCATGGGGGGTACGCAGGGCACGTCCAATTGCACTGCCATCATGCGAAACCTGCCCTATGGAATCCCCAAGGTCATGGTCTCGACGATTGCCAGTGGTGATGTATCGAGTTTCGTTGACATCAAGGACATCACGATGATGTTCTCGGTGTGTGACATCCTTGGGCTCAACCCACTGACGCGACGCATTTTGGCCAATGCCGCCGCTGCGGTGACTGGCATGGCGGCCAGGCGCGATGCAATCGACGTCACGACGTCTGAAAAACCAACGATTGCCATTTCCAATCTCGGGGTGTTGACCGATGGAACAATGCACGCGATCGAGCGGTTTGAAGCAGCTGGTTGTGAAGTGATGGTCTTTCACGCTGTTGGCAGTGGGGGACGCGCGATGGAACAACTCATGCGAGAAGGTGTCATCGACGCGGTTTTTGACTACGCGATGGGCGAGATTTCCGACGAGTTGTTCGGTGGATTGCGGGCGGCAGATGAAACGCGACTGACCGTGGCCAGCGAACTTGGGCTTCCGCAGGTCATCGTGCCTGGTGGGGCCGAGCACATCGGGCTGATGGTTGAACCCGACACGGTGCCGCCTGAGTGGGAAGGGCATTTGCATGTTTTTCACAACCCTGTCATCTTCGCCCCCCGGCTCTCGGTGGAGCAGTTGCTGTGCGTGGGCGAAGAGATCGGCGCACGGCTGGCCACGTGCCCAGGCAAGTGCCTGGTCATGCTGCCCCGCAAAGGCGTGAGCCGATACACGGTGGCCGGAGGTCCCCTGCACGATCAGGCAAGCGAGGATGCGTTTCTCGATGCGATCAAGGATGCACTTCCCGCAACCGTGCAGTGCGAGGATCACCAACTATCCGCCGAAGATCATCGATTTGTGGATGCCTGCGTGGATCGGCTCTTGCAACTGTTGGCCGAGCATGCGGACTCATCCCACTAGACCCATTGCCCCCGCTGCACAAACAGCAGTAGGTCGATGATGTCGACCCTGAGTCAGGTGGGCTTCTGCGACTCAGCCTCGACAAATACTCGTTTGATGTCGTCGTGAGCGGAGCGAATATCGCGTGTGAGTTGCTCAATGGCGCGTTCCATGTCGCCAGCGGTGAGGTCATCGCGAAAATCCAGACTGATCGTCAGCAGCACATCGTGAGGTCCCATGTGCAACGTGAGCACTTCATTGACCGCGACCACAGCGTCGATGGCCCCGGCCCGTTGACGCACATCGGCCACCAGGGCCGGGTCGGCCGATTCGCCGATGAGCAGCGACTTGGTGCGAATCGCCAGCATGATCGCGGTTAACCCAAGAATGATGCCGATACCGATAGAGGCCAATCCGTCAAAGATAGGCATGTCGAGTATCTGATTGAGTACCAGTCCAACTGCGGCAACAACCAGACCGATCATGGCGGCGGAATCTTCAAAGAGCACAATGAATGTCGTCGGATCCTTGGATGCATGGATGGTTTCGCGGACGCCGCGTCCGTGCATGCTCCTCCTGAATTCTTTCCACGCAAAGAACCACGCCGCACCTTCAAAGACCAATGCCAGCGCTAGCACGACGTAGTTGATCAGCGGGTCGGTGACCGGTTCCGGGTGCATCGTGCGATGGACGCCTTCGTATAGCGACACGCCAGATCCCAATGCAAAGATGAGGATGGCCACGATGAAGGACCAGAAGTAGATCTCCTTACCGTGCCCAAAGGGGAATCGTTCATCGGCGGGCCGTTGAGCCCGCTTCATGCCGTAGAGCAACAACCCTTGGTTGCCTGTATCAACCAGCGAGTGGATGCCTTCAGCCATCATTGCGGCGGACCCGGTGATGGAGGCGGCGATGAACTTGGTCACCGAGATCAGCGCATTGCCAGTCAAGGCGGCATAGATGACGAATTTGGTTCCGTGTGCCATGTTGCGGGAGGGTATCTAGTTGTCGAGGAAAGGCGCCCGGGTGGTCGTGAACTGTGTTCCGATTCCGTGTTCGAGGCGTTTGGTCAAACCTTCCACAATGGCCTGGTGATCAGGACTTCCAGCAAGGTTGTGCAACTCATTGGGGTCGGTCTGAAGGTCGTACAACTCGACGCTGTCTAGGTCGGGGAAGTACATCAGTTTCCAGCGATCCGTTCGAATACCGCGGTGAGCCGCTACGGCGTGGGGCATGGGTTCGTAGTACTCGTAGAGGATGGCACTTCGCCAATCAGTTGGAGTTTCGCCACGCATGAGCGGTGCCAGAGTAGATCCTTCCATCGGTTGGCCATAGGTCGTATCGGTGGCGCTAGCGACGTCCAGAAATGTCGGGGCAAAGTCAAGGTTCTGCACCAAGGCATCGACGCGGGTGCCCGGTGGGATTTCATTAGGCCATCGCATCACCAGCGGAAAGCGAAGCGATGGTTCGTACATGAAGCGTTTGTCGTACCAGCCGTGTTCACCTAGAAAGAAGCCCTGATCGCTCGTGTAGATGACGATCGTGTCATCGGTGAGGTTGTTGGCATCGAGGTAGTCCAGCAGACGTCCGACGTTGTCATCGACCGATGCGATGCAACGCAGGTAGTCCTTGATGTATCGCTGGTAGCGAAGCGAACGCATGGCGGCGGCCCGCTGTTCTGGATGCTCCAACTGGTTGATCTTGGCAACGGCGGCCGCATAGGCCTCGTTGCGGGGCTGGTATGCGGCTTCCCAGTTGGCCCGCTGCGTTGGCGTCATGCGCCCAATGACATCATGCATCCACTTATCTGGTCCGGTGGTGTGCACATCGCCGTGGGGTGCCGTGATCTTGAGATCATAGAAGTCGTGCATGTGCTCGGCGATGGTCATCTCTTGTTGCTGCGCGGCGGGGCGACCTGCCCAGTCGTCGTGCAGCGTGGCGGGCTCGGGAATGGTCTTCCCATCAAAGGTCGTCAGGTGATCGGGTCCGGGCATCCAGTTTCGATGGGGCGCCTTGTGCTGCACCATGAGCATGAATGGCTGGGTGGCATTGCGATTGTTGAGCCAGTCGATGGCCAGATCGGTCGTGATGTCGGTGACGTAGCCGTCGAGTCGGCGTTTCCCCGCATCGCTTCGAAAGTCGGGCTGGTAGTAGTGCCCCTGCCCAGGCAGTACGTCCCAGTGGTCAAAGCCGACGGGATCGCTACGGAGATGCCACTTACCGATCATGGCTGTCTGGTAGCCCGCCCGCTGAAGCATCGAGGGAAAGGTCGGCACGGTCGGATCGAGCCGTGTGGCGTTGTCGATGATGCCGTTGTGGTGACTGTTGAGGCCCGTCAACACAACGGCGCGAGCCGGAGCGCAAATTCCATTGGTGCAAAATGCGTTCTCGAAGACTACGCCTTCCTCGGCGATGCGATCGATGTTGGGCGTGTCGATGATTTTGGAGTCATAGGCACCAACGGCTGCAGCGGCATGGTCGTCGCTGTAGATGAAGACGATGTTGGGTTGCTCGTGTGCGAGCATCGCGGTGAGCACAATGGCATCAAGCATGGGGCGATGGTACCTGTTTGCGATCCGGGGCATGCCAGACCTTCTGGATCATGTTGTGACCGACCGGATCGTACTGCTTGAGTTCGGCCCGGTTGTGCGGGAACCAGTCGTTGTGGCCAAACCAGGCTTCGGTGAGTTCGGAGAAGTACTCCTCGTGATTTGTGGCAGCATAGGCCTGTGTGAGCACTGCTGGATCGCTTCGAGAGGGGATCTGCTGATACAGACCTGTCGCCATCGCATGCTCGTAGGCGCTGCGCACATCGGGGTGGTCCAAGCCAAGTTGGAGATTGTGATAGGCATGAGCCAGTTCATGCAGCATCGTCTCGGGTGCCCACTGAAAGACCTTGTGTTCATAGAGCACCGGTCGAGGGTTAATGACATGCACGCCCGGTGCCATCTCAGGGTTGAGCCCGTGGTTTCGCAGCCAGCGAGCACTGCGATGGAATGGAATGACGCCCTTTTCGTTGGGCCGTAGTGGATACGTAGGTTCGTCGCTCACCCAGATTGGAATGGAGCGAAGGAACTGGTGCCGCTGGGGCGGTACGACAGATATCAGCGAGGCCAGACGCGTTGTGAGGATGCGCAACAGATCCTGAGTCAGTCGCTTATCACTGGCCACCGACTGTTCAATGAGCACCTTCCACCCTTGCACGTTGTAGACGTCGTAGGTCCACGTCGCATCGGCATCGCGACACACCCGTACAGCAGGTTCGCCCTGTATCGGCGGCGGCAAGGGTGGCACTGGTGTGAGCAAAGTCATCAAGATGATCGCTGTCATGGTGGTGGTGAGCACGGGGTGAACTCCAATTCAGCGACAGCATAATCCCTACAGCGTGGTACGCTTGGTGGTATGAGCCCCAAACAGGCACCATCAGATGCCATGAACACCGCCGCGGATGTCGCGCTGGCCCATTGGAGTGCCAGCGGTCCATGGAAACGGCTTCCTGGTGAGAATTACAACCTGGTCGGCTCAGCAGGCGTTCTCAAGATTGCAGCCATTGAGTTTGAGCAGATACTGCTTGAACAGACCATGACCGAGATGTATTGCAATGCCGGTCTGCCAGCGGCCAATCTCATGGCGACTACTCAGGGCGAGCATGCGGTGTCCTGTGAGTTATTCGGAAAGCCCGCAGTGGCACGGTTGTTTGAATGCCTTCCTGGAACACCTTGGCGTGAATGTACATCGAGCGACAGGCTGCTTGGGGGCATTGGAGACATGCTCGCTCGGCTCCACGAGGCGACGGCGGGGGATGCTCCTGAGTTTGCCTTTCGTACGCACCAATGGGATGTTGCGAAGGCTGGCCAGCACCGCGTGTCAATCCCACTGATCCACGACGATGTGGCTCGCCGAGCGGCAGATCAAGCCTTGCACGACCATGCTGGTATCGACCTGACGTCCTGCCCACGTGGTTTGCTTCATGGCGACTTCCACGATGAGAACATCTTGGTGCAGGGCGACACGATTACCGGCGTTGTGGACCTCGGCGATGCGCTTGTGGGCGCCTATGTGCAGGATCTAGCCATCACGCTTTCGTATGCTTTGCAACAGATTGGGGTTGATCCGGCTCGAGCGGGCGTCATCGTCTCGGCCTATGACGCTCGGCGTGCTTTGACTCCTGACGAGCAGCGTGTACTGCCCACGCTCATTGCTGCTCGCCACGCGACGAGCCTGTGCATCGCTGCTGAGAGATTTGGATTAAATCCAGAACACGCCACCTGGTTCTCGCACATGGAACCAACGCTGCGTGCGATTCAAATGGTGCAGGGGTACAGCCCACGCGATTTGGAAGATGCGTTGTGTCAGGGGTGCCAGCGTAGACGCCAACGTGGCCGATGCGTGGATGATCTACGTGCCAAACGACAGCGGCTGGGCCCATCGCTCTCGCTGAGTTACGACGAACCACTGCACATCGTCGAGGGTCGCGATCAATACCTTCTCGATGCCGACGGTCGGGTCTATCTGGATCTGGTCAATAATGTCTGCCACGTCGGGCATTGCAATGCCCGCGTGGTCGAGGCGATTGCGACGCAGGCGGCGATGCTCAATACCAATACGCGATATTTGCACGAAACGGTGCTGGAGTACGCTGATCGTTTAACGGCCAAGATGCCAGCACCACTGGATACCTGCTTCTTTGTCAATTCTGGAAGCGAGGCCAATGAGTTGGCCCTTCGGCTGGCGCGAGCCGCGACCGAACATACGGATGTTGTCGTCATCGATGGTGCGTACCACGGAAGCACCGGCAACTGCATTGCGATGAGTCCTTACAAGTTCAATGGACCGGGTGGTCGTGGCCAAGCGGACTGGGTCCACAGTGCGCCGATGCCCGATGTGTATCGCGGAGAACTCCGCGACACCGATGCGGGGCTGGGCTATGCCTTGGAAGTTGGGCGCGTCATTGGGGAGGCGACGAACAAGGGGCGTTCGATTGCAGGATTCTTTGCCGAGACACTGTTGTCATGCGGTGGTCAGATCCCACTGCCAAGTGGATATCTCGCCGGCGCCTTTGAACACGTTCGCGCTGCAGGCGGATTGTGCATCGCAGATGAAGTTCAGGTTGGTTTAGGTCGAGTTGGTGATGCGATGTGGGGATTTGAACTGCAAGGCGTTGTGCCCGACATCGTCGTGCTGGGCAAACCGATGGGCAACGGGCACCCGATCGGTGCGGTGGTCACGACGCGGGCCATTGCCGAGGCATTCGCAAACGGCATGGAGTTCTTCAGTACGTTTGGAGGCAACCCAGTCTCGGCCAGTGCGGCGCTAGCGGTGCTTGATGTTGTTGAAGAGGATGGCTTGCAGTCGCGGGCCACTCGACTCGGCGATCGATTCATGGATGGATTGCGAGCTTTGCAAAGTCGTTACTCGATCATCGGCGATGTCCGCGGACGTGGTCTTTTTCTCGGTGTCGAGTTGGTGCGTGATCGGACGACCCTAGAACCGGCCGCGACCGAGGCAGCGATGCTAGTCAACAACATGAAAGCTCGCGGGATTCTGCTGAGTACCGATGGGCCGCTTCATAACGTCATCAAGATCAAACCACCGCTGGTGCTCAACGAGGGTGATGTTGATCGGTCCCTGCGAACCTTGGACGAGGTGCTGGGTTTGATGTGTGAGGATTGAACTCGCTCCGTTGTTCAATATTGACGCTAACTCAGCAAGCACGATTATAGAATGGGGCCACGATGCTGCTGCTCAAGATCATTCGCGGTTGCCGCGAACAACTTCCATTTGTCGTGATGGCGATCCTTATCTGACAGGGCATATTGGCCTTGGCGACCATGTTCATCATGCCGCCGATTTTGCTGCTGAGGGTCTTCGTTGGGCTCGCGGCGCTTGGTGTTGCAGCGGTGGCGAGCATCATGCTTGATGCGTGTGACAGCATTGTGGCGGCAGCGTTTGACTCAGCCAGAGGCTGAGCGCAGACCTGCCCGAGGCCTTGAGAAGCGCCGCAAACCAAGGCGTGGCGCCTCTGCCAAGGCCAATGACACAATCGGCGTGAGCATGATCGGCCTGAGTATTCGCGGGCGGCGATTGAGGCCCCATTTCTTGAAAACATTGAACCCCGCTTCATAGCGGGGTTCAATGTCATTTCTTTTAGTTCACCAGCAAGTCGCCGGGAAGCAGACGTGGTACGTAGGTAGGTCCTAGCTGCGTATGTAGAACTTTGCTTAGGGGCAGGGGCCCCAGTTACTGATGACCTCAAGTAGGTCCTGTATGTCCACGATCCCGTTGTTGTCGACATCGGTGGGGCAGGGTTTTGGACAGTCATCGCAGGAGGAACCACCGCCGAGCCAGTCGCCGCCGAGGTTCTCGCAGGTCGCATTGCTGAGGATGTCGCAACCCTTGCATACGCAGCATGCGCCCATGGGTGTCTCGTTCGGACATTCGATGCACTCGCATGGAATGCCTGCATGCCATGTTCCGTTGTATTCATCGCATGTCCAGACGTTGGTGTAGATGCACGAGGGGCCCTCGACGGAGTCCTCATAGCAGCACGCGCCCTCCTTGTCCGAAGGTGGGGGGCATGTCACGGCATCGCACGAGGTGTTCGGGTAGAACGTGCTGCCGAAATACCCGCTGCATTCTTCTTCACTCATGTCGTAGCAGTAGAGCGTGCAATCCGACTGGTAGCAGCATGCGCCCAGGTAATCAGGCACTTCGCATACGATGCACTCGCATGGAATGCCCGGGTAGAAGTATCCATTCGTTTCCAGGCAGAGCGACTCGTCCAGTTGCTCGCAGATCAGCCCGGTGGCGCCCTCGTAGCAACACGCGCCCTCGTCACCCGGGTCCACGATGCAGTCCCACTCTTCGCATGGGATGCCCGGATGGAAGGAGGAGTTGGGGTACTCGAGGCAGGCCTCCTCAGACATGACCTCGCAGAAGATCGTGCAGTCGACCTCGTAACAGCAGGCCCCGCCGCCATTGATGTCGGTGAGAACAAGATCGCCGAGCTGGTACTTGTCCTGGCCATCGGTGACGCCCTGGTAGTCGACGATCACGCTGTTGCTGGGATCACCTCCAGTCCTTGGGAATCCCTGGAATCCATAGATGTTGTCCGGGTTGAGGGGATATATGTGCAACGCGTCGCCGGAGGCCCATGTCCGGGTCGTCGTTGCATCTATGCCGCCTGTGGCGTTGGTGCCGCTGACGCCCCAGCCGATCACGAACGGGGTGCCTGCATCAACCCACCCCGACTCCGTACATTCGTATTCAAAGATGCGAGCGCGATGAGCGGAGATCGAGGAGCTATTGAACAACTGGCCCATCTGGTTCCGTTCGGCCAGCAGCATGGTGCCCTCCGGGCTGAAGTCGATGTCCGCGACCGGTGACGACCAGTCCTCCCCCGGGTATTCCGGCAACATGATCTCGAGTTTCTCCATTCCCGCGATCGGCGCTCCCCAGGGATCAAGCGGTACCGACCAGATCTCGTTGGCCATCGTCGCGGAACCCTTGAACAGGTTCTCGTTCCACATGCTGTAGAACAGCCGGTTGCCGTGGACCTCGACTGCCCATGGTCGATCTCCAAGCGCGACCGGTCCCGGCGTGCCGGTGTAGGGCGTGCCGTGATCAAAGGTATCGAGGATCGCACCCGTTGCATGATCGAGACGGTAGATCAGGCCGTCTTCGAAACTCGAGACGAAGAACTGCCCGTGATCACAGTCGTAGGTGATCGAGCCGAGAGCGCTCTGTGGCGCTGGCATCGGGATCGAAGCGAACACGGAAGGCAGTCCCGTGTAGGTGTCGATCTTGTAGACCGCTCCCCAGCCGCCGAAACCCACGACATTCGAGCTCCAGGTTACCGAGGTGGTGGCATAGATGTTTCCTTCTTCATCGACCGCCAACCCGAAGATGCTTCCCAGGTTCGCGCCGGTCCAGGATGGATGGCTGTAGCGGGGAAGAGGAAAGTCCTGATCAAGAGGAAGCGTGCCGGACAGGTCGAACAATGTCAACGCATACCCGCCAACCACGTCGGGCGCCGCGCTCTGGAATGCAATGGTCCCACCGCCGAATGCCTGGTAGTCGGGATCTGAATACTGGGGCGCACCAACGCAGTTGGGACTGGGTTCCACGGTGCACTCCTCCAGTGGCACATCCCAGTCAACGCCTTGTAACGTGATGGATCCATACCAGCGGGAGTCATCGGATGCCGACCATCCGTTGATCCACCAGAGCACGCCACCGACGATGACGACCGGGTTGGCCGACATGTCCTCGTAATGGGTGTAGTTGCCGGGGACCCCCCAGTTGTCCCAGGATGGGGGGAAGTCGCCGATGCTGGGGCCGCAGTGAATGTTGTAGCTTCCGTATGTCGCGCCCGAGGGTATGAAGCAGAGTCCACCATCGCCTGCCGCGGTCCACATCGGGGGAACGGTATCGAACTCGAGATCGAACACGAGGCCGGTCAGTATTCCGCTGACCGTGTTGCCACTGCTGATGTCCGTGGAATCGCCTCCCATGATCCAGCCGCTGTCAAAGATCAGCGTGATGTCAGCGAGGGTCGTTCCGGCCAGCAGCAGGCTGGCCCCGAGGGTGATCAGCGGGGTACGCATGGGCTTCTCCTCTGTGCCCATTCCAGCACAAATCTGCTCCTGAAGCAACGCTGCATTAGAAGGAATGTCCTGCAGGCCACCTCAGAGGGCTGGCAATGCGGATTAATCTTCGCTTCGACTACCTGTGACTATTTGAAACCAGATGAAACCAACTGCCAATGTCAATCACAGCGTCAAGGACAAAAGATGTCTGGCTCCTTGAGCGAGCGGTCAAACCACCGAACCAACGCTCAGTGTGATCTGTGACCCACAGCACTCCAAGCCTACTGGCATCCGGCGACAGGTTAAGCATGCGTTCTACTTGTCCTGATCGAGCATTCCCATCCCACTGCGATCGGGCGAAGCAGGGCGTTGAGGGAGCGTGTAGGGATGATCGGCGATGGCTGCGAGCATCTCTGCCACGGCCCGTTCCAACTGCGGGTCGCCGCCTTCACGCATGAGCGCCGGATCGGCGAGCACTTCGATGTCCGGGTCGACTCCATGTCCTTCGACGCCCCATGTGCCGTCAGTTTCATAGAAGCCAAACGTTGGTACCGAGACGTAGCCACCATCGATCAGTCCCGGGTTACCCGAGATTCCAACGAGTCCGCCCCAGGTTCGTGTGCCGATGATTGGGCCGAGATCATTGTGCCTGAACAGCCACGGGAACATATCGCCACCGGAGCCAGCATTGCCATTGATGAGCATGGCTTTGGGCCCTTGGTGGGAGTCTGGGGGCCACGACCAATCTTTCCCGTCGCGGACGCGCCAGTAATTGGTCACCGGTCGATTGAGTAACTCGATAAAGCGGGTGGGAATCTGACCGCCGCCATTCCATCGATCGTCAACGATGAGCGCCTTCTTGTGTGCCTGGCCGTAGAACTGTCGGATGAGGTCCGATTGTCCGTTGCGACCGGTGTTGGGGACGTAGATATAGCCCACGTCGCCGTTGGACAAGGCATCGACTGTGGCGCGGTTGGATTCGATCCAATCGCGATATCGCAGATTTCGGTCTCCGCTGCGAGGTTTGATGACCACCTCTCTTGCGTCGTCGTCGATGACTGGCTTGTCGCTGACGGTCAGCGTCACGGGTCGACCGGCGGTTCCGATGAAGGAGGTCCACGGGTCGAGTGTGGGATCGATCTCAGCGCCATTGACGGCTAATACGAAATCACCCTCGTCTAGTTCCAGGCCCTGCCTATGACTCATGTCCCGGGCATCGATGTCCCACTGGCCACCCCCATAGGTGCGTGCGACGCGATAGGCCCGCGGCCATGCGTCGGGAAGGTCCTCGTAGTAGTCGCGATCTTCAGGGTCTTCTTCAGGGTCTTCTTCAGGGTCTTCTTCAGCGTCGTCTTCATCTTGGTTCTCAGCATCGACCTGCGTGCGTTGTGCGGCCCACTCCTGCGGATCGATGGTCGCGAGTTCCCAATCGACGCCGAGCATGCCTACGCTGCGGTGAGGCTCGTCTTCGTTGTCGACACCCATGTTGTAGGCGTGTCCAATATTGAGTTCGCCAATCATCTCTCCGATGATGTAGTTCACATCACTGCGTGTCATGGCATGGTCGACCATCGGCAGATAATCCTCTCGGACTTGTTCCCAGTCAACGCCATGCATGGTTGGCTCGTAGAAGTAGTCACGCTGAATGCGCCACGCATCATTGACAACCTGTCGCCACTCGTCCCGCGGTGTGATGGAGACGAGCATCGGGTCGGTCACCACGCGATCGCCGCCGCTTCCGGCGCCGGCTTTGCGAATTCGGCCGGCACCGCTCCCGCCGACGAGAATCTTCTTGCCGTCACCGCTCATGGAGAAGTACGACCCGGAACCAGCCGATTGTTCTTCCGCATCGTCATCGGATAGATCAAAGACCTTGATGCCATCGCCATTTCGTGTGTACATGAGTTGGTTCTTGTGGTTGACTGCCAGATTGCCGAACTGACCGGGGCTCACAGGAAGGCGGAAGCCGCGTGCCTCAAAGCCATTGAGATCGATTTCGATCACATCGTCGTTGTCATCGTCGTCTGTGTCTTCGCTATCTGCGGATTTCTCGCCAATTGCGCGACGAGTTCCAGTGCATACGAAATCTTCGCTGCCTTCTGCTGACGCGGTTCCTTCCAAGGTGTCCTCGGTGACGGTTCCCTTAACCAGAATTGCAGGGGCGTCAGCGATCGAGAGATGCATCGAGAGAGTCTTGGATGCTGCGTCCCACGTGCCTTCGAGGGTGCCTTTGAATAGGTCACTGGTCATGGTGCCCGTGACCGTGTCGTCTGAATGCAGGGTCAGTTTGAGTACCAAATCCATTGGGGGGATGCCCGGTGATGCTGCGGCGATGTCCCACGTGCCCGTGATGGGGTTGGCGTGGCCATTGCTGGACTGATCGGTGGAGTTCTCATCCTCATCCTCACCGTCGTCCTTTGATTCATCCTCACTGTCGTCCTTTGATTCATCCTCCTCGTCGCTGTCCTCGTCATCGGTCCACTCTTCTTCGTCGCTCTCCTCGAGCCACGGGTGGTCGACATCCTCTCGCAGCGGTACGGCGATCAGCACGCCCGAGTTGTTGTAAATCCACGTTGTATCTAGATCCAGACTGGAGTACGACGGCTGAAAGTGGCGATTGGATGCAAAGTACAGATATTCGCCTGCTCGGTCGAAGGCCGGCGACGTATCGCTGAACATGGAATCGGTGACGATGTGCGTATCGCCCGACTCTGTGTCGTGCAGATGGACGCGCCCCTGCGGTGAGTGCTCGTCACCGGCGCCCCAGGCAATCCAGCGGGAGTCGTGGGAAAAGGATGGCTGCGGGAAGGCGCCATAGGGATTCCATCCGATCTTGGTGCGGTTTCCATTGTCAACATCGACGCGATAGGCGGTGCCGGTCTTGTCGCCGTAGAGCAATGACTCGGAGTTGGGCATCCACCAGATGGAGTTTTTAAACGGTCCCATATCACTGGTCAGTCGACGCGGTTCATCCGAACCATCACTCGTACGAATAAACAACTCGTACTCGCCGGGCTCGTCTGAGAAGTAGGCAATCCACTTCCCGTCCGGGCTCCACGCAGGTGATCGTTCCGCCACGCCGCTGCTGCGGGTGAGATTGCGTGGGCTTCCCTTCTCGGCGGGCAAGGTCCAAATATCGCCTCGAGCCTCCGCGGCGACCCGTTTGGATGTCGGAGAGAGTCCCGCACGCTTGATAGAGCTGGAGACATCGACCAGTTGCGGCCGAATGGAGGCCGTGGCGCCGGGCACATCGATGTCGACCGTGCGGGCGATCCCCGATCGGTCGTGGTAGACCTTGATGTTCGGACCGTGTTGAAACACGATTGTGGCGGGTCCATCATCGTCAGGACCAATGGCGGGCCACTTGACGTCAAAGTCCTTGAACTTGGTGAGCTGCCGGTGCGCGTCCTTACTCGTGTCGTACTTCCAGAGGTTCAGGCGGTGCTCATCGCCAGCATCGGACAGATAGAAAATATCTTCGCCATGCCACATAGGAATGGTGTCGGTGCCTTCCCAGTCGGTGATGCGTTTTGATTCGCCAGTGCCAAGATCGACACGCCAGATGTCGCTGGCCATGCCGCCGCGATACCGCTTCCATGTGCTGCCATCCCGCTGCGTGGGCGTGTAGGCCAGTTGTGTTCCGGTGCGATTGATGGCCGCATGCGAACCCCACGGAACGGGAAGTTGCTCGGGCAGACCACCCTCGCTGTCGACACGCCAGGCTTCTTCGGTCATGGGCATGTCGCCCATTCCCCGCGCCGCAAAGAGCAGGTCGCCCGTTGTCGTCCAGTCGCTCAGGGACTCCCCGGCGGGATGATGCGTGACGCGGTGGGGAATGCCTCCGTGGATGGGGATGACGTACAAATCACGCCCACCGTCGTAATTCCCAACGAACGCAACCTCGGTGCCGTCGGGGCTGAAGCGGGGGGATCGCTCCACGCCAGAGGGCGAAGCCAGCGGCAAGGCCGTCCCGCCTTCACGCGGAGCACGCCACATATCGTTTCCGTACACAAAGACAATGTGCTTATCAGAGATATCGGGATGGCGAAACATCGACCCACCAGCAGGGGGGGCGGCCAAAGTCGTGAGTAAAGCGAGCGTCAGCATGTTCTGTTCCTTCTTATGTCAGATGACAGGTGGGCACCATAGCCCATAAAATGCTCGTAAATCATCTCCCCAGTGTTCAATTTGTGGTGCTGTGAGGCCTGCAGGCGCGGCAGGGAGCAATTTTTTAGGGAGCGATCGCGCGCCGTATGCTCCGCATAATTGGCGTACAGTGCTGCTATGTCGGATCCCGCCATTCTTTTAGAGGCCAAATTCAACCCGCGTGTGTGCACCTACTGGTTGCTCAGTGGGGCCGTCATCATGTTGATCTTTGTGGTCACGATTCCACTGATTCCCTTCTGGTTTTACTTTGGGCGCAAACTCACACTCAAGTATCTCGAGCACATCGGATGCACGCTGACCACCAAGACGCTGGTGGTCAAAAAGGGCTGGATCAACACGATTGAGAAGACCATTCCACTTGAGAAGATCACGGACCTGGCCCTCAAGCAAGGGCCGATCATGCGCTACTTGGATCTGCATGCACTGAGTGTGGAGACGGCGGGATCATCCGGCGCTGGCGGTGCTCTGGTATCGCTCGTGGGAATTGAGGACACCTTGGACTTCCGCAATGCGGTCCTTGCCCAGCGGGATGTCTTGTCCGCGGCCGAACATCGCTTGCATGAGGTGACATCAACGCTGAAGACAGCAGTGCCACCGGAAGGCGACGCCGCAGTGCTCGCTGACATCCGCGATTCGCTCCATCGCATGGAAGAATTGATGCAGGCGAACGCTAGCGCAGGGCAATAGGCTCATCAAAGGGTTGATCGAGCAGGCGAAGCGAACATGTATTGGCGCAGACGATGGCCGCGGGAATCTTGGCCTCGGCCAGTGTGTCGAGCACCTCGCAGGATGTGATTGAATGGCTGACTCGCAGCCCACCGCCGATGGGCTGGGAAATGCCTTGGATTGTAGAGGCCATCACCAGAATCTTGGGCGAGGACGTGCCTGTTCGACTGCCCGGGAATAGCATGATCGCCACCCCGGCGACGATGATCATCGCGAGCGCCACGACTCCGGCCGAGCGTCGTTGGAGGCGACGGGCGTGCGATCGCCGCATGGCATGTTGTACATGGGTGAGCATGTCTTCGCGGCGCGTGCGGATTTCTTCTGAGTGGTGTTCGTGTGAGTGTGGCACGGTCAGTCTCGCTTGCCTCTCATGCGTGTCAGGATCCGACGAATCCGTCCATCGACGGCGCCGGGCTTGAGGCCAAGTTCCCGCCCGATGCGTTCGAGCGTCCAGCCAAAGTCGAAACGCCACCGAATGAGGCTGGCGGACTCGGTGTCAAGCGCATCGATCCTGCTTTGGAGGTCTTGCAGTTCGTCGGCGTCGATAGTTGTCTCAGACACTGGCCGCGGTGCCGATTCGCGACGCGCCCGCCGCAGTTCACTTCGCATGCGATCTCGTGCGCCGTTGAGCAGTACGCGTCGCATCCAGCGATGTAGGTCTTCGTGAGTTTCAAACACAGGCATGGCCGTGGCGGCGCGAAGCATGGCATCCTGAACGATGTCCAAACAGGTTGAGACGTCCATGGCCGTCATGCGTCTGACTTCGTCGAGGCACTCATCAAAACATGACTCATACAACCGAGCGAACGCATCGGTGTCACCCGATGCGATTCGCTTGGTGAGCGTGCCAACGCTCGAGATGTGCTCAAACATGGCATTAGGTTACTCGCCGGTCTCTGTAGCCTGCTTGAGGAGGTCATTCAAACGAGCGATGGTGTCTTCTGCTTGTCGCAACTTCTGTTCGAGTGCCTCAATCTGAGCCGCCTGATCTGCGGTGGCGCCGCTAGGTCGCCCCATAGCTCCTCCTCCTCCCCCTCCTCCTACGCCTGTGCGAGCGGGCCGGACCTTGATATTGTCCAGAACGGCGTCAACGACATCCTGCGACTCATTGGAGGCATCGACAAAGATGATGCCCGTGGGCTCGTGGAATCGGATGACAGCTTCGCTGTCCTGAGTCATCTCGATGCCTGCTTCGATCGCTTCGAGCGTCGATGCCATATCGGCGTGTCGAGGAAGCGAATAAACGTAGACGTGACTGGATGTATCGGGCGCTCCGGCACTACCAAAGCCATTGTCCACTGGTGTGTATTCAATGATGGGTTTGACCATAACCACCGATTCGCCGGGTACAAGCGTCTCGGCGCGAATCAGTCGTCCAGGCTTGGACGTCTCAAACATATCGATCAGGGACACCAGTTCCCACTTGCTCGTCATGCGGATGTTCATGGCTGGCACTTCCAGTTCATCGAGGCCACCTGGCATGACCACAAGAGAGATATCCGGCGTTGAGTGAACCTGTTGGATGGCCTGGACGTACTCGACCATCGATCCACCTGGGAAGTTGAAGGCGATCAGTTCCGAGTCTTCATCCTGAGCTACAGCAAGCGTGGTAGATAGGGCCAAGGTTGTCAGTGAGGTCGTGAGGAAATGGGGCATTGGAATTCTCCGAGATTGATGCTGCCTTGTGTACACCCCAAGAACGTCACCACTCACACGGTTTCGCGCTCGCCCCCCAGAAATTTCAATATTGCAGTCCTCGGGGCATCCGACAGCGTCCAGAGGCGTTCAGACGCGTTTGGGGGGAGTTGGTCTTGCGGGTGGGTGCCCATCCTCCAGCAAGGCTCTCTCAGGGTCCAAACCCATGGGGTACGCTCTACTCCATGCTTGATGGTGTCATGCTGCTGTGGTTCATTCTGACGGGGCTGTCGCTGCTCTTTGTCGCAGTGGACATCTGGAAAACGCCCGAAGCGAAGGCATTGCAGTGGGGGTTCATCATTCTGACGGTCTTCCTCGGGCCGCTCGGGGCCTTCATGTACCTGCTGGGCTGCCGAGAGCCGCTGCCCGGGACGCACGAGCAATTTGTGGCCGCGACGTGGAGACAGGTGCTCGGTTCGACCATGCACTGCGCTGCCGGCGATGGCCTTGGCATCGTGGCTGGGGCGGCAATCGCATCACTGCTCCACACGAGCATGGCCATCGACATTGTCGTGGAGTATCTGCTTGGCTTTGGCTTTGGCTGGGCCTTCTTCCAGGCCTTTGCAATGCGGGAAATGGCCGGAGGCAATTACCTCAAGTCGCTGCGAATAACCTTCATCCCCGAGTTCCTATCGATGAACATTCTCATGGCAGGCATGCTGCTGGTGGCCAAGTTCTGGATGCCCGCCGTCGAGGGATCCCATGACCCTGCCTCGCCAGCATTCTGGTTCATTATGTCCATGGCGTTGATCATTGGCTTCCTCTGCGCCTATCCCATGAATTGGTGGTTGGTCACACGTCATCTCAAGCACGGAATGGTGACGGTGCGTTTAAAGAAGGATTCATCCCGCCACGACAAGCCTGGCATGGATATGTCAAGCGGCGACCCACATGCAGGCCACGACATGGCCGCCATGAACACCAAGCCCACGGCTGCGGCCATCGCTGCGATGAGCGCGATGTCAATATCGATACTCGCTGCGGGCATAGTCATCGTGCTGATGCTGGCCGGTCACTAGCACCCACCCCTCTGTCAACGTCGCCACCTCCCGGAAGCATCGAGGCGTTGATGGCCGCACCACAGGTAGGCTTTGGCCATCGGCCGCGCTGCGTCGCCGACGGTGATTGGTGGGGCGACTGGGCAGCAGCCCGTCTGGCCGAACATGAAGTTGCAGCAATCGAAGGGTGATCAGGACTTGTCGAAAGCAACCTGAACAGGTTCGCGAGACGATCCGCCTGCTTCAAAGTAGGTGTGCTCGGATCGTTTGAAACCTCCCGCGCTGGCCACCATGCTGCTTGGGAACATCTGCACGCCGTTGTGGAAGTCACGCACGTTGTCGTTGTAGAAGCGACGAGCGCGGGCAATGCGAGTTTCTGTCTCACTGAGTTCCTGCTGAAGTTGCAGGAAATTCGCATTGGCTTTGAGGTCTGGGTAGGCCTCGAGTTGCACCATCAGACCGGATGTAGCAGCGCCGAGTTGGTGTTCTATGCCGAATCGGTCGGCGGCGCCTTGTCGCTTCGCTGACACTGCTTGGTTGCGAAGTGTCGTAACGGTCTCCAGCACGCTGCGTTCATGGGATGCATAGCCCTTGACGGTCTCGACGATGTTGGGAATCAAGTCATGGCGACGTTGGAGTTCGGCATCGATGTCGGCCCATGATTCCTTGCACGACTGTCGCAAGTGGACCATCCGGTTGTACATCACGATGGCCACGATGGTCAGAAGCAGCAGCCCGCCACCGATCACGATGGCCACGATAGCGCCGCTTGAGAGTGCCAACGTGCCTGAAGTGAGGGACATGATCATCGCGTCATGCCTTGGCGTAGTTGGCCTTCTTGTGACCGTTGCCCTTGTTGGAGGGGCGTCCGCTCTTCATACCGGGTTTGGACCAACGCGTCGCAGTGGACTTCTTTCCATTGGTCTGATTGCGGCCTCGCTTTGTGGCACCAGTTTTGCTGCTGGCATTTGACTTGCTGGACCCATTGCTGGAAGTCTTCTTGAATGTCCGCTTGGGACGGTTGTTCGACTTGTCGCCACCTTGCTCTTGGGGCTTCTGCCCGCGATGCGAAGGTTGCTTGAATGTCTTGGCTGTCGACTTGTTTCCGCGTGGTGTATTGAAGCGGTGTTTCTTGTTTCGGCGTGTGCCCCCACTCTGACTGTCTTCTTCATCTTGACGGCGATGGTCGGCATCGACTTTGGAGGTCGACCAGCCACCAGCAGGTGGACGTTGATCTTTGGAAGGGCGATGGTGGCTGGCCGCGGGTTTGGCATGATCTCTGCGACGGTCATTACGTCCCGCACCGTTACTGCGGCCATTCTTGTGCTGCCGTGGTCGCTGCGTACGTTTGTGGTTCGATTCAGGGGCACCACGTAGATCCTGATCGCACTCTTCGACATCCAGTCGCTGATCGGTCAGTCGTTCGATGGTTCGAAGTGTTCGGCGTTCGTCATGATCACACAAACTGATGGCGATACCCTTGGCCCCAGCTCGGGCCGTGCGTCCAATGCGGTGAACATAGGTTTCAGCCACAAGGGGCATGTCGTAGTTGACCACGTGACTGACGTTGGATACATCGATTCCACGCGCGGCAATGTCGGTGGCAACCAGCACGGGCATTTCACCAGACTTGAAACTGGCCAAGGCCCGCGTGCGAGCATTTTGATTCTTGTTGCCGTGAATGGCTCCAGCATTGAGGCCTGACTTTTGAAGTCGCTGAACGAGTTTGTCAGCGCCATGCTTGGTTCGCGTGAACACGAGCGCCCGCGTCATGTTTGATCGGCGAAGGAGTCGCTCGAGGAGGACGGGTTTGTGCTTGCGGGGCACGTGGTAGACCTGTTGATTGACGAGTTCGACCGTCGAAGCTACTGGATCAACCGCAATTGGTACCGGATTGGTGAGAATGGAATCGGAGAGCGAGCGAATTTCAGGCGGCATGGTTGCCGAGAAGAAAAGTGTCTGCCGAACCTTGGGAAGTTTTTCAATGATGCGTCGGATGTCGGGGATGAACCCCATGTCGAGCATGTGATCTGCTTCATCGAGCACCAGCACTTCGATCGCCGTCATGTTGATGAGACCTTGGCTCATCAGGTCCAAGAGTCGACCTGGCGTGGCGACGATGACATCGATGCCGCCACGCATCGTGCGAACTTGACCGCTTTGGCTGACGCCACCAAACACGACGAGGTGCTTGAGGTGAAGGTTCTCACCATAGGTTCGGAAACTCTCGTAGATTTGCGTGGCCAGTTCTCGTGTTGGTGCCAGTACCAAGGCGCGAGGCATGCAGGGTCTGGGCGTAAAACGAGGGCGGCCGCGTTTGCTTCGCGGGGCTCGTTTTTCGTGGCGAGGCGGCTTTGGGGCGACTGGTCGCTCGCCCTTGGCAAGACGATCCAGTATCGGCAGTGCAAAGGCCGCTGTCTTGCCGGTGCCGGTTTGGGCGCATCCAAGCACATCTTTCCCCTTGAGAATGATGGGAATCGTGCTGGCTTGAATGGGAGTGGGGGTGTCGTAACCCGCAGCCGCGACCGCGCGAACGATGGGCTCTGCGAGCCGCAGTTCATGAAAGTGCATGTTGTCTGTGTCCTTGGACGTCCGGATCTTGAAGGCTTCCGGTGGCCTTGGTGATCTCAAGATGTCTCAGGTCATCTCGCGTGGTCCGGTTGATGCCGGTGGTTGACGAGCGATGATGACCTCCTCGAAGACGGACAACGTCTGCCGAGCCAAGCAATCATACTGGAAATTGCAGACCAATAGGGGTGTCATGCGAGTTTCAACGAATTTCGTTGCGATTCCTGTGCTGCAGGTCGAGAATCCGTTTGTAATCGGACCTCGAGATAAGACGCCCCGGTCATGTCAACAGCATCTCCACACGAAGTGGTCGTCCTCATTCACTGCCCCGACCGCCCGGACATCGTGGCGCAGGTGACCAAGTATCTCAACGATGTCGGAGGCAATATTCTCGACGCCGCGCAGCACACCGACTTCGACAGTCACTGGGCTTTACTGAGTCCGCGATAGCAGTCGGTGGCGAGGGGGCTATTTCGAAAGCCGGGACACGAACGGCAAACTCATCCGTGAGGTCGATCTGGCGGGTGTCCTTGGCCGATCGCTGCTTAGGGCGACTCATCATCAAGCATGGCCCGATATCGCGCCGCGCTAGCCTCATCGCCTAGTGCCTCATGTGCTGCCACCAAGTATTCCGCAACTGTGGTGATGCGAGAGCTCTCCGCGCCGAGCATTTCGGTGAGTTCCGCCATCGACTGTTCGAGATG